>DATJIX010000463.1:0-12290 GCA_035492865.1 Mycobacterium sp. | reverse complement strand
CCTGCGGTGGCTGGCGCCGCTGCCGGTGGGGGACATGATGCGCGAGGCCAATGCCACCGGGCGGGTGCTGATCGTCGACGAGACCCGGGCGACCGGCGGTGTCGGCGAAGGGGTGCTGGCAGAGCTGCTGGAGCACGGCTTTGGCGGTGCGGTGGAGCGCGTGGCCAGCAAGGACAGCTTCATCCCGCTCGGCGACGCTGCGCTGACGGTGTTGCTGTCGGAGGAGACGATCGAGGCAACAGCGATGAAGCTTGCCCGCTAACCGCGGGCGTCGTCGTCCCGCGAGACTGCGGGGAGATCGCGATTTGTCCGGATTTCTCGATCTCCCCGCAGTCTCGCGGTGACTTGTCGGGCGCTTGATAGCTTGGCCCGATGAGTGTTGATGCCGCGCGGCCGCTGGCTGGGGTGCGGATCGTCGAGATCTCGAGTTTCGTCGCGGTGCCGTTGGCGGGCATGACGCTGGGCCAACTCGGTGCGGAGGTGATCCGCATCGACCCGATCGGCGGGGCCGCGGACTACCACCGCTGGCCGGTGACCGGCGACGGCGACAGCATCTATTGGGCCGGCCTCAACAAGGGCAAGCGCTCGGTGGCCGCCGACTTCCGGTCGGCGGAGGGCCAGGACCTGATCCAGCGGCTGATCGCGGACAGCGGCGTCCTTATCACGAATGTGGCAGGGCGGGAATGGCATTCGTACGACACATTGACGCGGCTGCGGCCTGACCTCATTCATGTCGAGGTGTCCGGCCGCGCAGACGGCGGCACCGGCGTGGACTACACCGTCAACGCGGGTATCGGATTTCCGTTGGTGACGGGTCCCAGCGAGCTCGCCACCCCGGTGAATCATGTTCTGCCCGCCTGGGATGTCTCGTGCGGCCTTTACGCAGCGCTGGCCGTCGTCACCGCATTGCGGCATCGTGACGCGACAGGACACGGGCAACAAGTCAGCATTCCGCTGGAGAACGTGGCGCTGGCGACGGCGGGCAACCTCAGCTTGTTCACCGAAGTCATGGTGAACGGCACTGCGCGCGAGCGCATCGGCAATTCGGTTTACGGCCAGTACGGCCAGGACTTCACCAGCAGCGACGGTGCGTCGTTCATGATCGTCGCGCTCACCAATCGGCATTTCCGCGACCTGACCGAACTCACCGGAACGACGAAAGCCGTTGCGGCGCTCGCTGACACGCTCGACGCCGATTTCGCCGACGAAGGGGAACGATTCGTTCACCGCGACGCGCTGTCCGGCTTGTTCAGCGAGTGGTTCTCCCAACACAGCGCCGAGCAGGTCACCGCGGCGCTGTCGGCGACATCGGTGTTGTGGGAGCGGTATCGCACGTTCGCCGAAACCGCCGTCGATGACCGGGTTACCGCCAACCCGCTGTTCACCCCGCTGGACCAGCCCAGGATCGGGCGGTATCTGGCGGCCGGCCTGCCGCTGGAGATCGACGGTGTCTACCCGGCCGCCGTCGCGGCGCCGGCGCTGGGCGACGACACCGCCGCGGTGCTCGGCGAATGGCTGGCGATGACGCCGGATGACATCGCCACGCTCACCGAGTCGGGCACGGTGGCATGAGCGCGCTGCTGAAGCTGCTCGACCTGACACCGGGAGCCGATGCCGACACCTGGACCGGGCCCGCAAGCGGTCCAGCCGGAAAGCGCGCCTACGGAGGACAGTTCGTCGCGCAGAGCCTGGCCGCGGCGTGCCGCACGGTTGACGCCGACCGGCCGGCGACGAACATGCATCTGCAGTTCCTGCGCGGTGGCGAGGCCGGGGACGCCGTCGAATATTCGGTCGCGCGCGTGTTCGACGGCAGGACCGCGGCGGCGCGCCGCGTCGACTCGTATCAGGACGGGCGGCTGCTGACGACGGCCACGGTGTCGTTCTCCGCCGAGCTGCCGGGCCCCGAGCACGGACGCCGGACGAATATGCCCGGCGATCCCGACTCGTTGCCGCGTACGGGGCCTGCGGGGCCAGCACCGTCGATGCCGCTCGACGAGCTCGACATCAGGATCGCCGACGACACCTCGACGGGGGAGTTCGTCCGGCGCCTGTGGTGGCGGGCAACCGTTGCGCTTCCCGACGATCCCGCGGTTCATACGTTGGTCGCGGCCTACGTCACAGACGTCTACATGATCGACCCCGCGCTGCAGGTGCACGGGCATTCGATGAAGGCCCGTACCCATCGCAGCGGCACGACCGACTCTTCGATCTGGTTCCACCGGACCGTGCGGGCCGACGAATGGAATCTGCTCGAGTGCCGTTCACCGGCTGCGGCGCGGGGCCGCGGCGTCGTCACCGCGAGCCTGCTCCGTGCCGACGGCGCCATCGCGGCGACGTTGACGCAGGAAGGTCTTATCGCCGAGCGCTAGTCGCGAGCGCAGCACCGACACAAGCCGCGTCAGCAGCACGCCCACGATGACCGATGCCACGACACCGAGCAGCCGGTGATCGCCCAAAAGCGGGTACACCTGAAAATGGGTGAGGTAGATGTACAGCGACGCCTCCGCGATCACACCGGCGACAACGCTGGCCGCCGGCGGGCAGCGCAGCGCAGGCAACCAGATCAGCAGCGTGAACCCGGCCATTATCAACAGTTCTCGTTCGATCCGGTCGAAGTAGCCGTGCAGGCCGACGATCAGCACCACCGTCACCGCCGCACGTTGCAGCGTCGTCGACGCCTTGGTCGCGGCCCAGCCGACCGCGAAGAACCAGAACGCCAGCATGGTGAACCAGGCGTCGTTGCCGAGGTGCACGCCGAGGATGTCGTAGCGCAGTGCGAGCCCGACGGCCAGGAACCCCGCCGCGACGGTGAACGGCCACTGTCGTTCCCATCGGTCGACGGCAGGCAGCCAACACAGCACCGCAAGCACCACCAGAATCCACACCAGCACCTCGACGAACCACAGCCGGCCGGCGGTCATGCTGTCGTGCGGACCGAGAAACTTGTTGGCCAGCAACAGATTCGTTGGCGCATAGTCGTCGGTGATGATCAGCGCGATCACCACCCACGCCACCGCCGGACCCGCGATCCATGCGATGGTGTTGCGCAGATGCCGCACTCGGTCGGTGCGCGGCACCGGCGTCAGGCAGAACCGGCCGAAGTTGTAGCCCGCGATGCCCAGCAGCAGATGGGCGCCGCCCCACAGTTCGAACAACCCGGCGTGCGACCCGACGATCAGCAGAATCGCCACAGCGCGCAACGCGACGCTGGTTTCCAGCGTCGCGCCACACCACGGCCACCGTCGACGCGGTGCGGGCACGGCTTCCAGTTCACGTAAAGAGAGCCGCTGCCAGTCCGCGGGCAGCCGTCCCAGCGCGCGTTCCAGCCGCACCGACATCGTCACGTACGACAGCGAGTTGCCGCCGAGGTCCACAAAGCTGGCGCCGGGATCGATGCGCTCGGCGTCGATCCGCAGCACATCGGCGAACAGCTCGCGCAGGCCAACTCCGTTGGGCTCGTTGATGGTCGAGGCTTCTGCTAGGGCGCGCACCGCCTGATAGTCCGGTTTACCCGACGGCAGAATCGGCAGCTCGGCGAGCGCGACGGCCTTCACGGCGCCGGCCGGGACGCCGGCGGCAGCGGCGGCCATGCGTTGGACCTCTGCCTCGTCGTGACCGGCAGCCGCCACCGCGATGCCGTCGTCGACGTCGGTGCAGAACGCCGTCACTCCCTGGTCGTGAAGGTATGCCTCGACACGTTGGAGATCGATCCGCAGCCCGTAAATTTTGACGAACCGACTGCTGCGCCCGATCACTTCGTACACCCCGTCGGGGCCTCGCCGGGCGATGTCCCCGGTGTGCAGCGCGTCGACGGTCTTGCCGAGCGTGAGATCCGCCGGCCGGTGTGCGTACCCCATCATCACGTTGGGCCCGCGGTACACGAGCTCGCCACTCGGTTCGATGGTAAACGCTCCGCCGGGAATCGGGTTGCCGATGGCCGCCGGGTTTGACGAGGCGAGTTGCGGTGGTAGGTAAGCCATTCGGGCAGTGGCTTCCGTCGCCCCGTACATCACGAACAAGTCCCAGCCAAGTTGGCGGCCCAGCTCGGCGAAGTCCCGCACACGCTCGGGTGGCATCCGGCCGCCCGCCTGGGTGAGGTACCGCAGATGCGGCAGGTCCAGTATCTGCGCGCCGACACGCTCGAGTAGCTCGAACGTGTAGGGCACGCCTGCGAACGCAGTGCCACGATGCCTACGGAACAGCTCCCAGAAATCGTCGTCGACCACAGACTGATCAGTGAGGATCAGACCGGCGCCCCGCAGCAGGTGGCTGTGGATCACCGATAGCCCGTAGCAGTACGACATCGGCAAGGTGGTTGCGGCCCTGTCGGTTTCGCTGATGCCGAGATACTCGGCGATCGCGGTGGCGTTGCTGATCAGATTGTCGTGGGAGAGCCGCACCAGTTTGGGTGATCCGGTGCTGCCGGAGGTGGACAGCAGTAAGGCCAGATCGTCGTGCAGCCGGTGGCGTCCGTCGCCGTGATGGATTCCGGCCCTATTGATGACGATGCCGGGTTCATAGGTCCGCATGATCGGCGTGTGGTCGCGCCGCGCGTCGACCGGTAACACCACATGGCCGGTGGCCATCGCCGCCAGGTAGTGCACCAAAGTGGCCACGTCGTTACGGGTTTCGAGCAGGACAAGGCGGCGAGGCCCGTCGAGGTCAGTCACGGCGTCCGCGACTCGGTCGGCGAGTTGGCGATACGACAGTTGCTGGGTGTCTGTCAACACAGCAACGCGCTCACCGTGGCGATGGAGGTGGTCGAGAAGCAGGCTCATGTAAGGACGACCCCGCTGCCCACCACCTCGATCCGCACCTTCGTGTCGATCGGCGGCGGGCTGAGGCTGTGCTGGCGGACTGTGAGCGGTGCGGCGTCGCCCGCCGGGGCGATGGTCAGCAGCACATCGTGGCCGAGGAACTCGGTGGCGATCACCGTGCTGACGCCGTCGAGGTGCTCGGTGTCCGAAACCACGGTCGCGACAAGCTGTTCGGGCCGCAGCATGAGCGTGCCAGGACCATCGGCGGCGTCTACCGGTATTCGGCCGAGCGCGCAGTCGGCGACACCGGATGTCACCGTGCAGGGCAGGGCGATGCAGTCGCCGAGGAACTCGGCGGTGAACCGGTCGGTGGGGTGTCGATACACCTGCTGCGGCCCACCGACCTGCGTGAAATGGCCGTCGCGCATGACCGCTACCTGATCCGCGATCGACAGTGCCTCCTCCTGGTCGTGAGTCACCAACAGTGTTGTCACACCCGCGTCGGCGAGCAGCCCGGCGACGGCCTTGCGAGTCGATGCGCGCAGCCCGGTGTCGAGCGCACTAAAGGGTTCGTCGAGCAGCATCAGCACCGGATGCCGGGCGAGCGCACGCGCAAGGGCGACGCGCTGCTGTTGGCCACCTGACAGTTGATGGGGTCGGCGCGCAGCGTACGAGGCGTCGAGCGAAACGGTTTCCAGGAGTTCGTTGACTCGGGCGCGCGCCTCGGCGCGGGCAATGCCGCGCAAGCCGTAGGCGATGTTCTGCCCGACGGTCAGGTGCGGGAACAGCGCGCCGTCCTGTGCGACGTAGCCGACGCTCCGACGGTGCGGTGCCACAGCACTTTCCGGGCTCGCCACCTGCCGTCCGTCGATGCAGATCGTTCCCGCGTCTGGCGTCTCGAAGCCGGCTATCAGCCGCAGCAAGGTGGTCTTGCCGCAGCCCGATGCGCCGACGACAGCGGTCGTGGTGCCCGCGTTCAGGTCCAGATCGATCCCGTGCAGCACCGAATGTCCGTTGAAGGACTTGGCCAGCCCCTTGATCTGCAGGATGGAAGTCGTCACAGCGCCGCCACCTTCGTCGACTGCCTGAACAGCACCAGCGTCACCGGGATGGCGAGCCCCACGAGCACGAGTGCGTAGGGCGCGGCTGCGGCGAAGTCCAGCTCACTGGCGAACGACCAGAACCGCATCGACAACGTCCTCGTTCCAGTCGGCGCGAGCAATAGCGTCGCGGTCAATTCCGTTGCCACAGCGACGAATACCAGTGACGCACCGGCTGCGGCGGCGGGCGCGGTGAGCCGGAGCGTGACCCGGAAGAAGGTGGCGGAGGGGGAGCGGCCCAGTGACCGCGACGCCTCTTCGAGGCTCGGCGGCACCTGGGCGAGTCCGGCCCGGACGTTGACCAGCGCGCGCGGCATGAACAGCAGCACGTAGGCGAAGACGATCAGTGCGAGGCTTTGGTACAGCGGGCTGGCGAGGTGAATGGTGACCGTGACGAGCGCGAGCGCGGTGACGATGCCGGGCAGCGAGCTGGTGACGTAGTTGGCGCCTTCCACGATGCGAGCGAGCGCACCGCTGGAGCGAACGGCGACCCAGGCGACGGGAAACGCGAGCACCGTCGTCAGCACCGCCGCGGCGGTGGCCAGCCCGATGGTTTGACCAAGCGCCGTGGCGATGTCGTCGAACGCCCACACGTCGGCGCCGCCGATCCACAGCCAGCGCACAATCGTCCACACCGGCACACCGAGCGCCAGCACCGTCAGCGCGGCGAGACCGGCTTGTGCGGGTAACATGTTGCGGCCCAGGCGGATCGGGGTCGCGGCTCGTGGCGCCCCTGCGCCGATGCGGGAGAACCGGGCGCTACCGCGGGCCAACGCCTCCGCCACCAACAGCGCCAGGCAGAGCAACACCAGCACGCCGGCGAGCATACTGCCCGCCGCGCCGTCGAAGGTGACCTGGAACTGCTGGAAGATCGCGACGGTGAAGGTGTCGAACCGCACCATCGCGAACGCGCCGAACTCGGCGAGCAGGTGTACCCCGATCAGCAGGCTGCCGCCGAGGATGGCAAGGCGCAGTTGCGGCAGCACCACCCGGAAGAACACACCTGCGGAGTCAGAGCCCAGTGCCCGCGCCGACTCCTCGATGGCGGGATCGAGCCTGCGCAGGGTGGCGGCCACCGGCAGGTACATGAACGGGAAATAGGACAGCGTCGTGACGAGCACACCGGCTCCCAACCCGTGCAGCGACGGGATCACCCCGACCCACGCGTAGCTGTTGACGAATGCCGGCACCGCAAGGGGCGCGACAAACAGCGGACGCCACAGGGTTCTGCCGGGCAGGTCGGTGCGTTCCACCAGCCACGCGACGCCGACGCCGATGGCCACGCACAACGGCACCGTGATCACGACCAGAGCCACAGTGTTGAACAGCAATTCGCCGACCCTGGGACGGACCACGAGGTCATAGGCCTTCGTCCACCCGATCGACACTGCCGCCCATGCGACGTAGCCCAGCGGAATCAGCGTGGCGGCCACCAGGATCGCGACCGTGGCAGTGATCAGCGGGCCGGGTCGCGAGCTTCTGCCTGTGCGCGAGACCGGCGCCGTCGGGCGCGAAACCGGGGGAGCGACCACCTATAACAGACCAGCCTTCGTCATCAGGTCAGAAACCTTCTGTGCGTCGAGCGTGGACGGGTCCACCGCCGGCGCCTGCAGGGTATCGAGTGGCGGCAGGGCAGGGTTCGCGGGCACACCGCTGGCCACCGGGTATTCGAACGAGTCGCCCTTCTCCAGTACCTCTTGACCGGCCTTGCCGGTAACGAACTTGATGAATTGCTGGGCCTGCTGCGCCTTCTTGCTGGACTTCAGCACGCCGCCGCCGGAGATGCTGACGAACGCGCCGGGGTCCTGGTTCTTGAAGTAGTGCAGCGCCGTATTGCCGCTGCCCTCTTTGGTTTTCGCCTGATCGCGGAACCAGTAGTAGTGGTAGATGATGCCGCCATCGACCTCGCCTGCGTTGACGGCCTTCATCGTCGCGATGTTGTCGTTGTAGACGACCGCATTGGTCTTCATGCCTGCCAGCCATTGGGCGGTCGCTGGCTCGCCCTTGAGTTGAAGCAGGGCCGAGACGATGGCCTGGAAGTCCGCCTTGGCCGGAGCCCCGCCCCAGCGGCCTTTCCACGCGGGCTGTTCGAGGTCCAGCATGGATTTCGGCAGCTGGTCGGGCTGCAGCTTGGCCTTGTTGTAGACGAAGACGGTGGAGCGTGCGGCGACGCCGGTCCACTTGCCGGTCGACGGACGGTATTGCGCAGGAACCTGATTGAGGGTGTCGGCGTCGAGATCGCCGAACAGCCCCGCCTTTTCGACGGCGGCCATGGCGGGGGAGTTCTCGGTGAGGAAGACGTCGGCGGGTGACTTATCGCCCTCGGCGACCAGCTGGTTGCCCAGTTCGGTGTCCCCGCCCTGGCGGTAGGTCACCTTGATGCCGGTCTCCTTGGTGAACGCGTCGATCCACTCTTTGGTCAGCGACTCATGCTGGGCGTTGTAGATCAGCAGCTCGTCTTTGCCTTCGGAACTCGAGCACGCCGTTGCGCCGAGGACGACGGCGAGGACTGACAGCACTATGACCATTGGACTCGCGATCCGGTTCCAACGTCGTCGTCGCATTCAGTCAGGTCCTTCCGT
The DNA here is from genome assembly GCA_035492865.1 of Mycobacterium sp. Taxonomy (GTDB): domain Bacteria; phylum Actinomycetota; class Actinomycetes; order Mycobacteriales; family Mycobacteriaceae; genus Mycobacterium. The sequence goes on along the minus strand of DATJIX010000463.1, from coordinate 3,851 downwards.
GTTCACCCTTTTAGCTGAGCTTTACCTAACTGAACTTACCCTTTGCTCGATCCTGATCTGGTGCGTCCCTCCAATTTGAGCTCAGGAGTTGGGATCGGTAGAGGCGATCCCGGGCTGTACTGCAAGCCATGAAAAGAGCAATCATCGCCGGCCTGGCGGCCGCCGCTGTGATCTCCAGCGGTCTCGGCGTGGGCGTAGGCGCCGCCCACGCCGACACTTTCCCGCCCCACCGCTGGTGTCCAGGGGATCCCAAGAATTGGCCGTTCATGGTGAACGACCTCGTGGATTGGGATTGGACCGTATGCCACACGTGGTACCCGACCAACTACGGGATGGGAAACGTGACCATGCAGGGTCGTCCCACCTCGATCTGGGACGGCGACAACCCGCCGGTGGACGCGATCACGCGGCGGGTCTGCCCACCGATCGCTTTCATGTGCCCGTGAGTCGCCAGAGTTCACTGCGCAGCACTTCGAGTGGTTCTTACCAGGGCGGCGCGCCAGCGTAATCGGCTCGCGCAGTTAAGTGGCGCTTGACGATCCAGATCGGGCGACGCGCCACGAATGCTGGCTGTAGTTTGGCTGAGACTCGGGGCACGCAGCTCCGACCGTCACGACAGCTGAGGTACCAACTGATGAGAATCTCGGGAAGGGCGTTGCGCCGGGGAGTTGCCGGAGGCGTCGCCGCGGCGCTCGTTGGTGCGGCCGCCAGCATCGCTGCGATGCCCACCGCCAGCGCTGATCCGTGCACGGCGAGTGGGTTGGCCACCACGGCGAGCGGCGTGCTCGCCTCTGCCGGCAGTTACCTCGACGGCCACCCGGGCGCAAACGACGTGCTGACCGCTGCGGGCACCCAGCCGGCGGAGGAGGCTAAATCGAATGTGCGGTCCTACTTCGTCGCGCACCCTGGCGAATTCGTCGACCTTCAGAACATCGTCGGGCCGCTGAGACAACTGCGGAACCAGTGCGGAGTGTCCGTGACACCCAGCCAGTTGGCGACGCTGTTCGACACGCTCTCCTAGCGGTACCCCGACACCGTCACATCCGGCCGTACCGACTGCGCACAAAGCTGTACGCGCCGAATGCGGCGATGCCCAGCGCGGCGACGAGAAGGAGCACCTTGCCGAACGGGGCATGACCGAGTGCCTTGACCGCGGCATCGAGCCCGCTCGCCTTCGACGGGTCGGCTTGCAACGTCGCGATGATGACCAGTACGCCCGCGCCTGCGAGTACCAGACCCTTGGCGGCATATCCGGCGACACCGACCGCCGTGACGGCGGTTCCACCGTTGACGCGCAGATCTTTGAGGAACTTCTTCGAGGCTCCTTTGTAGACGTGGTACCCGCCGACGGCGATGAGTCCCAATGCGACCGCGATGAGAATGGTTTTGCCCCAACCGGTTTGCATCATTTGGGCGCTCATGCCCGCGTTCTGCTGGCTGCTCTGTTGGCCACTTCCCATCGCGAAGCGTGCGGCGGAGAGCGCGATGGCGAAGTTCACGATCGCCAGCCCCGCGGCCTTGGCGCGCTTCCACGCCGGGGTGTCATCCTGATGGTGCCCGGACCCCTCGCCGGGTTTCGAGCCGATGATCGCCTCGGCGATGCGCCACAGCCCGAGCGCCACCAGTCCCGCTGCGGCGACCCAGAGGATCACCGTGCCGCCGGTGTGTGCGGCCAGTGTCGCCAGTGCGCCGGATTGGTCGGCGTTGCCGCCGGAGCCGAACGCGATTTGGCCGATGATGAGCGCGACAAGGAGGTGCAGCAACCCGCTGACGGCGAATCCGGCGCGGGCCGCGTACTCGAAGGCGTCGCTGTCGGTCGCTCTATTGGCAACGCCTTGCACCGAGTTGTGGGTCATAACCCGCGAATACCTTTTTTTGACGCGTCCGAAACCGGGCGCTCCGGGTGTGGATGAATTCGTGATTGGGGATAACCCCCCGGCCACGGCGTCGCCTTGTCGGTGTCGGTCAGGACCGTGGCGGCATGACGACGTTGACCCGCGCCGAGATCGGCGCACTCGGTGAACAACTGGCCGTAGACCATCTGACGTCTCTCGGGTTGCGGATTCTGACCCGCAACTGGCGGTGCCGGTATGGCGAGCTGGACGTGATCGCGGCTGACGACGCGACTCGCACGGTGGTGTTCGTTGAAGTCAAGACACGCACCAGCGACCAGTTCGGAGGTGTCTCCCAGGCGGTGACACCCACGAAGGTGCGCCGGTTGCGCCGGCTCGCCGGGCTATGGCTCGCAGCGCAGCACGGCAGCTGGGCGGCGGTCCGCATCGACGTGATCGGTATCCGGATCGGTCGCAGCCGGACGCCGGAGATCACCCATATGACAGGGGTCGGCTGATGGCGCTGGGCAGAGCCTTCTCGGTGGCCGTGCGCGGTCTCGAAGGCGAAATCGTGGAGATCGAGGCCGACATCAGCTCCGGCTTGCCGGGCGTGCATCTTGTCGGGCTGCCCGATGCCGCCCTGCAGGAGTCGCGGGACCGGGTGCGCGCGGCGATCACCAACTGCAACCACAGCTGGCCGCAGTCGCGGTTGACGCTGGCACTGTCACCGGCGACGCTGCCGAAAATGGGCTCGGTCTATGACTTGGCGCTCGCCTGCGCGGTGGTGTCGGCCGAGACCAAGAAGTGCTGGGAGCGCCTCGAAAAGACAGTTCTGCTCGGCGAATTGGCGCTGGACGGGCGCGTCCGTCCGGTCAACGGCGTGCTGCCCGCGGTGCTGGCGGCCAAGCGCGAGGGCTGGCCTGCGGTGGTTGTCCCCGTCGAGAATCTGGCTGAGGCCAGTCTCGTCGACGGCGTCGAGGTGTGGGGTGTGCGCACACTGGGGCAACTGCACAAGTGGTTGACGGGAGCCGCGCAACTCGACGACCGGATCGACGCTCCGTCACCGGCACCGGAACCCGCCGTCGATCTTGCCGATGTGGTGGGCCAGTCGCAGGCTAGGTACGCCGTAGAAGTGGCGGCGGCCGGCGCCCATCACCTGATGATGACCGGACCGCCAGGCGTCGGCAAAACGATGCTGGCGCAACGTCTTCCGGGTCTGCTTCCGCCGCTGTCGGAGCCCGAGGCCCTGGAGGTGACTGCGATCCACTCGGTGGTGGGGTTGTTGTCCGGCAGCACACCGCTGATCACGCGGCCACCGTTCGTGGCGCCGCACCACACCTCCAGCGTTGCGGCTCTGGTCGGCGGTGGTTCTGGAATGGCGCGACCAGGCGCGGTCAGCCGTGCGCACCGGGGGGTGCTGTTTCTCGATGAGTGCGCGGAGATCGGCGTGAGCGCGATGGAAGCGCTGCGAACTCCGTTGGAGGAGGGTGAGGTTCGGCTTGCCCGCCGTGATGGTGTCGCTCGCTACCCGGCGCGCTTTCAGTTGGTGCTTGCCGCCAACCCGTGCCCGTGCGCGCCTGCAGACCCGAAGGACTGTGTCTGCGCGTCGGCGGCCAAACGGCGCTATCTCGGGAAGCTCTCCGGACCGCTACTGGATCGCGTGGACCTGCGCGTCGAGATGCACATGGCGCGGGCTGGCGCGTTTTCCGCGGGAGACGGTGAATCGACGTCCGCCGTCAGGGAACGGGTCGCGGCGGCCCGCGCGATCGCCGAAGACCGTTGGCGGCCATACGGAATCCGTACCAACGCGGAGGTCAGCGGTGCCCTGCTGAGGCGCAACTTCCGACTGGGGGCCGAGACGATGAAGCCGCTGCGGGCTGCGCTCGATCGCGGCCGGCTCAGCATCCGAGGCGCCGACCGAACACTGCGAGTCGCGTGGACGCTCGCCGATCTCGCGGGTCGCACGTCACCCGGAGTCGACCAGGTGTGCACCGCGTTGAGCTTCCGTCAGGGTGGGGG
>DATJIX010000462.1:0-4533 GCA_035492865.1 Mycobacterium sp. | reverse complement strand
GCCTCGGCCCAGGAGTACAGCCGCTGCGACGAGTCCGCCGTGCGCTTGACCGCCCAGTCCAGGCCCCCGTTGCCCAGCAGCCAGTCCACCTGCTCGGCGAGCAGGATCAGCGTGGCGATCGCCGGGGTGTTGTAGGTCTGGTTCTTGGTGCTGTTGTCGATCGCGATCGGCAGCGACAGGAAATCGGGCACCCAGCGGCCCGACCCCGCGATGGCCTCGACGCGGGCCAGCGCGGCCGGCGACAGGATCGCGATCCACAGCCCGCCGTCACCGGCGAAGTTCTTCTGCGGCGCGAAGTAGTAAGCGTCCACATCGGTGATGTCGACGGGCAGACCGCCGGCGGCCGAGGTGGCGTCGATCGCGACCAACTTGTCGGCTGATCCTTCGGGTCGCTGCACCGGCACCGCGACGCCGGTCGAGGTTTCGTTGTGCGCCCACGCGATCAGGTCGACCGACGGGTCCGACTGCGGCTTCGGCGCGCTGCCCGGATCCGCCTTGATGATGACGGGGTCGCCGACGAATGGGTTGTTGGCGACACACGAGGCGAACTTCGAGCTGAACTCGCCGTAGGTCAGGTGCAGCGAGCGCTTGTCGATCAGCCCGAACACCGCGGCGTCCCAGAACGCGGTGGTGCCGCCGTTGCCGAGGACCACCTCGTAACCGTCTGGCAGCGAGAACAATTGGCGCAGCCCGTCGCGCACGCGCCCGACGAGGTTCTTGACAGGGGCCTGCCGGTGCGACGTACCGAACAGGTCGCCCGCGGCGGCCAGCGCCTGCAGCTGCTCCGGTCGCACCTTGGACGGCCCGCAGCCGAAACGTCCGTCGGTGGGTTTGAGATCGGCGGGAATTGTCAGTTCGGCCATGCGGACAAGCCTAGTGATCGGACTTGAGCACTTTCTGCGGGGAGGGTGGGCAGCCAGCTAGGGGGAATGGAATTTGCTGAAGAGGGGCGAACACCCGATGCGCGGACGCCATTGCACTCATACTGTTATTTGCCAGGATCCAGTTGGGATCCGAGTTGAAAGGCAGATGCGATGGGCAGGGCGAGGGCCGCGGCGTTGCTGCCGGTCGTTGCCGCGTTCATCGCGGTTGTCGGTTCGGTGCTCGCCGCGACGCCGGCGCATGCCGGCGGTGACCAGGGCGGCGCGGTGCTGAACCAGATCAACGCCACGCGCGCGGCGAACGGTTGCGGTCCCGTCGCCTCCAATCCGCAACTGACTGCGTCCGCGGCGCGGCAGGCCAACGACATGCTCGCGAACGGGGTGCAGGGCCACATCGGTTCGGACGGCTCCACGGTCGCCCAACGCGTCAGGGATGCGGGGTACGTGTCCTACACGAAGATCGGCGAAATCGTGTTCTGGAGCGCCGGGCCCGGCGCCACCCCTGCAGCTGCGGCGGTCGCCTGGTGGATGACCAGTCCGCGGCACCGCGCGATCATCACGGACTGCGACTTGAGCGACGCGGGGTTCTCTGCGGTGAGCAACGGCGCCACGATCGCCGTGGCGGGGGATTTCGGCAAGAGGTAGCCGCAGCGAAACAGTCTGCGGCCCAGCCTAATTGGTGAGGATTCGGGGCCCGTCGGCGGTGACGGCTACGGTGTGCTCGCTGTGCGCGGCGCGGGCGCCCGACGCAGTGCGCAGCGTCCATCCGTCGGAGTCGTGGGTGTAGTCGTCGGAGCCGTCGGCGATCAGCATCGGCTCGATCGCGATGACCAGCCCGGGCCGCAGCCGCATGCCCTTGCCGGGGCGGCCCTCGTTGGGCACATGCGGGGCCTCGTGCATGGTGCGGCCGATACCGTGGCCGCCGTGGTCGGCCAGCAGGCCGTAGCCCGCGCCGCGGGCGGTCGACGAAATCGCGTGCCCGACGTCGCCCAAAGTGTTGCCCGGCCGTACCGCGTCGATACCCGCCGCCAGTGCCTTATCCGTCGCTTCGATCAGTGCGGCGTCCTCGCGGCGCGGCGTCCCGACGATGAAGCTGCGCGCCGCGTCGCCCGTCCATCCCCGCAGCGTCGCCCCGAAGTCCACGGAGACGAGGTCGCCATCGGCCAGCACGTATCCATTGGGGATGCCGTGCACCACCGCGTCGTTGACCGAGACGCACAGCACCGCAGGAAACGGAATCGGCGCCCAGCGCGGGTGGTAGTTGAGGAACGGCGACGTCGCACCGTGCCGGGCCAACACGTCGGCGGCCACGGTGTCGAGCTCGGCCACGGCCTGGCCGGGCCTGGCGTGTGCGATGACGGCGCGCAGCGCCTCGGCCACCACGGCGCCCGCGGCGGCCATCGCCTCGACCTCCGCCGCCGTCTTCAGCTCGACCATCGACTGTGTCTTCCGTCACAGGTCCGACAAGCTGGGCCGACGCGCCACATCCAGGAAATGGGGGTGTTCATTATGCGATACCTGCGGTACCGTCGTTGGACATTAGGGCTCAAATGTAAACCTCACGGGAGGCTTCGAATGGCTCGCACACGTATGGTCCGTCGCTGGCGTCGCAACATGGATGTCAGCGACGACATCGAGTACGTCGACATGCTCACCACACTGTCCGAGGGGTCGGTGCGGCGCAACTTCAATCCGTACACGGACATCGACTGGAATTCGCCCGAGTTCGCGGTCGTCCCCGACGATCCCCGCTGGGTGCTGCCCGCGACCGATCCGATCGGCAAGCACCCCTGGTATCAGGCGCAATCGCTGGAACGGCAGATCGAGATCGGCATGTGGCGCCAGGCCAATGTCGCCAAGGTCGGCCTGCACTTCGAGTCGATCCTGATCCGCGGTCTGATGGAGTACGCGTTCTGGACGCCCAACGGCTCACCGGAGTACCGGTACTGCCTGCACGAGGCCGTCGAAGAGTGCAACCACACCATGATGTTCCAGGAGATGGTCAACCGCATCGGCGCCGACGTGCCCGGCATGCCGCGGATGCTCAAGTGGATCCAGCCGGCCATCCCACTGGTCGCCGGGCCCCTGCCGATCCCGTTCTGGTTCGGCATTCTGGCCGGCGAGGAGCCCATCGACCACACGCAGAAGAACGTGCTGCGCGAGGGCAAAACCCTGCACCCGATCATGGAGCGGGTGATGGCCATCCACGTTGCCGAGGAGGCGCGGCACATCTCGTTCGCGCATGAGTACCTGCGCAAGCGCGTGCCTCACCTGCCCCGCCGGAAGCGGTTCTGGTTGTCGCTGTACGTCCCGGTCGTGATGCGGGTGCTGTGCTCGGCGATCATCGTGCCGCCGCGCGCGTTCTGGAAGGAATTCGACATCCCGCGCTCGGTGCGCAAGGAGATCTTCTTCAAATCGCCCGAGGCGCGAATGATGTTGCGCGACATGTTCGGCGACGTCCGCATGCTGTGCAAGGACACCGGTCTGATGAACCCGCTCGCCAAGCTCATGTGGCGGATCTGCCGTATCAACGGCGAGCCCAGCCGCTACCGTAGCGAGCCCCAGCGCCAGCACCTGGTGTCGGTCGCCTAGGAATCACATGCCGCACGTAATCACCCAGTCGTGTTGCAGCGACGGGTCCTGTGTCTACGCCTGTCCGGTGAACTGCATCCACCCGTCACCCGACGAGCCCGGCTTCGCCACCGCGGAGATGCTCTACATCGATCCCGTGGCGTGCGTCGACTGCGGCGCCTGCGTGTCGGCCTGCCCGGTCGGCGCCATCGCGCCCGACACCAGGTTGGAACCTGCGCAGCTGCCGTTCATCGAACTGAACGCGTCGTTCTATCCCAAGCGCGAGGGCAAGCTCCCGCCGACGTCGAAGCTGGCGCCGGTGCTCGAGGCGCCCCACGTCGAGGCGCGCACGGACGGTCCGTTGACGGTCGCGATCGTCGGCTCCGGGCCCGCGGCCATGTATGCCGCCGATGAACTGCTCACCCAAGAAGGAGTGCGGGTCAACGTCTTTGAACGGCTGCCAACGCCGTACGGGCTGGTGCGCGCCGGAGTTGCGCCCGACCATCAGAGCACCAAGCGGGTGACGAAGCTGTTCGACAGGATCGCCGGGCGGCGCGGGTTCCGGTTCTACCTCAATGTCGAGGTGGGATCGGACCTGACCCACGAGGACCTGCTGGCACACCACCACGCGGTGCTGTACGCCGTCGGCGCGCCCAACGACCGCCGCCTCGACATCGAGGGCATGGGCCTGCCGGGCACCGGTACCGCCACCGAGGTGGTGGCCTGGATCAACGGCCACCCCGAATACACAGGCCTGCCAGTCGATTTGGGTCACGAACGAGTCGTCATCGTCGGCAACGGCAACGTTGCATTCGACGTCGCCCGCATTCTGACCACCGATCCGGACGCCCTGGCCCGCACAGACATCTCCGATCACGCGCTCGCCGCGCTGCGGTCGTCGCGCGTGACCGAGGTGGTGATAGCGGCCCGCCGCGGGCCTGCCGACTCCGCATTTACTCTGCCCGAACTCATCGGGCTGACGTCGACCTGCGAGGTGGTGCTCGACCCCGCGGATCACGATCTGGTGCTGCGCGACCTGGCCGAGGCGTCAGATCCGTTGACGCGCAACAAACTCGAGATC
>DATJIX010000461.1:0-7963 GCA_035492865.1 Mycobacterium sp. | reverse complement strand
GCCCTTGTGCTGCTTCAGCTTCGGGTGTTCTACGCGCGCGAGCAGCCGTGGACCCCGATCCTGCTGATCGTCGTGATCACCACCGTGAAGGTCGCGGCCTCACTGGTCGCGCCGCACCTGACCGACGACCGGGAGTTGGTGGCCGGCTATCTCGGGCTGGCCAACGGTCTCGGTTTCCTGGCGGGCGCCACGGTCGGCTACTTGTTGTTGCGCGCGAGCCTGAACCCGCCCGGCGGTCGCCTCATCAGCCTGTCGGTGGTGCGCACCATCCTCGTGACGATCTCGGCATCACTGATCGCCGGTCTCGTCGCGAACATCGTCGATCAGCTCCTCGGTCTCGAGGCACTGACCCGCAACTGGGGCGGCGGCGGGTCGCTGCTGCGATTGTTGGTGCTCGGCTTGATCATGGTGCCGATCATCGCCGGGGTGATGCTGGCCGCCAAGGTGCCCGACGCACTGGCTGCTCTGGCCGCGATTCGGCGCCGCCTCGGTCGGCGCGTGACGGTAGCCGTACCGCCGACCGCACCGCCCGACAGGCCACGCCCGGGTGGCCCCCTCACGTACGCTGATCAGAGGAATTCGCCTCCGTCACGCCATCGTCAATTCCCGGCGGCGGCCCGACGGGGCCCTCCGGCCAGCGTTGCCGGTGACTGGATGACGAAGGGACCAGCGGTGACCGACGATCAAGCGACCGGCGCCGCACCGGCCCCTGACGGAACCGCCACGACCAAACTCCCCCGGCCGCAGGCTGACGACTTCGCGCCGGACGTGCCCGCCGAGACCGTCGAACACGACGCGCCGGTGCCCGAGGAGACGGCTCCGTTCGCCGAGCGCGCCAACGGGACCGCGCCGATGCCGGTGTCCGGTCGCCCGCCCGCCGACTACGGAGGCGATCCCACCCGCGAGCCGATGGGGTTCGCGCCGCCGCGGGAACCTGCGATCGAGTCCGCCACCGCCGACGAGGACGTCCATCTCATCCCGGGCGCCAGCATCGCTGGTGGCCGCTACCGGCTGCTGGTGTTCCACGGCGGGCCGCCCAACCTGCAGTTCTGGCAGGCCCTCGACACCGCGCTTGACCGGCAGGTCGCGCTGACTTTCGTCGATCCTGACGCCACGCTGCCCGACGACCAGCTGCAGGAGATTCTGTCGCGGACGATGAAGCTGAGCCGGCTCGACATGCCCGGCGTCGCCCGGGTGCTCGACGTGGCCAACACCGGATCCGGCGGCCTTGTGGTCTCGGAGTGGATCCGCGGCGGGTCGCTGGCCGAGGTGGCAGAGACGTCCCCTTCGCCGATCGGCGGTGCCCGCGCCATCCAGTCGCTGGCCGCGGCGGCCGAGGCCGCGCACAGGTCCGGCGTCGCGCTGTCGATCGACCATCCCAGCCGCGTGCGGGTGAGCATCGAGGGCGACGTGGCCCTGGCGTTCCCTGCGACGCTGCCCGACGCCTCGCCGGAGGACGACATCCGAGGCATCGGCGCCGCGCTCTACGCGCTGCTCATCAACCGCTGGCCGCTGCCCGAGTCCGGGGTGCGCAGCGGACTGGCGAACGCCGAGCTCGACGCGTCGGGCCAGCCCGTCGAACCGAGGGCGGTCGACCGCGACATCCCCTTCCAGATCTCGGCCGCCGCCGCACGCGCGGTGCAGGAGGGCGGCGGCATCCGCAGCGCCCCCACCCTGCTGAACCTGCTGCAGCAGGCCACCGCTGTCGCCGATAGAACCGAACTGATCGAGCCGGTCGATGAGCCTGCGGTCCCGCCGCCCTCGCGCTTCCGGGGTACGCCTGCCGACGATCCCGAGTCCGCGACTCGGCGACGCAAGGGACTGATGATCGGTCTCGGTGTCGGCGCCGTCATCATCGTGGTCGCGCTGATCGTGTTGGCGTCGGTGTTGAAGGGGATCTTCGGTGACGTCGGCGGCGGCCTCGGCGGGGACCAGCTGGGCCTCAATACGCAGACGACGTCTGCGCAAGCGAACGGAACGAGCGGCAATGTCGTCAAACCCGTTCGGGCGACGGTGTTTTCGCCTGAGGGCGAGGCCGACGCACCCGACGAGGCCGGCAAGGCGATCGACGGCAATCCGGCAACGGTGTGGCCCATCGATACCTACACAGACCCCGTACCGTTCCCGAACTTCAAGAACGGCGTCGGGCTGATGCTGCAGTTGCCGACGCCGACGAAGCTCGGCGAGGTCACCATCGACCTGAACAGCACCGGCACCGCGGTGCAGATCCGCGCGTCGCAAACGCCTACTCCGGCGTCGCTGGACGACACCACCGTGCTGGTGCCCGCGACCACGCTCAAGCCCGGCTCGAACACCATCGAGGTGGACAACGCGACCCCGACCTCCAACGTGCTGGTCTGGGTCTCGACGCTGGGTCAGGTGGACGGCAAGAGCCGGTCGGACATCGCGGAGATCACGCTCAAGGCCGCCTCCTAGCCATGTCCTGAGCGGCTATCCCCAGCGTCGCAAACTTGTGTCGGGGCACCCTCCCTGCGCCGTTTAGTGTTCGGCTGTGGGGCGCTTCGGGGGATTCGACCGTTCAGATGCTGAGTTGCTGGCGGCACACGTCGGCGGTGACCGGTACGCGTTCGAGGAGCTGTTCTACCGTCACCAACGCCAGCTGTACCGACTGGCGCGGATCAGCAGTCGCGACGCCGAAGACGCCGCCGACGCGCTGCAGGACGCGATGCTCAAGGCGCACCGCAGCGCACCGTCCTTCCGGCACGACTCCGCCGTCAGCAGCTGGCTCTACCGCATCGTCGTGAACGCCTGCCTTGACCGACTGCGGCGGAACAAGACCCACCCCACCACCACCCTCGAGGACGCCGCCTATCGCATCGGTGATCCGACGCCGCGGGTGGACACCGCGATCGTGGTGGAGCGGGCGCTGATGCGGCTCCCCGTCGAACAGCGGGCCGCCGTGGTCGCGGTCGACATGCAGGGCTACTCGGTGGCCGAGACCGCACGCATGCTCGGTGTCCCCGAGGGCACCGTGAAGAGCCGGTGCTCGCGGGCGAGGGCCAAGCTGGCCGAGGCACTCGAATACTTGAACGCGGGCGCCGCCGCGGGCGCCGAACAGATCGGGGAACCGTGACCGCCTCGCGGCCGTCTAACCGTCCGTGGTGGACACTGGCTTGCGTCAGGGCGGGGCACAACCGGCGGGGGCAGCGATGGACGACGGCCACGAACCCGAACCGACCGCGCCCGAGCAGCTGGCTGCCCTGGAGCAGGTCCGCCGCGATCTGGCCGCTCTCGGCACCGACTCAGCTTCCGCCCCTGATGTGCCCGCCGCCGTGACCGCGCGCGTCGGCGCCGCGCTGAGAGCCGAGGGCCGCGGCCCCGCGCATTCGCTTCAGCGCACACCCCGGTGGCAGCTGATCGCGCTGGTGGCCGGCGTCGCCGCGGCGCTCATCGGCGCCGTGGTTGGCGCGCTGATGCTCGCGCACAAGCCGGCACCGAACTGGTCCGCAGGGCCGACGGCCGAGAGCATCACCGTGTCGCGGCCGGCGACCGAGCTGCCGCTGCCGACCCCGCAGGTTGTCGGGCTGCTGTCGCAAAGCCCGGACTACGGGCCGCTGGCCGACGCTGAACGGCGCGCATCCTGCCTGTCCGGGCTCGGCTACTCGGCGACCACGCCGGTGCTGGGCGCGCGACCGCTCGATATGGACGGCCGGCCCGCGGTGCTGATGCTGCTGCCTGCCGACACGCCGGGAAAGGTCCTCGCGCTGGTCGTCGAGCAGGACTGCGATGCGGCTCACACCGGCCTGCTGGTCAATACCTTGGTCACTCGTCCGTAATCTGTCCTGCAAGCCACGGGGAACACCGCGGCATACGCTGGTGTTTGAATCCGTGCCGACGTGATACGGCAGAAAGGCTCGCATGACCTCCTCATCGACCGTCCACGACGTGATCATCATTGGCTCAGGCCCGGCCGGCTACACCGCCGCCGTCTATGCAGCCCGCGCCCAGCTCAAGCCGCTGGTGTTCGAGGGCACTCAGTTCGGCGGTGCGCTCATGACCACCACCGAGGTGGAGAACTATCCCGGCTTCCGGGAGGGCATCACCGGCCCGGAGCTGATGGACGAGATGCGCGAGCAGGCGCTTCGTTTCGGCGCCGATCTGCGGATGGAAGACGTCGACGAGGTCTCGTTGACCGGTGACGTCAAGTCCGTCACCGTCGGCGACGAGACCCACCACGCGCGCGCCGTCATTCTCGCGATGGGCGCGGCAGCCCGGCACCTCGGCGTGCCCGGTGAGGAAGCACTCATCGGCATGGGCGTCAGCACCTGTGCCACCTGCGACGGGTTCTTCTTCCGCGACCAGGACATCGCGGTGATCGGCGGCGGTGACTCCGCGATGGAGGAGGCCACGTTCCTCACCCGGTTCGCCCGCAGCGTCACGCTCATCCACCGGCGCGAGGAGTTCCGGGCGTCGCGGATCATGCTGGACCGCGCCCGCGCCAACGAGAAGATCACGTTCCTGCTCAACACCGCGGTGACCGAGATCGAGGGCGATCCGAAGGTTTCCGGTGTGCGGCTGCGCAATACGGTCACCGGTGAGGAGTCCAAGCTCGCGGTCACCGGCGTTTTCGTCGCGATCGGTCACGATCCGCGCTCGGATCTGGTGCGCGGCCAGGTCGACCTGGACCCCGAGGGCTACGTGCTCACCAAGGACCGCACCACGGCCACCTCGCTCGAAGGCGTCTTCGCCGCAGGCGATCTCGTCGACCACACCTACCGGCAGGCCATCACCGCCGCGGGCACCGGCTGTTCGGCGTCCATCGACGCCGAGCGCTGGCTGGCCGAAAACGCTTCTGGCTCAACCGAAGACAACACAGATCCGAATGGAGCACCGCAATGACCGAGAAGACTTCCGCAACGGTCGCCGTAACCGACGACTCGTTCGCCGACGACGTGCTGTCCAGCAGCACGCCTGTTCTGGTCGACTTCTGGGCCACCTGGTGCGGCCCGTGCAAGATGGTCGCCCCGGTGCTCGAGGAGATCGCCAACGAGAAGGTCGGCTCGCTGAAGGTGGCCAAGATGGACGTCGACGCCAATCCGGGCACCGCGCGCGACTTCCAGGTCGTCTCTATCCCGACGATGATCCTGTTCAAGGACGGCGCTCCGGTGAAGCGCATCGTCGGCGCGAAAGGCAAGGCCGCGCTGCTGCGCGAGCTCGCTGACGTGGTGTAACGCCCCAAACCGCGGGCCTGACACCCGCCTGGGGTTTTCTCGAAAGTGGGAACTGTCTGCGACAATGCTGCCTAGCCTCTCTTTGCTTCGTCAGCGCCATTTGGCCTGCTGACAACCTGACCGAAGGGCCTGGTATGTCGAGTCTGCGTCACGGTGACCGCGGGGGTGCGGTCACCGAGATCCGGGCGGCACTGGCGGCGTTGGGGATGATCGACAACCCCGACGAGGACCTGACCACCGGTAGACACATCGCCGCCGACATGTTCGACGACGAACTGGACCACGCTGTGCGCGCCTTTCAGCAGCACCGTGGCCTGCTCGTCGACGGCATCGTCGGCGAGGCGACTTTCCGTGCGCTGAAAGAAGCTTCGTACCGGTTGGGCGCCCGCACGCTCAATCATCAGTTCGGCGCGCCGATGTACGGCGACGACGTTGCGACGTTGCAGGCGCGGCTGCAGGACCTCGGCTTCTACACCGGCCTGGTCGACGGCCACTTCGGCCTGCAGACGCACAATGCGCTGATGTCGTACCAGCGCGAGTACGGCCTGTACCCCGACGGCATCTGCGGCCCAGAAACGTTGCGCTCCTTGTACTTTCTGGGTTCACGCGTTACCGGCGGCTCGCCGCACGCCATCCGCGAGGAGGAGCTGGTCCGCCGCTCCGGCCCGCGGCTGTCCGGCAAGAGGATCATCATCGATCCGGGCCGCGGCGGTGGCGATCACGGTCTGATCATGAACGGTCCGGCCGGACCGATCAGCGAGGCAGACATTCTGTGGGACTTGGCAAGTCGGCTCGAGGGCCGGATGACGGCCATCGGCATGGAGACGTTCCTGTCCCGGCCGGTGAACCGGGCCCCGTCCGACGCAGAGCGCGCCGCGACGGCCAACACCGTCGGCGCTGACCTGATGATCAGCCTGCGCTGTGCCACCCAGGCCAGCCCCGCCGCCAACGGTGTGGCCTCGTTTCACTTCGGCAACTCGCACGGGTCGGTGTCCACCATCGGCCGCATGCTCGCCGACTTCATTCAGCGAGAAGTTGTGGCGCGCACCGGATTACGTGACTGCCGCACCCACGGCCGGACCTGGGACCTGCTGCGGCTGACCCGGATGCCCACCGTCCAGGTCGACGTCGGCTACATCACCAACCCGCGCGACAGGGGCATGCTGGTGCAGGCGCAGGCGCGTGACGCGCTCGCAGAGGGCATCCTGGCCGCGGTCAAGCGGCTCTACCTACTCGGCAAGAACGACCGGCCGACAGGCACATTCACCTTCGCCGAGCTGCTGGCTCACGAATTGTCGGTCGAGCAGGCCGGCCGCGTCAGCCCCACCTGACCGACAACCCCTAGACGCAGGGCCCGGCCCCCGCGCCGACCGGCTGTTGCAGCTGGGCGGACTCCAAAAGCCGTTCCAACGCCGCCTCGACATCGGCCTTCCAGCCCAGCCCCTGCTCGAGCTCGAGGCGAAGCCGCGGGAAGTACTTGTGGTGAGTGACGACGACGAAGCCGGCGTCCTGGAGCAGGTCGGCGTCGAGCACACACTGTTCCACCGAACAGTCCCCGAGCACGTCGAGCACGGGCCGCAGTTCTGGCGGCACCGCCCGCGGATCCAGCAGCTCGGTCACCTCGGCGGTGTGCCCGAAAGCTTCCAGCGCGCGCACGCCGCGGCGGACGAGGTCGCCGACCACCGATGCGATCAGGTGTCGCGACAGCGCGTCGGCATCATGGCCGGACTCGACCCCGAGTGACGTCAGGAGCACGGCGTCGGCACTCACCGGCCCTGTCGGGAAAAGACGCGCGCGCGGTACCGCGCCCGGCGGCGCATAGAACGCGTAACCAAGGCATCGGTTGTCGCCAAGGTCGATCGGCATCGCCTGATCGACGTCGACGATCATCGCTTCGCCGTCTCGGCAATGCACCGCCATCTGACCGCACGACCCCCACTCGAGCATGACCATCGACAGCCACGCTTCCTTCTCGAATTCGGGATCGCTGAGGTGATCGTCGGCAGGCAGGGTCGACGGGTCCACCTCCCAGTAGACGCATCGGCGGGCATGCTTGGGCAGCTGCTCGAACGCTTCGAGCCGCAGAGGCGTGATTCGCGCTGCCACTAAACTCCCCGAGTTCCACGCGGTGCTGAAACGCACGGCATCCACTCCAGGATAGAAGCCTGCGGCGCCGGCGGCCTCTTTTCGCCGGGTTCGTTCATCCGCGGCCACCCTCGGGGCGAATCCCGTTGCTGCACATGGCTTTTCCTTCGTCGCGAGCGCTCGGACCGGCCGCCGGCGCGGTTTGTGTCACAGTGACGTAATTACGTCGTGTGGTAGTTCAGCCCTTGGACGCACTCATAAGGTCGACTATCCGTTGCAAGTCCTCGACCGAGCCGAACTCGACCACGATCTTGCCCTTGCGTTTGCCAAGACTGACCGTCACGCGGGTATCGAAGGCCGTCGACAGGCGCTCAGCAACGTCCTGCAGGCCCGGCATGTGAATCGGCTTGCGGCGCGGGGCCGATGGCCCGGGAGTCGCTTCGCGGTTGGCCAGCGTCACCGCTTCCTCGGTGGCACGCACCGACAGGCCCTCGGCGACGATGCGCGCCGCCAACTCCTCCTGCTGTTCCGCGGTTCCCTCAAGGGCCAGCAGCGCGCGGGCGTGCCCGGCGGACAGCACGCCGGCGGCCACCCGCCGCTGCACCGCGATCGGCAGCCGCAGTAGCCGGATCATGTTGGTGATCAGCGGCCTTGACCGACCGATGCGCGCGGCGAGTTCCTCGTGC
>DATJIX010000460.1:0-22318 GCA_035492865.1 Mycobacterium sp. | reverse complement strand
CCGGCCTGCACATCGACGCGGACGTCGCCGCTGTGGATCGGCAGCGGGAACGGTTCGGCAGGCGGCAGGCTGTGCCCGAACCTGCCGTCGACCAGCAGCGCCCACACGTCGCCGAAGGTCACGTGACCGCTGACCAGATCTTCGATGTCCACACCGCGGTACCGCAGCGCGCCGCCGTCCTTGTCGGGTTCGGCGATCTCGGTGGTGAAGGCGACGACACCCTCGAGTCCCTCAACGAAGCCTTCCGGTACCGCTGACGTCGTAGTCATGGGCAGAATTCTTGCACTCGGCCCGCCGACGCTGTCTACCGGTCGGTAACAATTCGGCGAACGGGCGAAGCGTAAGTTTGGGCCGTGGCAACGCGCGACGACGAACACCTGGCGAGAATGCGTGTCGAGTACGGATCCGTCGAGAAGGACGGCAGCGGTGACCTGGACGCCGACTGGCTGGCCGACGGTTGGGTCGCATTGCTGCGCAAGTGGTTAACGGATGCTGAGAACGCCGGCGTCGCCGAACCGAACGCCATGGTCGTCGGGACTGTCGACGAGCGGGGAAGGCCCGTGACCCGCACCGTGTTGTGCAAGAGCGTGGACGAAACCGGCATCTCCTTCTACACCAATTACGACTCCGCCAAGGGTGAGCACCTCGCCGCGACGCCGTACGCATCGGCGACATTCCCGTGGTTTCTGCTTGGCCGCCAGGTGCACGTGCGCGGCCCGGTGACCAAGGTGTCCGCCGAGGCGACCGCCGCCTACTGGTCCAACCGGCCGCGCGGTTCCCAGCTCGGCGCATGGGCGTCGCAGCAGTCAAAACCGATCGCATCTCGCGCGGCATTGCTGGCACAGTTGGACGACGTGACGCAGCGATTCGCTGACCTCGACGCGGTACCGGTGCCACCGAACTGGGGTGGCTACCTGATCGAGCCGGAGGTCGTGGAGTTCTGGCAGGGCCGGGAAAACCGGGTGCACAACAGGATTCGCCTCGTCAACGACACCGAACTGCCGGTGGGCGAGCAGAGCCGCATCGAGCGGCTCCAGCCGTAGTGCGGAAGTTTTTCGCCGACACCACACCGCTGCGAACACCGGACTTCCGGCGGCTGTGGCTGTCCGGCATCGTCACGGTCATCGGCGGCAACCTGACGATCTTCGCCGTGCCCGTTCAGCTGTACGCGCTCACGCAGAACTCCGCGTACGTCGGGCTTTCCGGATTGTTCGCGTTGGTTCCGCTGATCGTGTTCGGGCTTCTCGGCGGTGCGTGGGCCGACGCCATGGACCGCCGCAAGCTGTTGATCATCGCGTCGATCGGGCTTGCGCTGTCGTCCGTGCTGCTGTGGGTGCAAGCCGCGCTGACGCTGAACAACGTCTGGGTGGTGCTGTGCCTGCTGTCTGTGCAGCAGGCGTTCTATGCGATCAACAGCCCGACCCGGTCTGCCGCGATTCCCAGGATGATCCCCGCCGACCAGCTGGCCGCGGCCAACTCGCTGAACTTCTCGGTGTTCAGTTTCGGCGCGATCGTCGGCCCGCTGTTGGCAGGCGTGATGCTGCACTGGGTCGACCTGTCCACGCTGTATCTGATCGACGCGATCACCTGCATCGTGCCGATCTGGGCGACGTTCCGGCTCGCGCCGATGCCACCCAGCAACGGCGGTAACAGCGCTTCGGGGTTATTCGGAGCAGTGCGCTCGGTCATTGACGGCTTTCGCTACCTGGCCGGCAATCAGGTGGTGCTGATGTCGTTCGTCGTCGACCTGATCGCGATGATCCTCGGCATGCCTCGTGCCCTTTTCCCGCAAATGGCACACGAGAGTTTCGGCGGACCGGTGGAGGGCGGTACGACGATGGCGCTGCTGGCCGCGGCGATGTCAGCGGGCGCCGTTGCGGGCGGGGTGTTCTCCGGTTGGTTTCCGCGCATCAAGCGCCAGGGTCTTGCCGTGGTGATCTCGATCGTCGTGTGGGGTGCGGCCATGATCGGCTTCGGCGTGGCCGGCGGGTTGGCTGATGGGCACACCGGGGCCTTGCTTTGGATTGCCTTGGTGTTCTTGGCAATTGGCGGTGCGGCGGACATGGTGTCGGCGGCGTTCCGGTCGACGATCCTGCAGCAGGTGGCATCCGACGACCTGCGCGGCCGACTGCAGGGGGTGTTCACCGTCGTCGTGGCAGGCGGCCCGCGGTTGGCCGATGCGGTACACGGTGCGGCCGCCGCTGCCGTGGGCACCACGGTGGCCGCTGCTGGTGGTGGCGGGCTGGTGGTGGTCGGCGTGCTGGTGGCCGCCGCGGCGGTACCCGCGTTCGTCCGCTACCGGGTGACTGAGGGCGACAAAGTCTGACCAGCGACAAGTGTCCGAAGTTGCCACTTTCTAAGTCAATTCCTAACAACCGCAGTTAGGATGCCCTTCGTGGCTGATGTCAGGGGGGAGCCGGCCCTCGGTTTGCGGGAACGCAAGAAGCAGCGCACCCGCGCGACCTTGCTCGACGCCGCCGTCGAACTGTGTGACCGGCAGGGCTTCGAGCGCACCACTGTCGACCAGATCGCCGCGATCGCGGACGTCTCGCCGCGCACGTTCAGCCGGTACTTCGCGACGAAGGACGCGATCGCGTTCGCGCTCATCGACGATGCCACAGAGCTCGCCGCCCTGGAATTGGCGCGCCAGCCCAGTGACCTGAACCACTTCGAGGCGTTGCGGCGCTCTTACGTCGCGATGTATTCGGCCACGAAGAGCGCTCCGCCGGGGGCGCTGTCGGCGGACCGGATGATGTGCATCGTCAGGATCATCATGAGTTCGCCGATATTGCGGCAGGCCGCGCTCGAGTACCGGCCCCACGCCGTCAACATCGAGCTGGCCAAGCGGCTCGGGGTGGGTCTCGAGGACCGTCGGCTGCGGCTGATCTCAGCGATGTGGGGGTCGATCATCATGACCGCACTCGCCGACCTCACCGCAGACGACGTGGAGTGGGCGCAGGTGAGCGTCGACGGCGTCGTATCCCGACTGGAATCGACATTCGCCGAGTTCATGGCGGAAATACGTGACGTAGGACAGCCTGGCCAGCCAACTGCCTGACCCCACGCGGGCGCGACTGCTGGAATGGGACTACCTTTTGGTAGAACAGACTTCCGTATTGCCGGCAGCGACGAAGGGATTCCCGTGGCCGATACCCCATCCAGTGGTGAGCACGCCAGCCTTACATACCCAGGCGGCGAGCTTGATTTGGACATCGTCAACGCCACGGAAGGGGCCGACGGCATCGCGCTGGGCTCGCTGCTGGCAAAGAGCGGCTACACCACGTTCGACGAAGGCTTCGTCAACACCGCCTCCACCAAGAGCGCCATCACCTACATCGACGGCGACGCCGGCATCCTGCGCTACCGCGGCTACCCGATCGAGCAACTGGCGGAGAAGTCGAACTTCCTCGAGGTCAGCTATCTGCTGATCTACGGCGAGCTGCCCACCACCGAGCAGCTGCAGAAGTTCACCAACCAGATCCAGCGGCACACGCTGCTGCACGAGGATCTCAAGCGGTTCTTCGACGGTTTCCCGCGCAACGCGCACCCGATGCCGGTGGTGTCCAGCGCGGTGAACGCGTTGTCGGCGTACTACCAGGATTCGCTGGATCCGTTCGACGACGAGCAGGTGGAGCTGTCCACCATCCGGCTGCTGGCCAAGCTGCCGACCATCGCGGCGTACGCCTACAAGAAGTCGGTGGGCCAGCCGTTCCTGTACCCGGACAACTCGCTGAGCCTGGTGGAGAACTTCCTGCGGATGACGTTCGGCTTCCCCGCCGAACCGTATGAGGTGGATCCGGAAGTCGTACGGGCGCTGGATCTGCTGCTGATCCTGCACGCCGACCACGAGCAGAACTGCTCGACGTCGACGGTGCGGCTGGTCGGCTCGTCGCAGGCGAACCTGTTCACGTCGATCTCGGGTGGCATCAACGCGCTGTGGGGCCCGCTGCACGGCGGCGCCAACCAGGCCGTGCTGGAGATGCTGGAGAAGATCCGCCAGTCGGACGGCGACGTGCACGACTTCGTCAAGAGGGTCAAGAACAAGGAAGACGGCGTCAAGCTGATGGGCTTCGGCCACCGGGTCTACAAGAACTACGACCCGCGGGCGCGCATCGTCAAGGAGCAGGCCGACAAGATCCTCGGCAAGCTCGGCGGCGACGACGAGCTGCTGGACATCGCCAAGGCACTCGAAGAGGTCGCACTCACCGACGACTACTTCGTCGAGCGCAAGCTGTACCCGAACGTTGACTTCTACACCGGCGTGATCTACCGCGCGATGGGCTTCCCGACACGGATGTTCACCGTGCTGTTCTCCGTCGGCCGGCTGCCCGGATGGATCGCGCACTGGCGCGAGATGCACGAGGACGGCAGCGGCAAGATCGGCCGCCCGCGCCAGATCTACACCGGTTACACCGAGCGCGACTACAAGGACCTCGGCGGCCGCTAGCTTTTTCTGCGACGCATGTCACGGCGACCGCGCTTGCATTGCGAACAGTTGTAGTTTCACAATAGTTGTGTGAATGAAACTGTCGTGCGATCTCTGAGCGCTCGGCGCAAGGGCATCATCCTGGTGTCCTGCTGCCTGAGCCTGCTGATCGTGTCGATGGACGCGACGATCGTCAACGTCGCCATTCCGAACATTCGGGCCGACCTGCACGCGACCGCGTCGCAGCTGCAGTGGGTGATCGACATTTACACCCTGGTGTTGGCCTCGCTTCTGCTGCTGTCCGGCGCGACGGCCGACAGGTTCGGGCGCAGGCGCACCTTCCAGATCGGGCTGACGGTGTTCGCGATCGGCTCGCTGCTGTGCAGCCTGTCGCCCAACATCCAGATTCTGATTCTCGCGCGCATGCTGCAGGCCATCGGCGGCTCGATGCTCAACCCGGTCGCGATGTCGATCATCACGCAGGTCTTCACCGGTCGGGTCGAACGGGCCCGCGCGATCGGTGTCTGGGGCGGCGTCGTCGGCATCTCGATGGCGCTCGGTCCCATCGTGGGTGGCGCGCTCATCGAACTCGTCGACTGGCGAGCGGTGTTCTGGATCAACCTGCCGATCTGTGCGCTCGCCTTCGTGCTGACCGCCATCTTCGTTCCGGAATCCCGCTCCGCCACGATGCGCGACGTCGACCCCGTCGGCCAGGGCCTCGGGATGGCCTTCTTGTTCGGCGTCGTTTACGTGTTGATCGAAGGCCCGGCGCGGGGTTGGACCGACCCCCGCAACGTCGCGGTCGGCGTGGTGGCGTTGGTGGCGTTCGCGGCGTTCCTGCGCTACGAGTCGCGTCGCCACGATCCGTTCATCGACCTCCGATTCTTCCGCAGCATCCCGTTCGCGTCGGCGACCATGATCGCGGTGTGCGCATTCGCCGCGTGGGGTGCGTTCCTGTTCGTGATGTCGCTGTATCTGCAGAGCGAGCGAGGCTTCTCGGCGATGCACACAGGGTTGATCTATTTGCCGGTTGCCGTTGGCGCGCTGATCTTTTCGCCACTGTCGGGACGAATGGTCGGCCGGTTCGGCAGCAGGCCGTCGCTGATGATCGCCGGCACGCTGATCACCGCTGCCACGTTGATGCTCACCCGGTTGACCGCGACCACCGCGGTATGGCAGCTGCTGGCGATCTTCGCGGTCTTCGGCATCGGCTTCTCGATGGTGAACGCACCGATCACCAACGCGGCGGTCAGTGGCATGCCGACGGACCGGGCAGGCGCCGCCTCGGCGGTGGCCTCAACGAGCCGTCAGGTCGGCGTGAGTGTCGGTGTGGCGCTGTGCGGTTCGGTTGTCGGCTCGGCGCTGGCGACCAGCGGCGGCGACTTCGCTGTTGCGGCGAGGCCGCTCTGGCTGATCTGCGCGGGACTGGGCTTGGTGATCCTCGCTCTTGCCGTCTTCTCCACGTCGGCGCGGGCACTGCGCTCCGCGGAGCGGCTGGCCCCGTTGGTGGCCGGTCCCCAATTGGAGCGTGCCGATGTCCAGTAACGATCTCGCCGATGAGGTTTGGCGGTCGATCGCCTCGCTGGTGCACGACAACCGCGACGGCTGGAAGCGCGCGGTCATCGAGCAGACCGGCCTACCGTTCAGCAGGATCCGCGTCCTGATGCGGTTGGGCAGGCAATCGATGACCGTCAAGCAACTGGCGCACGCCGCCACGATGGATGCTCCGGCCACCACCGTCGCGGTCAACGACCTCGAAGATCGCGGGCTCGTCGTGCGCGAAACCGATCCGACCAACCGACGGTGCAAAGTGGTTTCGCTGACCGACGCCGGCCGCCAGACGGTGGACAAGATCGACACGACGCCCGATCCCGCGCCCAGCGTCCTTGCCGACCTCGACCCCGCCCGGCTCAACGAGCTCAAGGCGATCCTCGACCAGCTCGGGAAATAGTTTCTATCATTTGGCAGTGGCGACCTCGTGCCATGTGTGTAGCGCGGAGCTACGGGATGGCGCCCGATTCTGTGACGCGTGTGGTTCGCCTGTCGCCGTGAGGGACAGCCACGCCGAATACAAGCAAGTCACGGTGCTGTTCGCCGACGTCGTGCGCTCGATGGATATCGCCGCGGCGGTCGGGGCCGAGCGCCTTCGCGAGATCATGACCGAGCTGTTCAACCGCTCGTCGAGGACGGTGCAGCGCTACGGCGGCACCGTCGACAAATTCACGGGCGACGGGATCATGGCGATGTTCGGTGCGCCGATCGCGTTCGAGGACCACGCGCTGCGTGCCTGCCGCGCGGCGCTGGATGTGCAGAAGGACGCCAAGGCGCTCGCGGCCGAAGTGGACGATCGCGACAACATCACGTTGCAGGTGCGGGTCGGGCTGAACTCCGGCGAGGTCATCACCGGCGACATCGGCTCGGGTCCCTTGGCTTACACCGCCGTTGGCGAGCAGGTCGGGATGGCCCAACGCATGGAGTCGGTCGCGGCACCGGGCGCCGTCATGGTGAGCGAGTCGACGGCACGGCTGGTCGAAAACAGCACGCTGCTTGGTGATTTGGAGCTTGTGCACATCAAGGGCGCCACGCTGCCGGTACCCGCGCGGCGGCTGCTGGGAGTTGCCAGGGGCTCTCGAGCCGGCCGCGCCGAGGCGACCCTGGTCGGCAGGGAATGGGAATTGGGCGCGCTGCGGGGACTTCTTGATCGCGCCCTCAAGGGCAACGGGTCTGTCGTCGGCCTTGTCGGCCCGCCCGGTATCGGCAAGAGCCGTCTTGTCCGCGAAATAGCATCTCGTGCAACGAATTCAGGGGCCGAGGTGTTCACCGCCCACTGCGAGTCGCACACCACCGACGTGCCCTTCCATGCTGCCGCAACTCTGCTACGAGCCACGACTGGTTCGCAGGATCTCGACGCCGCCGCCGCACGGACGCAGATTCGGGCACGGTTCTCGGGGGCGGATGAGGAGGATCTGCTGATCCTCGAGGACCTTTTGGGCATCGGCGATCCCGCGGCGTCGTTGGCGCAGATCGATCCTGACGCCAGGCGGCGCCGGCTGACCGCGATGGTGAACGCGGCCGTGCTGGCGCGGAGCACGCCGACGGTATACGTCGTCGAGGACGCGCACTGGATCGACGAGATCAGCGAATCGATGCTCGCGGACTTCATCGCCGTCGTGCCGCGAACACAAGCACTTGTCGTGATGACGTATCGCCCCGAATACGTTGGTGCGCTTGCCCATGCCCCCCGGGCACAGACACTGGCCCTCGAGCCGCTTGACGACGCACAGATGGCGCAGCTCAGTTCCGAACTGCTCGGTGAGGACCGGTCGGTGGCTGAGGTCGTCGAACTCGTCGCCGACCGTGCAGGCGGCAATCCGTTTTTCGCCGAAGAGATCGTCCGCGACCTCAAGGAACGTGATGTGCTGATCGGCGGCCGCGGCTGTTATCTGTGCGTCGAGCCGGCGCGCGACGTCAGCGTGCCCAGCACGCTGCAGGCAGTGGTCGCGGCGCGCATCGACCGCCTCGATCCCGCCGCGAAGCGCACGTTGAATGCCGCAGCCGTGATTGGTTCTCGATTCAGCCCGGACATGCTCAAGGCATTGGACATCGATCCTGTGCTGGACGATCTCGTGCACGCGGAGCTGATCGACCAAACGGTGTTCGGGCCAACGCCCGAATATGCATTCCGGCACGGACTGGTCCGCGCGGTTGCCTACGAGTCACAACTGAAATCTGATCGCGCACAACTACATCGGCGGCTGGCCGACACCATCGAACAGACCGACCAGAATGCGGCCCTGATAGCCGAGCATCTCGAAGCCGCCGGTCAATCGCGCCAGGCCTACGCCTGGCACATGCGAGCCGGTGCGTGGTTGTCTCCGCGAGACCTCGGCGGCGCCAGAGCGAGTTGGCAGCGCGCACAACAGATCGCCGATGCTCTGCCCGCTGATGATCCAGAGCGTCTCGCCATGCGGATCGCGCCACGAACGAACCTGTGTGTGAACACGTACCGGTGGGCGGCGAGTTTCGTCGACTCCGGATTCGAGGAACTTCGCGAGTTGTGTGAGGTCGCAGGAGACAAACGATCGCTCGCCATGGCGATGCTTGGCCGCGGGTCGGAACTCATGGCCCAAGGCCGCGTGCGAGAAGGCGCGCAAATCGCGACCGAACAGGAAGTGCTTCTGGAATCAATCGGTGATCCGGACTTGACGCTCGCAATGCTGTGGGGCTCGCTGGCCATCAAGCAGGAGACCGGGCCCATGGCCGACGTCCTACGGTGGGCGCAGCTCGGGATCGACATCGCAGCCGGGGACCCGCAGAGGGCCGCGTTCATCACGGGTTCACCGCTGGCGCTGGCACTGGTGTTTCGTGGTTACGCGCGCGTGCTCATCGGTATTCCAGGCTGGCGCAACGACTTTGACGAAGCCATGGCGATGGCCCGCGAGCACGATCCGCTGACGTTCGCCAGCGTGGTCACCTACAAGTACGCCGCCGCGTTCATGAGCAACGCACTGACTATCGGCGACGAGGAGTTCGCCGAAATGGAGGAGGCATTTCAGATCGCCCTCGAGTTCGGTGATCACAACGCGCTTGGACTCACGAAGTACATGCTTGGTGCCGCATTGGTACGGACCCGTGCCGACCTCCCACGCGGAATGCAGATGTTGTCCGAACTCCGCGAAATGGTCGGCCGAAGGCACTTCTTCGAGACCGAACTGCCGATCCTCGATCTGCTGGCCGCGCGCGAGAATGCTTTGGAAGGAAACATCGAAGGAGCGCTGGTGACGATGCGTCGTGCGGTCGACACGATCTATGACAGTGGCCAGTTCACGTTCTCTATGTGGGCGACGAGCGTGCTGGTGATCGCGCTCCTCGGACGCGGAGCAGACGACGATGTAGTCGAGGCTGAGGCCGCTATCGAGCGGCTCGCCGCGGCACCGATCGACGACTTGGCGGTGCGCGACGTCACGATTTTGCATCTGCGCGCGCTGCTGGCACAAGCAAGGGGTGACGACGGAACCTATCGCGACTTCAGGGACCGCTACCGCGCGATGGCCACCGAGTACGGGTACGAGGGCCACGTGGCGTTGGCCGCCGAGATGGACTAGCTCTCCAGCACCGCCATCGCAGCGCTGTGTCCGCCGATACCCGACACCGCGCCGCCGCGGCGAGATCCCGATCCGCACAACATGATCCGGTCATGCGCAGTCGCTACGCCCCACCGCTGCGCAGGGGTTTCCAGCGGCTCATCGTTCTCCGCGAACGGCCACTGCAGCGCGCCGTGGAAGATATTGCCGCCGGTCATGCCCAGCGTCTGCTCCAGATCAAGCGTCGTCTTCGCCTCGATGCACAGCCTGCCCGATGAATCCTCCAACAGCACATCCTGAATCGGTTCGGCCAGAACCGAATTCAACGAGTTCAGGACTGCGGACGTCAACGTGTCGCGCATCCGATCGGGATCGCCGCCCGCGATGAGCTTGTGTGGGGTGTGCAGGCCGAACACCGTCAACGTCTGCGCGCCGGACTCACGCAGCCGATCCGACAAGATGCTCGGATCGGTCAGCGAATGGCAATAGATCTCGCACGGCAACGGATCGGGTACCAGGCCATGCTCGGCGCGCATGTATGCGGTGTCGAGCTGACTGAACGTCTCGTTGATGTGAAACGTGCCGCCGAACGCCTGCTCCGGTGTGACGCTGTCGTCGCGCAGCCGGGGCAGCCGCCGCAGCATCAGGTTGACCTTGATCTGCGCGCCAGGCTCCAGCGTCGGCTCCGGCTCACCGATCAGCCTGGCCAGCACCACCGGCGTCACATTGGCCAACACATGGTCGGCGTGCACTCGATGCTCAACACCGTCGTGGCGGTAGCACACCTCACCGGCCGGATCGATCGCGTAAACGTCTGCGCCCGTGACGATTTCGGCACCGTGGCCCGCCGCGGCGGCAGCCAGCGCGCCGCTGACCGCACCCATGCCGCCGACAGGGACGTCCCAGTCGCCGGTGCCGCCGCCCAGCAGGTGGTACAGGAAGCACACGTTCTGCGCCAGCGTCGGGTCGTCGGCGCGGGCGAACGTGCCGATCAACGCATCAGTCGCCATCACGCCCCGAACCAGATCGTTGGCCGCCGCGGCGGTGATCCCGTGCGCAATCGGCTCGTCGACCATCAACCGCCAGGCCTCGTCGTCGTCGACAAGTCGGCGTGCCTCATCGCGGGTGCACAGCGGCCGCAGCATTGTCGGCCACAGCCGGGAGGTGAGCAGGCGGCAGCGCTCGTAGAACTCCGCGAAGCCCGCCTCGTCCTCCGAAGCCCCGATGGCCGCGAACGTCGACTGCGGCCCGATGAGTAACCCCGTGCGGCCCGCCGTCGACGGGTCGGGTGTGTAGGAGGAGTAGCGCCTGCGCACCAGCCGCACCCGGGCGCCCAGTTCATCGACGATGCGCCGGGGCAACAGGCTGACCAGATACGAGTAGCGCGACAGCCGCGCGTCGACGCCGTCGAAGGCATGCGCGGACACCGCGGCACCTCCGACATGGTCCAGCCGTTCCAGCACCTGCACCCGGCGACCGGCACGGGCCAGATAGGCCGCGGCCACCAGGCCGTTGTGCCCGCCGCCGACGATGACGACGTCGGGGGTGGTCATTAGGTCAGCCAGCCAAACTAGCCGAGGTAGCCCTCGACCTCACCGGCCGGACGTACCTTTGCCTCCCGAGGGTCGCCGCCCGTCTCACGCAGGGCCCGGCGTTGCCGCAGCAGGTCCCAGCACTGGTCGAGAGCGACCTCCACCGCGCGCAGTCGTTGATGTTCCTCGGTTTCGTCGATCTCGTGGTGCTGCAGCTTGTCGCGCAGCTCCTTCTCCTCGGCGACGAGCTTGTTGACCTGAGCGAGAATGTCTTGGTCCTTAGCCACGGCTCCAGTCTGCCCGACTACGGTGAGTCCGGTGAGTACCAAGCCAGAGATCGAGTTTCCCGACGGGCCCGCGCCGACCGAGCTCGTCATCAAGGATGTGGTGGTCGGCGACGGTGCGGAGGCCGTCCCCGGCGGCACCGTCGAGGTGCACTACGTAGGCGTCGAGTACGACACCGGCGAAGAGTTCGACAGCTCGTGGAACCGCGGCGAGTCCATCGAGTTCCCGCTGCGCGGCCTGATCCAGGGCTGGCAGGACGGCATCCCCGGCATGAAGGTCGGCGGACGTCGTCAGCTCACCATCCCGCCCGAGCAGGCCTACGGTCCTGCCGGCGGCGGACACCGCCTGTCGGGCAAAACGCTCATTTTCGTCATCGACCTGCTCGGCACCCGCTAGCTTCCGTCGAACGTTCCTTACCGCTCGAAATTCTGGCGAATTTTCGAGCGGTAAGGAACGTTCGCGCGAGTCTGTTCAACGCGGCCCGGGCAGCCGCAGCAAGAGCCGTACGCCGCCGAGTGGGCTGTCCTCCAAAGAGGCTGTTCCACCGTGCAATTCGGCCTGCTGGGCCACCAGCGCCAGGCCCAGTCCCGAGCCGGAGTGCGACGCCGTCGACCCACGCGAGAAGCGCTCGAACACCACCACGCGCTCTTCTTCGGGGATGCCGCCGCCGTCGTCGTCGATTGCGATCTCCACGCCTTCGCGTGAACTGACCGCCGACAACTGCACCCGCGTCGCACCACCGTGTTTGACCGCGTTGGCGATGGCATTGTCGACGGCCAGCCGAAGCCCCGCGGGCAGCCCGACGATGATCACGGTCGGCGCAGGCACCAGGGACACATCCAGCTCCGGGTACACCCGCATCGCGTCATGCGCGGCGCGGTCGAGCAGTTCGGTGATGTCGACGGGCACGTGGTCGTCGGCCGTCGACAGCTCGCCCTGCGCCAGCCGCTCCAGCGCCCCGAGCGTGGCCTCGATGCGCGACTGGGTTCGGATGACGTCGTTGACCACCTCTTTGCGTTGTTCCTCGGGCAGATCCAACGTGGACAACACCTCGAGGTTGGTGCGCATCGCGGTCAGCGGCGTGCGCAGTTCGTGCGCGGACACAGCGGAGAAGTCGCGCGCCGAAGAGAGCGCGGCCTTGGTGCGGTCCTGCTCCTCCCAGATCCGCTCGAGCATGCCTTTGACGGCGTCGGCGATCTCGACGGCCTCGGTGGCGCCGCGGACTTCGATATCGGGTGGTTCGTCACTCGCGCCGATCTGACTGGTCTGTTGTGCCAACTGTTTGAACGGTCGCACCGCGAAAGTGGCGAGCAACCAGGCGAACACCGCAGCCGCCGCGACCGCGAAGAAGCAGATGATGATCACCCGGCGATGCAGGTTGTTGGTGTCGGCGATGGTGGCTTCGTAGGTGTCTCCGACGGCGACCGACATTGCCTCAGGCGCCCGGATCTCGACAGTGCGCACCCGGTACCGCACGCCGCCGACGTTGGTGTCTTCGTAGCCGGCGGGCAACTCCGGGAGCACGACGTCCGAATTCGACGTGACCTGTCCGCTCTTGCGCACCGTGATGACGGCATCCTTGTCGCTCGGCGACTTGGGAATCTCGTCGAGACCGCGCGGCAGGAACGGGATCGCGAAACCCGCCGCCTCGTCGAGCCTGCGGTCCAGCCGCTCCTTGCGGTCATTGGTGATGCCCACCCAGACCACCGCCCCGACGATGAGCACCGGAATCGCCGCGCCGATCGCCGTTGCCACCACCACCCTGGTGCGAAGCGACGGGGTGCTGCGGAAGATCCGGGACAGCAGGTTCATGGACTACTGCGTCCTTAACACAAACCCCACGCCACGAACGGTGTGCAGCAGCCGAGGTGCACCGCCGGCCTCCAGCTTGCGGCGCAGATATCCGATGAACACGTCGACGACGTTGGTATCGGCGGCGAAATCGTAGCCCCACACCAGCTCGAGCAGCTGGGCACGGGACAGCACGGCGGTCTTGTGTTCGGCGAGCACGGCCAACAGGTCGAACTCGCGCTTGGTCAGGTCGACGTCGGCGCCGTTGACACGGGCGCGCCTGCCGGGGATGTCGACCTCCAGCGGGCCGACCGTGATCGTCTCCGAGGAGAACGTCGCGGTGGCACCCCGCCTGCGCAGCAGTGCCTTGACCCGAGCGACCAGCTCGGCCAGCACGAACGGCTTGACCAGATAGTCGTCGGCACCGGCTTCCAGCCCGGCCACCCTGTCGTCGACCGAACTGCGGGCCGACAGCACACAGACCGGCACATCGTTGTCCATTGCCCGCAGCGCGGTCACCACGCTGACGCCGTCGAGCACCGGCATGTTGATGTCCAGCACGATCGCGTCGGGGCGGGTCTCGGTGGCGCTGCGCAGCGCCTCGGCGCCGTCGACCGCCGTGGCCACGTCGAATCCGGACAGCCGAAGGCCGCGCTCGAGCGACGCCAGCACGTCGGGGTCGTCGTCTACTACGAGCACGCGGGGCGAAGCCGCTCCACTGTCCATGCCCGCAATCTTGCCTGAAGACCTGCCAGCGATGTGACAGGCACCCGATCGACTCGGCTACACCCTGGCTGCGGTCTTGTCACCGCCGTGTCACGGCCAGCTGAACGTTCCTTCGATAGCAAAGCGACGCTATTGTCCCGGTGCTAGCATCCCGAAATCATGCTCCCGCAGTCTCCCCGTCTGATTGTCGAGCCCGATGACGGCTTGGATCCGGTCCGCGAATTCATCCATTCCGCGCAGAATTCGCTATTGATCAAGCAATTCACTTTCACCGAACCGAGTTTGATCGCTGCGGTCATCGACAGGAAGAACGCCGGTGTCGATGTGCGCGTCATGCTCAACGCCGCCCGATCCGGTGGTGATCGCGCCAACGACGAGACCTTCGAGCAACTTCAGAGCGCCGGCGTCGCGGTCAAGTGGTCCAGTTCGAAGTTTTACGTGACGCACGAGAAGTCGATTGTGGTCGATGAAAAAGCCGCATTGGTCGCGACGTTCAATCTGATGGAGAAGTATTTCACGCTGACCCGCGACTACGGCATCATCACCGACAATCCGTACCACGTCGCGCAGATCGTCGAAGTATTCAACGCCGATTGGGACGAGCGCGATTGGGATTGCTCGGCTTATGAGGGTCTGCTGTGGAGCAATTCCAATTCGCGGTACCACATGGCGCAATTCATCGATACGGCCACTGAACGCCTCGACGTGCAGCACCCCAAATACGTCGATGCGGTCATTCTCGAGCGCCTCGCCGCGGCCGCCGATCGCGGTGTCAAAGTGCATGTGCTGTGCGGCGGTAAACACGGCATCAGTGAATGGGACATTCTCGACACCTTCGCATCGCTGAGGACGTTGAAGCGTTTCGGCGTCAAGGTGCACAAACAGAAGAACCTGCGGGTACACGCGAAGCTCATCGTGGTCGACAACCATTGCGCCCTCGTCGGCTCGATGAACATCGACCGCAGCGCGTTCGACCTGCGCCGCGAGCTGGGCATCATGACGGATGACCCGGCCATCGTCGGGCGGCTGAAGGAGGTGTTCGACAGCGACTGGGAGTCGTCGCACCACTACGAGGCGCCGGATCCGCTCGATCCGTCTCAGCACCACGAGGACGACTTCCCGCACGACCACGACCTCATGCATGAGTGAGGTCGAAGCCGGCCCCGAAAGGGTGTCGCTGTTCGAACTCGCGTGGACGTTCAACCACATTGCGCTGGCCTCGTTCGGCGGTGGGCTGTCGGCGTGGTCTCGTGAAGTTCTCGTCGTCGAGAAGGAGTGGATGGGCGAAGCGGAGTTCCTGTCCGCGATGACGATGTGCCGCATCCTGCCCGGCGCGAACCAGGTCAACATGGCGGTGTTCGCGGGTTCGAAGATGCGCGGCCTGGCAGGCGCGGCGGCGGCCGTGTTCGGGCTGTGCCTGATGCCCGTCGTGCTGATCACGGTCGCGGGCTTCTTCTACTTCCGGTTCAAGGAGATCCCCGCCGTCAAGGGCGTACTGCACGGCGCATCGGCGGCCGCGGTGGCGCTGACGCTGGCGATGGTGATTCAAACCGGTAAGAAATGCTTGACCGGGCTGATGCCGGTGTTGCTGTTCGCAGCGGCCTTCGTGCTGAACGGCCTTGTGCGGTGGCCACTTCCGGTGGTGTTGGCGATCCTCGCGCCGATCAGCCTGATCTGGGCGTGGCCGAAGGAACGGCCCGCATGATCCACACCTACCTGCAACTGGCGGGGCTGTTCGCGTCGCTGTCCCTGCTGTCGATCGGCGGCGGCAATGCGGTGCTGCCGGAGATGCATCTGCAGGCGGTTCGGGGGCATCACTGGATGACCGACAGCCAGTTCGCCGACATCTTCTCGATCTCGCAGACCGCGCCAGGCCCCAGCATCCTGATCGTGACGCTGGTCGGCTACGGGGCCGGGCTGACGGTCGGGGGAGTCCCCGGCGCCATCGTCGGCGGGGTGATCGCGACGGTCGCGATGCTGCTGCCCGCGGCGTCGCTGATGTATGCCGTGACGCTGTTCTGGCAGAAGGCGCAGAAGTCGAAATGGCGGATCGCCGTCGAAAAGGGCTTCGCGCCGCTGACCGTCGGTCTGATCATGGCCACGTCGCTGGTGATGAGCCGGGCTGCCGACCACGACTGGCGGGCGTACCTGCTCACCGCGGTGTGCACGGTCATCTTCATCCGCACCAAGACCAATCCGTTGATCGTGGTTTTCGCCGCAGGCGTACTGGGGTATTTCGGCATCGTCTGAGGCCCGCGGGAAGCGGTTGACCTCATCCATTGTTGAGGTTCTACGGTGATTAGATGAGCTTTGAGACAGTAGCCCGGCAAACTCTGTACCGGCAGGTCCGCGCGCGCGGCGGTGATCTGCGGTCGTTGGCCGACCGCAGGCTGCTGCGCCGGATCT
Organism: Mycobacterium sp.; assembly: GCA_035492865.1. Taxonomy (GTDB): domain Bacteria; phylum Actinomycetota; class Actinomycetes; order Mycobacteriales; family Mycobacteriaceae; genus Mycobacterium. Next base: position 6,068 of record DATJIX010000460.1, on the reverse strand, counting down.
GGCACTTCGCAGCACGGCACCATCGCAGGTTGGGCGCGTTCGTCGCGGTCAGCGTGGTGAGTGCGCTGCTTGCAGTCGCGACTCCGGTGTTGGCAGGCAAAGTGGTCGACACGATCGTGCGCGGCGGCGCGCCCGGCGTTGTGGTGATGCTGGCTGCGGTTATCGCCGCCGTCGCAGTGGCTGAGGCCGTCGTGTCCCTTGTCACCCGGTGGCTGTCGTCCAACATCGGCGAGGGCCTCATTTTGGATCTGCGGACCGCAGTCTTCGACCATGTGCAACGCATGCCGGTCGCGTTCTTCACCCGCACCCGCACAGGCGCCTTGGTCAGCCGGCTGGGCACTGATGTGCTCGGCGCGCAGCGGGCGTTCTCTGACACGCTCTCCGGTGTCGTCTCCAATGTGGTGACACTGACCTTGACGCTGGTCGTGATGTTGTCGATCTCGTGGCAGATCACACTGCTGTCGCTGGTGCTGATGCCGCTGTTCGTCGTGCCGGCGCGGCGCATCGGCCGAACGATGGCCCGTCTATCGCGCGAGGCCGCGATCAACAATGCGACGATGAACACCCAGATGACCGAACGATTTTCGGCGCCGGGCGCGACGCTGGTCAAGCTGTTCGGCGACCCGGCTGCCGAATCACATGAGTTCGAAATCCGGGCCGACAGAGTTCGTGAGATCGGCGTCAAGACCGCAATGCTGCAGTCGGTTTTCATGAACTCCCTGACGCTCATGTCGGCACTGGCGCTGGCCCTGGTCTACGGGCTCGGCGGTGTGCTGGCGATCGGTGGCCACCTGCAGGCGGGTGCGATCGTCTCGCTGGCACTGCTGTTGACGCGGTTGTATTCCCCGCTGACGGCCTTGGCCAACGCACACGTCGAAATCGCAAGCGCCCTGGTCAGTTTCGAGCGCGTGTTCGAGGTAATCGACCTGGTGCCTTTGATCCAGGAGAAGCCGGACGCGGTCGCAGTGCCCGACGGCCCGGTCTCCGTCGAATTCGACAGCGTGCGATTCTCCTACCCGTCGGCGGACAAGGTCTCGCTGGCGTCGCTCGAAGAGGTGGCGGTACTCGACGATCGCGGCGGAGACGAAGTGCTGCATGGTATTTCGTTCACCGCGCTGCCGGGACAGATGATCGCGCTGGTCGGTTCGTCCGGTGCGGGTAAGTCGACGACCGCGTCCCTGTTGGCCCGGCTCTATGACGTCGATTCCGGGGCGGTGCGACTGAACGGGGTCGACGTGCGCGACGTGACGTTCGCCTCGTTGAAGAACACCGTCGGCATGGTCACACAGGACGGGCACCTGTTCCACGAATCGATCCGGTCGAATCTTCAATTGGCCGCGACCGACGCGAGCGACGACGACTTGTGGCGTGCGCTGGAACGTGCGCGGCTTGCCGATGTCGTCGCCGAGATGCCCGACGGGCTGGACACCGTCGTCGGCGAACGTGGCTACCGGCTGTCGGGCGGACAGCGGCAGCGGTTGACCATCGCTCGCCTGCTGTTGGGCCAATCCCGGGTGGTTGTGCTCGACGAGGCGACGGCGTCGCTGGATTCCGCGTCGGAAGCCGCGGTGCAGCAGGCGCTGGATGAAGCGCTGGCCGACAGGACCGCTCTGGTCATCGCCCACCGGCTGTCCACGGTCCGTGCGGCGGACATGATCCTCGTCGTCGAGGACGGCCGCATCGTCGAGCGCGGCACCCACGACCAGCTGCTGGCCCGCCGCGGCCGCTACACCGAGCTGTACGAAACCCAGTTCGGCCCCCAAGAGGATCCCGTCGCTGCATGAATCCCGCGCCGAGATCGACGTATTGGCGGCTTGCACTCGCACTTTCCCGCCCATGTGTCCGTTTCGGCGCGCGGATTAAAGGTTTGCGGCGCATGGGACAATTGAGGCCTCGTGTCTGAAGCCCCACACACCACCCGTCGCTCTGAGCCGGCGATCGCGCGACCGCCGGCCCGTCTGCGTATCGGTTCGGATCTGTGGCGGTTGATGCCCTATCTGCTGCCGTACCGGGCCCGGTGGATCGCGATGGTGACCATCGCGCTCGCCAGCCTCGTTGCCACGGTGGCCATTCCGCTGATGACCAAGGCGGTAATCGACGGGCCGGTGCGTCATCAGGACCAGCGTGGGCTGTGGGTGCTCGGCGCCGCCGCGATGGGCGTCGGCATCTCCGAGGCCGTGCTGTGGTTCATCCGCCGCTGGCTGGTCGCGCGCGCCACCATGGGCGTGGAGGCCGATATCCGCAAGGACCTCTACGCGCAGCTGCAGATCCTGCCGATGTCGTTTCACGGTCGCTGGCAGTCCGGCCAACTGCTGTCGCGAATCATGAACGACCTGAGCACCATTCGCCGGTTCATGTCGTTCGGCATGGTGTTTCTGTTGCTCAACGTCATCCAGATCACCGTGGTCACGGCGATCCTGCTCGCGATGTACTGGCCGCTCGGCGTGGTCGTGCTGGTGTCTATCGTGCCGATCACGTTGACGGTGCTGCATTTCCAGCGCACCTACACCCGGCTGTCGCGGCTGGCGCAGGACCAGTCGGGCGAGGTCGCAACGCATGTCGAGGAATCCGCGCTCGGCGTCCGGGTGGTGAAGTCGTTCGGCCGCGAGGACTACGCCTTCGACCGGTTCGACGACAAGCTGACCAACCTGTACGACACGCAGGTCAGCCGGGTCTCGGTGTCCGCGAAGTTCTGGACGCTGCTGGAGGTCATCCCGAACCTCACGCTGATCGTGGTGCTCGGCTTCGGCGCCTACGCCGCGGGTCACGGCTACGTCACCATGGGCACGCTGGTCGCGTTCATCACGATGATGCTGTCGCTGGTGTGGCCCATCGCGTCGCTGGGCTTCCTGCTGTCGATGACCCAGGAGTCGTTCACCGCCGCCAACCGAATCGCCGAGATCTTCGATGCACCAAAGGAAATCACCGACGGTCCGCAAGAGCAGTCACCGGCGGGCGGCAGGCTGGAGCTGATCGACGTCGGCTTCCGCTTCCCCGACGCCGCCCCTGAGGACTGGGCGCTGCGCCACGTCAACGCCACCGTCGAGTCGGGGGAGACGCTGGCACTGGTCGGTTCGACCGGTTCTGGAAAGTCGGTGCTCGCCGCGCTGCTGTCCCGGCTGTACGACGTGACCGAGGGCCAGATCCGCATCGACGGCCAAGACATCCGCGAGCTGAGCCTGCCCGCGCTGCGGCAGGCGGTCGCCACCGCGTTCGAGGACCCGACGCTGTTCTCGATGTCGGTGGCGGAAAACCTGCGGCTTGGTAGGCCCGACGCGACGGACGAACAGATGGCGCAGGCCGTCGAGGTGGCCGCCGCGCAGTTCGTCTACGACCTGCCGTTCGGGCTGGACACCCGCATCGGTGAGCAGGGCATGAGTCTGTCCGGCGGCCAGCGGCAGCGGCTCTCGCTGGCGCGCGCCATCCTCGCCGCGCCCAAGATCCTGGTGCTCGACGACACGTTGTCCGCCCTCGACGTGCATACCGAGGCCGTCGTAGAGGAGGCGTTGCGGCGGGTGCTGCACCACGTCACCGGCCTCGTGGTCGCACATCGGGCGTCGACGGTGTTGCTCGCCGACAAGGTGGCGCTGCTCGATCGGATTGCGGGGGCAGGCACCATCACCCACATCGGCACGCACGCCCAGCTGTTGACCAGCGTGCCGCAGTACCGCTACCTGCTGGCCGCCGACGACGAACTCGACGATCGCGCCGAACGCAGCTGCGCCTGGGAGGACGACGAGAACCGGGAACGGCTGGGTGTTGCGTACGAGGAGCAAGAGGCCTTGAAAAAGCAGGCGGCCGCTTCCGATGACGACCGATTCGTCACGTCGGAGGCCGAGGGCCGATGACCGCGACCGACACCCGACCCGTCGACGTCCCCGAGGACGACTGGCGCGGCCGGATCAGGGATGAGCAGAACGACGACCTGCCCATCGACGAAAGCCTGCCGCGCCGCCGCGAGGCCCGTGCGCTGCTGTGGTCGCTGCTGCGGCCCTACCGCGTGACAGTCGCGTTGCTCGCGCTGGTCGTCGTCGTGGAAAACGCTGCACGCCTTTCGGTTCCGATCCTGGTGCAGCGCGGCATCGACCATGGCATCCCGCCGATCCTGTCTGGCGGCTCGGCGCACACGCTGATGGTCGTCGTCGCGGTGCTGGCCGGGGTGGTGGTGATCCAGGCGACCAGCCGGATGTTCTTCCTGCAGCGCTCCGGTCGGATCGGCCAGAAGGTGCTGCGCGAGTTGCGACGGCGGGTGTTCCGGCACTTCCAGCGTCTCGACATCGCGTTCCACGAGCGCTACACGTCGGGTCGTGTGGTCAGTCGGTCCACCAACGACGTCGAGGCCATCCAGGACATGCTGGAGACCGGATTCGACAGCCTGATCACCGCGGTTCTCACGCTGGTCGGCACGTCCATTCTGCTTGTGACACTGGATGTTCGGCTCGGCCTGATGTGCCTTGCGGCATTCCCGATCCTGGTCGCGCTGGTGTGGTGGTTCCGCAACGAGTCGGCCAAGACGTACCGCAGGGTCCGTGAGAGCGCCGCCCTGGTGATCGTGCAGTTCGTCGAGACGATGACAGGCATCAAGGCGGTGCAGGCCTACCGCCGCGAGCCGCGCAACCAGGAGATCTTCGAAGACATCGCCGACCGCTACAAGGCGGACAACGAGCAGACCTTCCGGCTGCTGGCCATCTTCATGCCCGGCGTGAAGCTGGTCGGCAACCTCACCACGGGGGTGGTGCTGCTCTACGGGGGCTACCGCGTGTTGCACGGCCAGATGACCATCGGCACCCTTGCGGCGTTCCTGTTGTACCTGCGGATGTTCTTCGAACCGATGCAGGAAATCTCGCAGTTCTTCAACACATTCCAGTCCGCGTCGTCGGCGCTGGAGAAGTTGGCAGGCGTGCTCGCCGAGCGGCCGGGCATCGGCGATCCGAAGCATCCGGTTCGGCTCGAGAAGGTGCGCGGCGAGGTGGAGTTCCGCGACGTGCACTTCTCCTATGTGCCCGATCGGCCGGTGCTTCCCGACCTTGCCTTCACGGTGCCTGCGGGGCAGACCGTCGCGTTGGTCGGTACCACGGGTGCGGGCAAGACCACGATCGCCAAGCTGATCGCCCGGTTCTACGACCCGACGTCAGGCGCGGTGACGCTGGATGGCATTGACCTGCGCGATATTTCGCAGAGCGAGCTGCGCCGCCATGTCGTGATGGTGACGCAGGAGAACTTCATGTTCGAGGGCACCGTCGCCGACAACATCCGGTTCGGCCGCCCCGACGCGACCGATGCGGAAGTGGCGGCGGCGGCCGCCGCTGTCGGCGCGGACCGATTCATCGACGCGCTGCCCGACGGCTACGACACCGACGTCGCCAAGCGCGGTGGCAGGCTCTCGGCGGGGCAGCGGCAGTTGGTCGCGTTCGCGCGGGCGTTCCTCGCCGATCCGGCGGTGCTGATCCTCGACGAGGCCACGTCGTCGCTCGACATCCCGAGTGAGCGGATGGTGCAGCGGGCGCTGGAAACCGTGCTGGCCGACCGCACGGCACTGGTGATCGCGCACCGCCTCTCGACGGTGGAGGTCGCCGACCGGGTGCTGGTGCTCGAACACGGCCGCATCGTCGAAGACGGCACACCCGACGAGTTGATCGGCCGCACGGGCGGTCGATACGCCGCTTTGCACCGCGCATGGGTGGAGTCGCTGGCCTAATCGGCGACAATGTCCAACTGATGACCTCACAGGACGAGCCCGACGCCGACCCGCCGCTGATCACCGCCAAGGGGCTGGGCGTGGACGGTGAGCACGGACCGTTGTTCTCGGGCGTCGATCTCTCGCTCACGGCCGGCTTCCACGCCATCCGGATGCCAGGTGGACCGGAACAGACCACGCTGCTGCTGACGCTGGCGGGACGGTACAAGCCGAGCCACGGCACGCTGACTGTGCTCGGGGACACGAAGCCGCGTGCGATCCGTAAGCACTGCGCGATCGCGGCGTTCGACGACATCGATGAACTCGACGAATCGGTCAGCGTGCAGACCGTGCTCGCCGAGCAACGGCGATGGCTGGCGCCGTGGTATTC
>DATJIX010000459.1:0-4933 GCA_035492865.1 Mycobacterium sp. | reverse complement strand
CAGGCCGCCATCGCAATGGTCTGCGTTCGGCTCTTCGAGACTCTGACGGGCTGGCGCCTGCTGCTGTGCATGCTGTTGGTCGGTCTGGTCGGCGGGATCGTCGGCTCCATCATCTTTGCGACGTTCCTCTTCCTGGTGTTCACCCTGTTCGGTTGGAACAGCACAGAGGCCTTCTCGTCGTTCCGTTACTCGGGTTACAAGAACTTTCTGCGCATGCACGTGACGACGGAAGCAGTTACGGTCTATCCGATCGGGATAGACAACATCTGCAAGAGGTGGGACTACGACCCCGAGAACGCGTCGGCCGAGGCGTCCTGGCTGAAGCCGCGTAGCGGGGGTATCGAAATGCGGCTCATCGAACCGGAATTCACGATTCTCGCTCCGCCGCACTAACGGCCCGGATGCCGAACGGTGCGGTCAGGCTGTGCACCACCAGGCTGACGGTGACGGTTACCACGACCGCCTGCGTGATCGTCGCCGACTGCGCGATCTCGCCGCGCTCGATCATCAGCAGGCCCAGGACCAGGGTGCCGATCCCCCTCGGCCCGAACCAGCCGATGAACAGCCTGCTGCGGGCGGGCAGATCAGTGCCGAGCAGCGCTGCGGACACCGCGACCAGCCGCACCGCGAAGAGCGCAACGACGGCGAAAACCACGACCCGCCAATCGGCGTCGCGCCAGCCGATGAACACCGCGTAGCTGCCGAACATCGCGAACACCATCAGCTCCAGCAGCTGACCGGCCGCGTCGGTCACCTGTGACGGCAGCTGTGCGTCCGCCCTCCGCGCCATCATCGAATACGCGAGCCCACCCGCGAAGGCGGCGACGAATCCGCTGCCGTGCAACCGCTCTCCCACTTCGAAGCACACCAACGCCAGTGCGAGGGTGGCCAGCTGGGCCCAGGTGTCGCTCATCCAGCCGCGCTGCCGCGATCTCATGATCACCCAACCGCCGAGCACGCCGATGCCGATGCCGACGGCAATCGAGACCACCTCGGTGCGAATCGCGAACCAGCCCCACCGACTGGGATCCGGGTCGTTCTGCTCGGACGCCAACGCCACGGCGGCTAGCATCGCCGCGAGTGCGAGCCCGTCGTAGCAGCCGCTCTCGACCGACAGGGCGTGGCGGACGCGCTCAGGGATGCGGCGGTCATCCAGCAGCGCGTCGATCAACGCCACTTCAGTGGGAGCCACGATGGCCGCAAGGCACACCGCCTCCCACACCGGCATCGCAGGTATCACCCACAGCGCGAGTGCCGTGCCGAGAACGATGGTCAGCGGTATGCCGACCACCAACAACCGAAACGTCACATGGCCGCGGCGCACCACGGACGGCAGGTCGAGCATGGCAGCCTGGTTGAACAGGATCACCGTCAGCGCCAGCTGGGCCAGAACGGTGAAGCTGGTGGCGTCGGTACCGGCCTCGATCACGCCGAAGCCGTAGGGGCCCAACGCCATTCCGCATCCGATGAAGATCAACGCCGGCGCGATGTACCACCGCTTGACCAGCGCCGAGACCACGGCGTAGCACAGCACCAGGACGGTGAGCACAAACGCCGTGTCGGTGCGCACCGTGCCTGGCTATGCCCCGTTGTTGACGCCGCCGGAGTTGGCGCCCTCAATGTCGGTGATCGGGAAGTTCGGCATCGGCTTGGGCGACGGCGTGTTGGGAAGCGTCGGGATCTCGGCGGCCGGAATGTCGGTTAGATCGTTGACCGGTGGCCCGTTGTCGCGGCTGCCGTAGCTGCTTCCTGGCTCGCGCGGGCCGATCATCTGCGTGACGGTCACCATGTGATAGCCGTTGTGCTTCAGCACCGGGATGAACTGCTCCACGAGATCGACTGTGGACGAGTAGGTGTCGTGAAACAGCACCACCGAGTTCGGCTTGATCTGCGTCATCAACATGTACCGGGTAGCCGCGGTGTTGGAGTCATTGGCCCAGTCGAACGGGATGACGTCCCAATTGATGTCGGCCAGCCCCTGCTTCTTGGCTTCCGCCAGTACGGCGTCGTTGATCAACCCACCCGCGGTACGCAACAGCTTGGGCCGCTGCCCCGTCGCCGCCTCGATCGCGTCGCTCGCCTTGGTCAACTGGGCGGGGATGTCCTCGGGCGGGATGGTCGTCATGTTGGGGTGTTCCCAGGTGTGGCTGCCGAGTTCCATGCCAGCGTCGACGACGCGCTTGGACGCCGCCGGGTTGGCCGCGACCTTGTTGCCGATCTGGAAGAACGTCGCCTTGGCGTCGTTGTCCTTCAGGATCTGCAGCAGCCGGTCGGTGAAGGGGCTCGGGCCGTCGTCGAACGTCAGCGCGATGCACTTTTCTTTCGAGCAGTCGACATCCTCGGCGCTGGCCTTGCGGATGTGACCGGTGAGCCCGCCGACGATCAGCACCGTCGCGGCCGCGAGCACGCCAAGCACAGTCCTGGCGTACCGCCAGGCCTGGCTGTCGGGTCGTTTCGGCACCCAAGCAGCCTACCGGGGGTTTACGGGAGCGCTCCCGGGCTGATCTCCTCCAGCATCTCGGTGACCAGCGCCGCGATCGGCGAGCGCTCGCTGCGCAGCAGCGTGATGTGCGCGAACAGCGGGTGGCCCTTCAGCTTCTCGATCACCGCGGCCACGCCGTCGTGCCTGCCGACGCGCAAGTTGTCACGCTGAGCGACGTCGTGGGTGAGTACCACCCGCGATCCGGCGCCCAGCCGGGACAGCACGGTCAGCAGCACGTTGCGTTCCAGTGACTGCGCCTCGTCGACGATCACGAACGAGTCATGCAGCGAGCGGCCGCGGATGTGCGTCAGCGGCAGCACCTCGAGCATGCCGCGGGAAAGCACCTCCTCGAGCACCGCAGGGCTGGCCAGTCCCTCCAGCGTGTCGAAGACGGCCTGCGCCCACGGGCCCATCTTTTCGCTCTCGCTGCCGGGCAGGTAGCCGAGATCCTGACCGCCGACCGCGTACAGCGGCCGGAACACCACGACCTTGCGATGGGTGCGGCGCTCGAGCACCGCCTCAAGGCCGGCGCACAGCGCCAGCGCGGACTTGCCGGTGCCCGCCTTGCCGCCCAGCGACACGATGCCGACGGACTCGTCGAGCAGCAGATCGAGTGCCACCCGCTGCTCGGCGGAGCGGCCGCGCAACCCGAACACCTCGCGGTCGCCGCGCACCAGCTGCACCTGCTTCTCGGGGTTCACTCGGCCGAGGGCGTGCGAGCTGCCGCCCAGCAGCCGAATTCCGGTGTGGCACGGGAGATTACGTGCAGCCTCCAGATCGATCTCGCCGTCGGCGTACAACTTGTCGATATCGTCGGGCGATGCCTCGATCTCGTCCATCCCCGTCCAACCGGACGTGATGACGTCCTGCGCGTGATACTCGTCGGCCGCGAGGCCGACCGCGCCCGCCTTCACCCGCAGCGGAATGTCCTTGCTGACCAACGTGACTCGCTTGCCTTCGGCCGCGAGGTTGGCCGCACATGTCAGAATCCGCGCATCGTTCGTGTCGGTCCGGAAGCCCGCGGGCAACACTGTGGGGTCGCTGTGGTTCAGCTCGACGTGCAGTGTGCCGCCTTGCGTCCCAACGGGAATCGGCTGATCCAACCGCCCGTGTTCGAGCCGCAGATCGTCGAACATCCGCAGGGCCTGCCGGGCGAACCAGCCAAGCTCGTGATGATGCCGCTTGGCTTCCAGTTCACTGATGACCACCAACGGGACCACAACTTCATGTTCGGCAAACCTCGTAGCCGCCCACGGATCGGACAGCAGAACGGAGGTGTCGAGCACATAGGTCCGGACGGTCGATTTGGTCACGTAGCGCTCCTCGAGGCGAGGGAATTCATGCGGCCCCGCACGAATATCTCGGCGGACACTGCGGTACCAGGACCGGGGCCGGTCCTCTCGTGATCGAAACGATCGGTACCGCCCGGATAGCAGAGCATGTCGCTAGCCATCGAGAAACGACGCTACTCTCGCTTGGCGCTTCGCGCCGTGCAGGCGCGCCGTGGCTGAATGTCGCCGGCCGGAGCGGCTCCGTGGCTAACTTGTCACAGGAATTGCTTGAGCGCAGGCTCGTCGGCCAGCCCCCAAGCGGTGATGCGGTCGGCGATCACCTGGCGCCGTTGGTCGGGCCCGAAGATGCCGGAATCTGCGACCTTGGCCACTTTGTCTTGGTAAGCGTCGATGTCGCCACCGACGACGCCGAGTTCGGCTGCGCGGCTGGCGATCGCCTCGACGGTCTCGTCTCTGCTGTAGGTCAGGCAGTGCGCGATGAGGTTGGCGAAGAACTCCTCGTGGCGCTCCTCGTCGCGGGCGATGCGGCCGACCAAGCCCTTCAGTACCGGCTCGGTGATCTGTGCTTCGAGATTGCGGCAGAACACGGCGTGCTCGCGCTCGAAGAATGCCATGAACGCCAGGCGCTCGATCTGGCTGAACCCGTCGGGGCGATAGCCCTTCATCACGTGCTCGACGCGGACGTCCTCGTTGGCGGCGGGATCGATCTCGCGCGTGACGACCAGGTATTGGCGCAGCGCGATGGCGTGCAGGTGCTCCTCGGCGGTCCAGCGGCCGAGCCAGCGGCCCCACTTGTCCTCGAGGATGAAGCTGAACACGAATTCGCGGTGATAACCGGCGAGATTGTCCTTCACGATCAGCAGGATCTCGAGGGCATCGGTGATGGTCTTGGGCAGCGTGACCTGCGACGGGTCCCAGTCGTGGCCGCCGAGGAAGGCGAAGTTCTCGCCCTTTTCGAACGGCACGTAGTCATGGGCGTACCAGAGGTCTTCGGAGTCGATATGGCGCCGCAGCTCCTGCTGCACGACCGGCTCGAGCTCCACGATCAGCGCATTAGCGACAGGTTTCTGTGCCATGCGGTTACAGTAACCCAATTCTGTGGGAATCGTAAAATTCCCGACCGGCGTGGCGCGCGGTTACAGCGTGAGGCCTGGATACA
>DATJIX010000458.1:0-6628 GCA_035492865.1 Mycobacterium sp. | reverse complement strand
TGAGCACGGCCACCTACACTTCGAGCCCTCTAAGGCCGTCATCGAAACCCGTGCACTGGGCACCACCCGCCATGCCCAGCCCGGCGAACTAGCCACCCTGGTGGTCACTCCCTTGACTCCGTTTCGGCAGGCCACCGTCTTCATTCGCTACGACACCGGCGATGTCGTCACCGCCTTGCCAGAGCATTTGACGTGTTCCATGGCCGCCATGCCTGCCACCTCGATCCCGCACGGCAAACTGACGTTCACCGTCCATCGCCCCGGCCTTACCGTCACCCCGCGCCAACTGCTCGAGGTCGTGGAGGCTAACCCACACGTCTCCTTGCCTGCGCGAATCTCCTACCGTGACACCGGCGAAGCGAAACTTGATGTGACGGTGCAAGTCAGCGACCCAGAGCCGGCGGCAGAAGCCAGCCTGCGCGACGATTTCATGCGCGCGAACATTCCGATCCACAGCCTCTCGATGATTCCCGACATCGCCGCCATCGGCCAGCAGGCCTATCCCCTGCGTGGAGAGATCATGGACGCCTCCGGGGACGCGTTCACCCCCGCCGCCACCACGCCGCGCGAGAGAAAAGACACGGCGTGGACTTGCTTGTGATAGGGGCGTTCGGCGCCTTCGTCATCGCCGTTGGTTGTGCGTACGACGCGCGCTGGCAACTGTCGTGCTCCAAGCTGGGCGTGTTCGACTACACAGACGTCGCCACGCTGGCGATCGTCGTCATGGTCTATCCGCTTCTGGCGGTAGTCGAGCCGCCCTGGCTGGCCGCGGTCATCGCCGGCGCCGTTATCGTCAGCTCCGTCGCCGACCTTGCTGCGCCAGTGCTGAAAATCCGTGCTCCGCAGGCAATCCCACTCTTGTTGAGCGGAACTGCCGTCGTACTGGTTGTGACGTCGCACACCGGCCCGATCCCCGGATGGGCACTGACCGACCTGCTGCTAGTCGCCGTGGTCGTCAACGTGGCCGTCGCATGGGCCCAACTCGGCGCCACACCAACGCATCTGGCCGTCCTTGCCACATTCCTGACCATCTATGACGTCACCGCGACTACCCTCACCGGGTTCATGGATGAATTGCTGGGCGCGCTCGGCCGCCAACCCATTTCCTTCATGTTCACTATTCCCACCGCGGGCGGCATGGCCTGCCTCGGCGTCGGCGACGTCCTCATCCTCACCCTCGTTCCCCTCACCGTCGGTCGCCGCCTCGGTCGCCACGCCGCACTCGGCGCAGCGCTGGTGATGTACGGCGCCTACCTAGCCGGGCTGGCCATCTCGGCCACCCACCCCGCCAACACCTTTCCCCTGATGATCACCCTCGGACCGGCCACCCTCGCGATCTACGGCTACACCGCAGTCCAGCGAATGGCGCCTGCTGAAGCCGTCGGCGTCACCCAAAGACAGGTAGTTGAATCGCCGAGTGTGGGGGTTGCGGGTCTACCAGCGCCCGTGGCACGGACACCTCCCCCACACTCGGCGACGTCTGATCAGAGGATGTAGAGCATCTCCTGATAGGTGGGCAGCGGCCACAGATCGTCGGCCACCACACCTTCCAGCGTGTCGGCGGCGGCACGCACCGCGTTCATCGCAGGCAACAGCGCATCGCGGGCGTGCAGCGCCTCGTCGTACGCGCTCTCGGCCGAATGATCGCTGAGCGCCTTTTTCAGATCCGCAAGCGCACTTGTCAAGTCCGCTATCGGCGCGGAAACCGCTTCCAGCAGAGCGGTACTCGGCTGGACACCGGCCTTCTTCAGCGACGAGACGTTCTGCGCCAGCTCCGTCTGGTACCGCACCGCCGACGGAAGCACGACCGTCGTGCCGATCTCCAGCGTGAGCTTGGCTTCGACCCCGATCGTCAACACGTACTGCTCCAACCGGACCTCGTATCGGCTGTGCAGCTCGCGTTCGTTGAACACGCTGTACTTGTCGAACAGCTCGACGGACTCCGGTGCAATCAACGACGGCAGTGCGTCCAGCGTCGTCTTGAAATTCGGCAGGCCCCGTTCGGCGGCCTCGACCTGCCAGTTCTCCGAGTACCCGTCGCCGTTGAACACCACCGCGCCGTGCTCCGTGATGATGTCGGTAAGCAGCTTCTGCACCGCCTGATCGAAATCCTCGCCGTCCTCAACGGCCTTCTCGAGGATCGTGGCCATGTAGTCGAACGAGTCGGCCATGATCGTGTTGAGAATGATCATCGGCACGGCGACCGTTTGGCCCGAGCCGGGTGCGCGGAATTCGAACCTGTTGCCGGTGAACGCGAATGGGCTCGTCCGGTTGCGGTCACCCGGGTCGGTCGGCAGCGGCGGCAGGGTGTCGACGCCGATGATCATCGTGCCCTTGCCCTTCGACGACGTCGCCGCGCCCTTGGCGATCTGCTCGAACACGTCGGCCAGCTGATCGCCGAGGAAGATCGAGATGATCGCGGGCGGTGCCTCGTTGGCGCCGAGCCGGTGGTCGTTGGTGGCTGAGGCCACCGAGATACGCAGCAGCGGCGCGTATTTGTGCACCGCCCGGATCACCGCCGCACAGAACACCAGGAATTGGGCGTTCTCATGCGGAGTGTCGCCGGGCACCAACAAGCTGCCGAGCTCTGCGTTGCCCACCGAGAAGTTGACGTGCTTACCCGAACCGTTCACGCCCGCGAACGGCTTCTCGTGGAACAGGCATTCCATGCCGTGCTTCTTGGCGATGGTCTTGAAGGTGGTCATCAGCAGCTGCTGGTGATCCGAGGCCAGGTTGGCACGCTCGAACATGGGCGCGACCTCGAACTGACCGGGAGCCACCTCGTTATGCCGGGTCTTGGCGGGAATGCCGAGCTTGAACAGCTCCCGCTCGGTGTCCATCATGAAGCCGAGCACCCGCTCGGGCACCGCGCCAAAGTAGTGGTCGTCGAACTCCTGCCCCTTGGGTGGCTTGGCGCCGAACAATGTACGGCCTGCGTTCACGAGATCGGGTCGCGCGAGGAAGAAGTGACGGTCGACCAGGAAGTACTCCTGTTCCGGTCCGCAGAAGGACACCACCTTCTCGAGCTGCTCGTGACCGAACAGCTTCAGGATGCGCTCCGCGTGCGTGCCCATCGCCTGCTGACTGCGCAGCAGTGGGGTCTTGTAGTCCAGTGCCTCGCCGGTCATCGACACGAAAACCGTTGGAATACAAAGCGTATTGCCGTTGGGGTTCTCGAGGATGTAGGCCGGGCTTGTGACATCCCAGCCCGTGTAGCCGCGGGCCTCGAAGGTGCTGCGCAGACCACCCGACGGGAAACTCGACGCGTCCGGCTCACCCTGGATCAGGGTTTTGCCCGCGAACTCCGCCAGCGTCTGGCCATCGGACACCGGCTCGAGGAAGCTGTCATGCTTCTCGGCGGTCAGTCCGGTCATCGGGTAGAACACGTGGGCGTAGTGGGTGGCACCCCTCTCCAGCGCCCAGTCCTTCATCGCGGCGGCCACCGCATCGGCAACTGCGGGGTCGAGCTTCGCGCCTTTCTCGATGGTCGCGACGACGGATTTGAAGACCGCCTTCGGCAACCGCACCTGCATTTCAGCCTTGGTGAAGACATTCGATCCGAAAATCGCACCTGGCGCTTCGCCGGGATCAAAGCTGATGGCAGGAGGCACGTACGCCTCGACCTTGGTGATCGCCTGCAGGCGTGCCGCATTTCCGCTCAATGGAGTTCCTTTGCTCTACGTTGACCGGCCCACACTAGGGACCTTCAATGGCAAACTTGTTACGCCGCCGTCAACGCGATGTGTCCCCCGGCGCGAACGGTCTCAATCCGGGCGAACGGTACTCAGACAGAACGGATGGCCGACGGGGTCGAGCAGGACCCGCCATTGATCCGGCGCAGGCTGATGCGTTGCCTCGACAGCGCCGAGAGCGATCGCAGCCGACACCGCGGACTCCAGGTCGTCGACCCCGACATCGATGTGCATCTGCTGGTGTTGCGGTCCAATCGGCCATGACGGCGCCGTGTACGTGTTGACGCGCATCAGCGTCACCATCGGGCCCGCGCCCGCCAGGCAGATGACCCCGCGGTCCGGAATTGCGAATGCTTCGTGCAGACCCAACAGTGCGCAGTAGAACGGTGCCAGCGCGTCCGGATCGGGGCAATCGATCGAGATGGATGCGAGAGATCCGACGGGATCAGCCATCCGGTCAGCCTAAATAGGGCGTCGGGACCCCCCGCGTTGGCCCGCACGGAAGGATGGGGGGATGCGACTTGTAGCGGGGATGGTTGGCGGCGGGCCTGGCGCGATGATCGGCGCTGCGCATCGCCACGCGATGTGGCTGGACAACCAATATGTCCTTGCGGCAGGCATTTTCGGCCGAGACCGAGCAGCGTCGGCAAAGTTCGCCGACGGCCTTGGCGTCGAGCGCGTCTACGACGACTACCGAGAGATGGCCGCGAACGAAGCAGGGCGTCTCGACGTCGTTGCGGTCGTCACGCCGAACGACACCCACTTCGAGATCGCCAAGGCATTCCTGGAGGCCGGTATCGCTGTGGTGTGCGAGAAGCCACTGACCAACGACTCCGCCACAGCGGCCGAACTCGTCGCAATCGCGCAGGCGCACGACGTGATCCTCGCTGTACCGCATATCTATTCGGCCTACCCGATGGTCCGGCACGCCGCCAGGATGGTGCGCGACGGCGACCTCGGCCGGATCCGGTTCGTCGCCGCAGAGCACGCGTCGGGCTGGGCATCGAAGGACGTCCAGCAGTGGCGGATGGATCCCGAACGCGGCGGCGTCGCCACAGCCGTCGCCGACGTCGGCACCCACGCGTTTCACCTGCTGCGCTACATCACCGGCCTCGAAGCTACCCGCGTCTCGGCGGAACTCAGCACACTCGTGCCGCACAGACCGGTGTTCGACAACGCGACCATGCGGCTCACCCTGTCCAACGGCGCGCCGGCGACCGTATGGGCGACGATGGCGGCCACCGGTCAGGAGCACGGGCTGCGAATTCGGGTCTTCGGCGACGACGCGAGCCTGGAGTGGCATCACGAAGACCCACAACACCTGACCGTGCGCGACCCCGACGGCGGCGCCACGATTCTGGCCCACGGTATGAGCACCCTGTCCGACGACTCCGCCCGCCTCACCCGCGTCGGCCTCGGCCATCCCGAAGGCTTTCTGGAGGCGTTCGCCAACTTCTACCTCGACCTTGCCGATCTACTGCGGGGCCAACCGGCGCGCGAGCTGTCCATACCCACCGGCGTCGACGGCCTCATCGGTGTTCGCTTTGTCGAGGCCACCCTTGCATCGCAGGTCAACGACGCCGGCTGGGTGGATTTCCCGGACAGTCGTTGACGCTCACGCCACGCGTTGGTGACCGCCCAACCCGCGCTTTCCGAAAGTCCTACGCTGGGCACATGCAGTTGGGTAAGCGGCGCGACATCACCGACGACCACGAGGTCGACTACGACGAGCATGCGGTGGCCGTGACCGAGCCCAAACACGAGGCCGCAGGCGTCAAGGCCGTGATGGTGTCGCTGCAGCGGGGCCTGGAGTCGATGGGTGCGCTTCGCACGGCCGCCGCGCTGGCCCGGCTGAACCAGCGCAAAGGCTTCGACTGCCCGGGATGCGCGTGGCCTGAGGAGCACGGCGGCCGCAAATTCGCGGAGTTCTGCGAGAACGGCGCCAAGGCCGTTGCCGAGGAGGCCACCAAACGGGTCGTCACCCCCGAGTTCTTCGCCAGGCATTCGATCGCCGATCTGGAGGGCCGTCCCGAGTACTGGCTGTCGCAACAGGGCAGGCTGACCCATCCCATGGTGCTGCGGCCCGGCGACGACCACTACCGACCGATCAGCTGGGACGACGCATACAGGTTGATCGCCGACGAATTGCGCGCGTTGGCCAGTCCGAACGAGGCGCTGTTCTACACATCGGGCCGGACCAGCAATGAAGCGGCGTTCCTGTATCAGCTCCTGGTTCGCAGCTTCGGCACGAACAATCTGCCGGACTGTTCGAACATGTGCCACGAGTCGTCGGGCACGGCGTTGATCGAGGCGATCGGGATCGGGAAGGGCTCGGTCACGGTCGAGGACCTCATCGAGTCCGACCTGATCATCATCGCGGGCCAGAATCCGGGCACGAATCATCCACGGATGCTGTCGACCTTGGAGAAGGCGAAGGCCAACGGCGCCAAGATCATCGCGGTCAATCCACTGCCCGAGGCCGGGCTGATCCGGTTCAAGGATCCGCAGAAGGTGCACGGCGTGGTCGGGCACGGAGTGCCGATCGCCGACGAGTTCGTGCAGATCCGCCTCGGCGGCGACATGGCGTTGTTCGCCGGCCTTGGCCGCCTGCTGTTGGAGGCCGACGACGCCGCACCCGGCACGGTCGTCGACCGTGAGTTCATCGGAACGTATTGCCACGGCTTCGAGGGGTACGAGGCCCGTACTCGCACAATCGATATCGACACCGTGTTGGCAGCGACGGGCATCGACCGGGCGCAGCTGGAGTCGATGGCGAAGACGATGGCCGCCTCGCAGCGCACCATCGTCTGCTGGGCGATGGGGTTGACGCAGCACCGGCACGCAGTCCCGACCATCGCGGAGATCACCAACCTGCTGCTGATGCGCGGCATGATCGGCAAGCCCGGCGCGGGACTGTGCCCGGTGCGTGGGCATTC
>DATJIX010000457.1:0-2809 GCA_035492865.1 Mycobacterium sp. | reverse complement strand
TCGTGGCCGGCCTCGGGGCTCAGGAAATGGGGGTCGTTGTTGCTCAGCACGTCGTTGTGGCTCAGCGTGTCGTTGTTGCTGAACGCCTGGGTCTCCGGGGCCCACACCGGCGCGTACTGCGGTGTGAAGGCGATGCCGTGCGTCTGGGCCACTGCCTGCTGCAGGCCGTGGACCGGATCGCCACCGCCGTTGATGACCGCGGCGGGCGCCACGGAGGCGGCAACCGCGTTCACCTGCGCCGCAGAGACGTTCTGCACGCCGGCGTTTTGCATCGACTTGTCGGGGTCGTTGAGGAAGGCCTGGGCCTGAACCGGGTCACGGAACAGGTCGAGAATCCAATCGAGAACGTTGGTCATTTCGGTTGTCCTTTTCTGTGTGTCTTGCGGGGTCTGGTCGCCGGGCTGTCCGGCGAACTGGTGACAACGTTATGGAGCCGGCGAGGTCTGGGAAACGGGGTCGAATCCCCTCCCTAACGCCATACCGTCCGGGATAGCAGGGGGGCCTCCATTAGGGGATTAGGGGATGATCGGGGACGGCGGCCGGCACGCCAGATAGCCGACAAATTTTCGCAGCTCAAGCGCACAAAATGCGCGGCCCAAAATGGACCGCGCATCTCGTGGATGTGCTGCTGGCTACGAATCGAAGATGTCGAAGCCGGAGTTGTCGGGCTCGAGGTGGTGATCTTCGGGAGCAGCGTGGCTCCAGTTGTCCTCCGCGAGCGCGACATGGTCGTCAATGGCGGGCACATCGTCGACCACCGGGCCGTCGAAGTGCAGCGACGGGTCGTCCAGCGCCGCGACGTCCGGCACGCCGGCATCGGAGAGCAATTCGACCCCCGAGTGCACTGCGGCACCCGGGTCATCGACCAGGTTGGCGGCCATCGTGTGCACGTCGTCGACCGCGACGGTCGGCACATGGTCGTCGAACGCATCGAATGCGGCGGTTGCCGCACCACTTGTCCAGACATTGCCGGCATGGTCGTCCACCAATGTGTCAGCACCCGTTGAGGGCACTGCCATCGAGAGCGACTCCGAAACGACCGGAATCAGATTGTTGACGTCCACGCTGGTCACATCGGTCAAATGTGCATCGGCGATCGCCTGAGCCGGATCAGCAGCGTAGGCTGCGGCGGCGTCGGGATCACGCACCAACGACATCACGAAGTCAAGTAGCGAGTTTGCCATGGAACACCCTCCTTCCCATTGCAGATATAGATAGCGGCGGTAGCCCAAAGGCTTGACCCGATGCTATCGGCGGACTCGTCGCCGGAGATCGGTGCGAAACCCAGCTCTGCCGCATGGGCGTTAGGGGACTCGGCATTAGGGGTTCACCCGCCATTAGGGGGATGAGCGGATATCGTGTGCACTGCCAAACAAGAGGGGAAAATGAACGACTCACTCGGGTTGTCCATTGGGATGACCAACTTGGTGGCGGCCCGAATGGGCCGCGCTCCGATAATGCGCCGTTCCGTGCTCACCTTGTTCAGCGATCGCGCGCCCGAAGTCGGCGTGCCGAGCGAGAATCCGAACCTCAACCAGCCCGGGCTTGTGCTGTCGGGGTTCGTGGAGCGGGTCGGCGACCCGGTTCCGCTGGTGGCCGCCGACGGTTCGCCGCACCGCGGCGAGCTGGTGCTGGTGGAAGCCCTCGACGCGATGGCCCGCACGGTCGGCGGCGGCGCCCCCGTCGCGATCGCCGTGCCCGCGCACTGGGGTCCCGCGACCATCGGTGCACTGCGCGGCGCGCTGCGCGCGAAGCCGAGCCTCGCGCCGAATGGTGTGCCTGCCACGCTTATCCCGGATTCGGCCGCGGCACTCGCGGCGCTGCAGGCCGCGCCCGGCCTGCCGTCGGATGGCGTCGTCGCGCTGGTGGACCTTGGCGGCAGCGGCACCAGCATCACGCTGGCCGACGCCGCGTCCAACTTCAACCAGATCGGCGAGACGGTCCGGTATCCCGACTTCTCCGGGGACCAGATCGACCAGGCACTGCTCAACCACGTGGTGGCCGGAATCTCCGACGCCAACAACGCCGACCCCACCGGCACGCTGGGGCTCGGATCGCTGGCCCGCTTGCGCGACGAGGCCCGGCAGGCAAAGGAACGGCTGTCCGCCGAGACCGCGACGGTGGTGCACGCCGACCTGCCCGGGTACAACTCCGACGTCAGGGTGACGCGCACCGAGCTCGACAACCTCATCGCGCAACCGCTGGCCGGACTGCTCGATACCATCGAAGAAACGTTGCAGCGCAACAACATTCCGGTAACCAGTGTGTCGGCCGTCGCGACGGTCGGCGGTGGCGCCAACATTCCGCGGGTGACCCAGCAGCTGTCGGAGCGGCTGCGCACGCCCGTCGTCACCACACCACAGTCTCAGCTCAACGTGGCCGCGGGCGCCGCGCTGGTGGCCGACCGGGGGCTTCAGTCCGACGCGCCCACCGGCATGGCGCCGACCGGGCTCGCGCCCGCCGCGGACGCGCCGACGGGCATGGCGCCCGGTGCGTGGGCCGCGGGCGCCGCGGGGGTCGCCGCCGCCGAATCGGCCTCCGACGGCGCAGCGTCTGCCACGTTCCGCGCGCTGGCCTGGTCGCAGGACGATTCGCCAGGCGCAGAGCCGGTGCCGTACTCCGGCGAGGACTACACCTTCGACCAGGGACCCACCGACGCCCGCCCGCAGGTCGCATTCGCGCATGAGGAAGAGGGCTACGAACCCGAGCCGGGGCCACTGCCCTGGTACAAGCGTCCGCCCATCCTGTTCGGGGCGGCCGCCGCGGCGGTGCTGCTGGCCATCGGTGGATTGGCAGTGACGCTGACCAG
>DATJIX010000456.1:0-2928 GCA_035492865.1 Mycobacterium sp. | reverse complement strand
GCCAGGGTCCGGTCGTCATGGGGCCAGCCGATGCTCAACCCCGAATCGCGGTTCCTGAAGGAGATTCCGCAGGAGCTCATCGATTGGCGGCGGGTGGAGCCAGCACCGTCGCTGTCGGCCCCCGTCAGCGGCGCGGGCAGGTTCGGGACGCCACGGCCGTCGCCGACTCGTTCAGCGGCGGGAAAGCGACCGCTGCTCGTGCTGGAGCCGGGTGATCGCGTCACCCACGACAAGTACGGCCTCGGCCGTGTCGAGGAGGTCTCCGGCGTCGGCGAGTCGGCGATGTCGCTGATCGACTTCGGCAGCGCCGGCCGGGTCAAGCTGATGCACAACCACGCCCCGGTAGCCAAGCTCTAGGGGCGTTACCCGCTGCGGGACCAGCGGCTCGTGGCGGGCAGCAGCGCCAGCAGGATGCTGGCCAGGGGCAGCACGGGGATCGCGTACACCACCGGCGACAGCTTGGCCCCCGCGACGAACAGGCCCGAGAAGATCAACAGCGCGACGACCGCACCGACCACGATCAGCAGCCTGCCCATCCGCCGCCGCAACAGCAGCGCGATCAGCCCGCTGATGAGCGCTCCCGCGGACACCGCCGTGAGAAAGCCGATGGCGACGCAGAACAGCCTGTCCGACTTCCACCAGCCGGTGATCAGGTCAGTGGCAATGATCGCGGTGGCCCAGCCCGACACGATGGCCGCGATGGTCGTGGCGATGGCGGCCGTGGGCTTGGCCCGCTTGGCTCGCGGCGGGCCCACTGCGGCGGGCCTGGCTCGCGGGATATAAGTGGTCTGCGGATCGGCGACCGCCGGGAACTCGCCGGTCGGATGACGCCGGATGATTCTGGTCTGCGGCTCGGACTCGGCAGAAATCGGCGACGACGGCGTGCCACCGTCGGAATCTCGTCGGATGCGTGGTCGATCTACAGGCTGTTCGTCGGACGGGCCGTCACTCACATCTAGCCAACGTAGTTGCCGGGACTAAGTCCCCGCTGCGCGAGCCACGGCACCGGGTCGATCCGGTTGGTGCCGTTGAGCAGAACCTCGAAGTGGCAGTGTGGCCCGGTCGAGTTCCCGCGATTGCCGATGGTCGCGATCTGATCGCCCGCCATCACTCGGTCGCCCTTGCTGACCAGCCACGTGTTGACGTGGCCGTACAGCGTGACGGTGCCGTCCGCGTGCCGCAGCTTGACCCAGGCGCCGTAGCCGGCCGTCGGGCCCGCATCGATCACCACGCCGTCGGCGACTGCGTATATCGGCGTGCCGATC
Organism: Mycobacterium sp.; assembly: GCA_035492865.1. Taxonomy (GTDB): domain Bacteria; phylum Actinomycetota; class Actinomycetes; order Mycobacteriales; family Mycobacteriaceae; genus Mycobacterium. The sequence continues at coordinate 1,663 of DATJIX010000456.1, read as the reverse complement.
GCGTTCGCGATGTCGATGCCCGCGTGCAGCACGCCCCAGCGGTAGCCGAACCCGGACGTGAAGACGCCCTTTGTGTACATGACGAACTGCGGCCGGTTCAGGCGCGCTTCGCGGTCGGCCCGCTCCTGCGCGTACGCGGCGGCCTTGGTGATCTCCTCCGCGTGCACCGACGAGTTGGCTGCCGGGGTGACGGAGACGATCTGCATGCCGTCCACCGAGCCCGCGATGGCTCCGCCGCCCATCACCGACGAGTCGGCCGCGAGCACCGCCTCGGTGGGCTTCTTGTGGTCGGACGCATTGGCCATCGAGTACGCACCCGCGGCGGTGGCGCCGACGGCCATCGCCGCGACCATCAGGCGGCCCTTAACGGGCACTTCCTGCTTGCGGTGCAAGCCGCGGCGGCCGGAGATGTCGATGATGTCGGTGGCCGCGGAACCATCGCTGGTGTCGGTGTGGCTGTCGCGGTACGCGTGCGAAAGGCGTCGTTCGTTACGCGGATCGGGGCGGAACTTCGACGGCACCGCCAGCCGCAGTGGGATCAGATCGTCGGTGTCGTGCAGGTCGTCGAGCTCGGGCGCATGGATGACCTGCGCCTCGCGGTCGAACGCCGTATTGTCACGAAAGTCCAGGTCAGCGAGGTCGCCGAACTCGTTGAACGGAATGATGTCGGTGATTTCCGAAGCGGCGAGATCGGCTTCCAGGTCTGCCCATGAGTGCCGTGCGTTCGTCGAGACTCCAGCCGGAGATTCAGACGAGCGGTGCCGTGCCAACCTGGAATGTCCTTCTAGTCGTGACCGAAACGTGATCTAGACCAGAGGCACGTTAACCAAATTCCAATGTTGGTGGCAACCCGAGCGGAAATTCCGTCGGCGATTGTGACCCGTATCACTGTCGCCCGGCGGTGAGATCTACCACATGACCGGTAGGCGGTGTCAATTGCGTTAGTTCGTGTGGATAAAGTTCCCCCTGGCCCGTCGGGCCCAAACCTTCGCAGCCAACGCACAAAGACAGTGAGTCCATGGATCTCTTCGAATACCAAGCGAAAGAGCTGTTCGCCAAGCACAACGTGCCCACGACGCCGGGTCGAGTGACCGACACCGCCGAGGGCGCCAAGGCCATCGCCGAGGAAATCGGCAGGCCCGTCATGGTCAAGGCACAGGTGAAGGCCGGCGGCCGCGGCAAGGCCGGCGGCGTAAAGTACGCGGCCACCCCCGACGACGCGTTCACGCATGCGCAGAACATCCTCGGCCTGGACATCAAGGGCCACATCGTGAAGAAGCTCTTGGTCGCCGAAGCCAGCGACATCGCCGAGGAGTACTACATCTCGTTCCTGCTCGACCGCGCCAACCGGACCTATCTGGCGATGTGCTCGGTCGAGGGCGGTATGGAGATCGAAGAGGTCGCGGCGACCAAGCCTGAGCGGCTGGCCAAGGTGCCCGTGAACGCCGTCAAGGGCGTGGATCTGGCGTTCGCACGGTCGATCGCCGAGCAGGGCCACCTGCCCGCCGAGGTGCTCGATGCGGCGGCCGTGACGATCCAGAAGCTGTGGGAGGTCTTCGTCGCCGAGGACGCCACCCTGGTCGAGGTGAACCCGTTGGTGCGCACGCCCGACGACCAGATCCTGGCGCTGGACGGCAAGGTCACGCTGGACGCCAACGCCGAC
>DATJIX010000455.1:0-2534 GCA_035492865.1 Mycobacterium sp. | reverse complement strand
GCCCGGTCTCGCCCCGCGCCGTCACCTGGCCCGGGTCGTGATCTGGGGTGAGGTCGTGGACGTCGTGTACGAGCGCGCGGACACGCTGCTCGACGACGGCCCGTTCCTGCACCTGTCGGAGCGGAAGGAGCCGGGACAGTGAACCGCCTCACCGCCTGGGCCAAGACCGTGATCGTCGGCGACCGGCGACACCTGACCGACGAACAACTGAACGGCACGCGCTGCGCCAAATGCGGCGCCGAATTCACGGCCAGCGACACGCCTCAGCGATACCGCGTCGGCCTCCGTCGTCTCGCGATCTGCGACTACGCGTGCATCCTCAATGCAGTCGAGGCTGTCGAGGCTCTGTTTGCCGCGAAGGTTCCCGACGCGATGCTCTGGCTCCTCGGGCTCAACGACGACCCAGACCCGGTGTGGTTCGCCCGACAGCAGCGTGCCGAGGTTACCGTCCACGACGGCGCGACCACGGTTGAGACTGACCTGCTGCCGCTGCCCTATGCCGAAATGATTGCCGCGCAGGCACGCGACCTCGGCATGGCCGCTGAGATCGGGCCCGTGATCGACTTGGTGCCCGCGGACTCGTGGGCGATCCTCGCCAGCCGCGTCGGGTATGAAGGCCTTGACGTAGCGTACGGCGCGGCCGATGCGGCAGTCGTAGACCGGTTCGGTACGTATCTGTTCACGGAGATCGGTCAGGAAGGCCGTGAACTCTGGCATCGGGTTGCGTGGGAAACCGCGGCGATGCAGTCGGGCGGTGCGCGATGACCGGTCGACACCTGCCGCCCGCCGTCGAGGTCGAGTCTTACGAGCAGCCGTCCGCGGTGCTGGTGCGCCTGCCCGGCCCGGCCTATGGCAGCGACGAGGTCGCCGCGAAGAACCTGGCCGGCTGGCTGGGCGACCGGCGTCCGGTCGAGTCGCGCATCGAGACCGTGGACGGCGAGCGGATCTGGGTGCACTACGAGGTGCTGACCCGGCATCAGGCCGCTGTGGCGTGCGCCCGTGAAGCACTCACCCAGACCACGGTGCCGCACTCGTACACCCAAACGTGCCCGCACCCGCGCATCATCACCGACCTCGCCAAGCAGTGGTACGGCATCGACCTCACCGCGGCCGAGATCCAGGCCGCCCTCATCGAGGTGATGGCCTGATGGACGGCCGGTTCGACACCGAGGCCGAGGCCTGGCGCGCCGCCGCGAAAGTCCTCGGCGGCGCCTGCACCGAAACCCGACTCCGGTACATCACCTCGACCCTGACCGGAAACGGTCTCGCCCTCGGCCGGTTCGATGTGGACGTCGCACGGCTGCTCGCGCGGCTCGCACCGGAGGAACTCGTCGTGGTCCTGTCGTGGGCCGAGCGTGCCTACGCGGCCGGGCAGCGTGCCGGCGCACGGCGCAGCGGCAACGAGACGGGAGCGCTCGCATGAACCTCACTCCTGCGCCCCCGCAGTACAACGAGGCCCAAGCCCGCGCCTGGCGGCAGTTACGCAAAGCCCGAGCCCGCATGGCCGAAAACCCCACGCTTCCGCCCGCGTACCTCGCGGACGAGAGGCAGTACGTGAAGCACCTCATCCGGAACGGAGAAGACTGAGATGACCGCGAACCGGCAGCCCATCCTCACCCTCGTCACCAGCAACCCCGACAGCCTGGCGCCGGTCGCCGTCCTCGACGCCCCGGCCCCGAAGCCGGTCCCGGCCATCGACCCGATCCGCGACGCCGCCGCGGCGGCAGCCCGCGGCTTCGAAATCGGCGCCACCAAGAACGACGACATCGACCAGCTCGCCGAACACCTCGCCAAAGCCAGCAGCGCCGAGCAGCGCATGGCCCTGATCGGCGAGTTCTGGGACACGGTGTTCCTCACCGGTTACCGGGCCGCCTGCGCCGACCGCACCGAGGCCGGCATCGCCGAAGCTATGGCCGACGTCATCCAGCTCTACCCGTGGACCGGCGGTGAGCCCGCGTGAGCACCCTGCTGCGACACACCCGCTACTGCGCCGACACCAGCCACGACGAAGGGAGCTGCTGCGAGTCCGCGACCATCCCCGTCGGTGACATCGGCGAGGTGCACGTCCTGGCCGGAGAGGACGGGTCCGTCATCTACGTCGACGACGAGAAGCGCGGCCTGTTCGCCGACCGTGGCCGATACGACATCGACGAGGCTGAACTGGTCGCCCTGGCCATGCTCGAAGCTGTGCGTATCGCACGAACTGACGCTTCGTCGGCATATCAGCGCACAAATGCAGATGCAGGTGCATGCTAGATGTTCGTGAACCAGGCCCTCCCCGTAGGCGCCGGCAACACCACGGCGCTCGCCTCACACCGCTGGCGACTCGACATCGAACACGCCACCGACGCCACCGTCCCTGAAGCCCGGCACTGGCTCCGCGATTTGGGCGCGGCGCACGGCCTCGACACTGAAGACGCCGAACTGCTCCTCACCGAGCTACTCGCCAACGTCGCCAAGCACGCCGACGGCGGCCCCGCCTGGATCACCGTTGCGATCGGAGCCAGCTTGGTTCTCGGAGTCGGCGACCACCG
>DATJIX010000454.1:0-3303 GCA_035492865.1 Mycobacterium sp. | reverse complement strand
GTCATCAACACCATTCGGAGGGCACAGCCGAACCGAGCGTGGTCCGTCACGCGCTGACGGCAGACCGCATCGACTCTGATGTAGAACTGCCACTCGAGGCTCCGGTTCAAGCGCTGAACACCACGGCGAAGCCCCCGAGCTGGCCGAAAAATGATGTGCGGGGCCAGATCCTGACATCGTGCGTGCGCAGCACGACGGTCGCAGAGCTCGCCGCACGCCTGTCGTTGCCGCTTGGCGCGACGCGGTTCCTGGTCGACGAACTGGTGACACAGGGTTATCTCCGGGTGCTCGCCCCCCTTGGCGACTCGATGACAATCGACGAACGACGTGAACTGCTAACAAGGACCCTGGAGGGCCTGCGGGCGCTTTGAAGTGAGGGGCGCCGCCCGCGGTAGTCAGCATTGGTGGGCGTCAGTTGGACGGATTGATTTGGCACCGTTAAATCGTTTGCCGTCGGTGATTGCGGGTGTTGCTATTGCGGCATGGAGGTGGTGTTTCGGCGGCTCAGTCACCGTCAGTACGGTATTGGCCTCATTCGGGATGGTGCGCGAGATGTTGGTGAGAATGTCGCGATGCGGGTTGCGCCGGGTGACAGCCGGGTGCCCCATGATTTGGTGCATTTCGTCGTCGAAGAGCAGGCGGGGCTGAAGCTCGGGATCTTCGGCCAGTGCGCTGCAGGCGGCGACGTTGGCGGTTTCTTCCGTGCATCGGGGGGAAAGCGCGGTAAAACCCGCCAGGCCAAGCGGTCTCGCCGTTTAGGTGGTGCGGGCCGGTCAGATGTGGGCAGGTCTGAGGAGCTGGCTGGCATGGCCCGGGATGGGTCGATTCCCGCCGAGGTGCCCCCAGCAGAGGTGCTGCCCGAATTGCGCAACGCCATCAATACCCGCCTGGATGAGGTTCTCGCGCGATGGAATGCCGTCCCGGTGGGCGGTGACCTTGTGTTGCCGTGGCCCGTGCGCCTGACGGTCAAGCGTGGCCAGATCTAATGAGGTGTGCTGCCAGCGAAGCGGCACGCCGCTCGCAATCGACCTCAAGCCCGGCGACCCCCGGCTCTGAACCGTTTGAAGTACGACAACAGCCGATAAGCCGGCACGGGTCTCGGCCAGTCGTTGGCGCGGAAGTACGCGTCCGTGCCGCCGTCGACGAATACGACGCTCCCGCAGAGGAAGTCCGCAGCATCCGACAGCATGAACAGAGCCCAGTCGGCCAGCTGCGCAGCATCGCCAAAGCCGCCGACGGGCACGGGGAAGGAGCGAACGAGTTTCGCCCGCTTCGGAGTTGAAAGCTGCTCCTCCAGAAGCGGCGTCATAATCGCGCCCGGGGCAAGAGCATTCAGGCGTATGCCTGCGCCAGCCCACTCGCTTTTCACCGCCTCTAGGCGCACCCAACGGCTGACCGCGATCTTGGATGCGGCGTACATCATCACCGAAGCGTTCTTGCCGAACAGTCGGGTGGTGCGCACCGCCTTGTCGGCATCGCGCGCAAGGAATGCCCGCACGGTGCGCGCCGGAACCATGGGGGTTGTCGTAGTGGAATTGCTGGAGAAGACGACGACCTTCGCGCGTTCGGCGGCGGCCAGTGCGGGGCGCCATGCGTCAAGGAGATCAACGACGCCGAGGTAGTTGACCTGGGCGATCAACCGCGGACGGTCAGGTCCTTGGCCTGGCCCGAGACCGGCCGCGAGAACGGCGCCGTCCAGCCTGGCGCCCGTCGCTGCCAACACGCCGTCGGCGGCGGCGCGACGTCCCTCGGCACTCGACAGATCGGCCACGATGTCCGCCTGTTTGATGTCCACACCGATGACGGTGTGGCCGGCTTCGCGCAGCTTCTCCGCAGCCTTGCGTCCCATGCCGGAGGCCGATCCGGTGATCGCGTAGATACCCATGAGCGCGTCTCCTCACCCTGATGAGTGGACCGCGGTCTCCAGATCAACGAAGACGCGCTCGGTCAGCGGTATCAGCGACGCGATATCAGGCATCACCTGGCGGCCGGAAACATAGCCGAACGTCACGCGGCCGGCATAGGAACACATCGTCACGTTCAGCGCCTGACCGTTGATGGCAGCCGACACGGGATAGATTTCCTCGAGATGCGCTCCGTTCCAATACATCTCGTCCCGTGGCCCGGGAACGTTGGAGATCGAGACGTTGTAGCCACGGCGCCACCGCGGTGCGAACGGCATGATCGGCGGCAGCACCGTGGATGCGATACTCGGTGCGAGAAGCAGCATCGTCGCGTTCGACCCGCGGCGCGCCACCTGGTGCTTAGCCCGTGACATCGCACGATGGATGTGGGCCAGTCGCTCGGCGGGGTCGGCTATCTCGGTGCCCAACGGGCACAACTCCAAACCGAACAGGTTTCCGTGCCTGTCCTCAGCGGTCGCGTGCTGGCGACCGCGCACTGTTACCGGGCAGATCGCGACGAGCGACTTGTCCGGCAACTCACCGTGCGCGCTCAGCCACTCGCGTAGCACTCCGGCTACGACGGCCGTCAGCACGTCGTTGCCGGTCACTCCGGCCGCCTGCTGGATGGCACGGATGCGGGATTTCGGCCAACTGGCCCCCGCGACGGTGCGGTCGCGGCCGAGTCGGCCATTGAATCTGGTGTAGGGGGCGGCGACCGGTAGAACCGCAGTCCCAGCCCTGAGACTCGCCGCCACGGTTGATATTTCGCCGAGGGTTACTCGGCGAGCGAGACCCAGTCCCGAGGTGATGCCGTTCAGCGCCCCGCGTACGAGTGACAAGGGATTGGGAATCCGTCCGTGTGAAGTAACGCCATGCTCGGCGGGTTGCTTGGGGGTGGTGGCATAGATCGGCGGCATTGACCGGTTTTTGGGGTCGGTGGTCAGCGCGTCAGCGATCATCTTCAATCCGGCGACACCGTCGATCACCGTGTGGTGCACCTTGATATAGAACGCGAATCGACCGCCCGGCAGACCGTCGATCACATACGCCATCCACATCGGTCGTGACCGGTCAAGCGGCTCGCTGTGCAGCTCACTGATCAGCTCCCATAGCGCGTCGCGATCTGCGCCCGCAGGCAATGTTCGGCGCTGCAAATGCTCGCGTATGTCGATGGCGTCGTCGGCACGCCACACCCAAACGCCTGCGGTGTCAACGCCCACGTGTGGGTGCCTGCGAAATCGCGGATCCAGTTCTGCGGTGTCTGTCAGCGCCTCCTGATAGAGCCCGTCGATGTACCCGGGACCGGCGTCCGCGGGCGGAGACAGGATCAGCAACGCGGCGGTGTGCAGCGGGTCGGAGAGCAGCTCCGCCGTGATCATCGCCGCATCCAACGGCTCCA
>DATJIX010000453.1:0-2699 GCA_035492865.1 Mycobacterium sp. | reverse complement strand
GCTGAGGTGTCGGCTGGCTCACATACAGTGGCAGCGTGTTCGTCGCCGACGATCGCGTCATCTACAGCGCATCCGATCTCGCCGCAGCCGCGCGGTGCGAGTACGCGCTGCTGCGTTCGTTCGACGCGCGACTCGGCTGGGGCCCACCGGTGGCGGTCGAGGACGAACTCCTCGCGCGGACAGCCCAACTCGGTGGCGAGCACGAACAACGCCACCTCGACGAACTGCGCGCCGATGACACCGTCACGATCATCGGCCGCCCCAAGTACACCGTCGAAGGACTGACCGCCGCCGCAGACCAGACCATGCGAGCCGTCGAGCGCCGCGCGCCGCTCATCTATCAGGCCGCTATGTTCGACGGCCGGTTCGTCGGTTTCGCCGACTTCTTGGTGTTATCGCACTCTGAGGCTGGCGAGCGGTACCGACTGCGCGATACGAAGCTGGCGCGCTCGGTCAAGGTCGAGGCGCTGCTGCAGCTCGCGGCCTACGCCGACGCGCTCGCCGCGGCGGGCGCACCCGTCGCCGACGAAGTCGAGTTGGTCCTCGGCGACGGCGTCACCGCGACCTACCGCGTCGACGAACTACTGCCCGTCTATCTGCCGCGGCGCACCGCGCTGCAGCGACTGCTCGACCGCCACCTGGCCGGCGGCGCCGCGGTCACCTGGGAGGACGACGAGGTTCGGGCGTGCTTCCGCTGTCCGGAGTGCGAGATCCAGGTCCGCGCCACCGACGACCTGCTGTTGGTGGCGGGCATGCGGGTCAGCCAGCGCGCCCGGCTGATCGACGCGGGGATCACGAGCATGCACCAACTCGCTGAACACACCGGCGGCGTCAAGGAGCTGTCCACTCGCACCGTCAAGACGCTGACCGCGCAGGCCGGGCTGCAGGTCGCGGACCGGATCGATGGCAAGCCGCCGTATCAGGTGGTCGACCCGCAGCCGCTCATGGTGCTGCCCGACGCGAACAAGGGTGACCTGTTCTTCGACTTCGAGGGCGACCCCCTGTGGACCGTCGACGGTCGCGAATGGGGACTCGAGTACCTCTGGGGTGTGCTGACCGTCGCTGACGAGTTTCACCCGTTCTGGGCGCACGACCGAACCAGTGAACGCCAGGCGCTCGTCGACTTTCTTGCCATGGTGCGCAAGCGGATACGCCGCTACCCGGGCATGCACATCTACCATTACGCGGCGTATGAGAAGAGCACCCTGCTGCGGCTCGCAGGCCGCTACGGCGTCGGCGAGAACGACGTCGACGACCTGCTTCGCAACGGCATCCTGGTCGACCTCTATCCGTTGGTGCGCAAGAGCATTCGGGTCGGCACCGAGAACTACAGCATCAAATCCCTCGAGCCGCTCTACATGGGCAACGAGCTACGCAACGGTGAGGTGACCACCGCCGCGGACTCCATCACGCAGTACGCCCGCTACTGTTCGCTGCGCGACGAAGGCCGCGCCGACGAAGCCGCGTCGGTGCTCAAGGAGATCGAGGACTACAACCTCTACGACTGCCGGTCCACCCGTCGGCTGCGGGACTGGTTGATGGCGCGCGCCATCGAATCGGGCGTACCCCCACGCGGGCCGCAGCCGGTTCGCGATGGTGGCGCCATCGAAATCGGTGACGACATCGAACGCAGACTGCTCAAGTTCGCAGGCGACAGTGTCGAGGAGCGCACGGCCGAGCAGCGGGCGGTGGCAATGGTGGCGGCTTCTCGCGGTTTTCACAAGCGCGAGGACAAGCCGTTCTGGTGGAGTCACTTCGACCGCGTCAACAATCCCGTCGACGAGTGGGCCGACAACACCGACGTGTTCATCGCCGACCGCGCCGAGATCGTCGCCGACTGGCACCAGCCGCCGAAGGCCCGCAAGCCGCAGCGGCACATCCGCCTGATCGGCGAAATCGCAAGCGGGGAACTGTCTTCGGAGATGTACGCGCTCTACGATCCGCCCGCGCCCGCGGGCCTGGCCGACGATCCCGACCGGCGCGGATTCGGTTCGGTGACGGTGGTTGAGTGCGACAACCCCGAGGCGCCCACCGAAGCCGTCGTCGTGGAGAAACAACCCAAGGACGGCGACGTCTTCGATCAGGTGCCGTTTGCGCTGACCCCAGGCCCGCCCATCAACACCAAACCGTTGCAGGACTCGATCGCCGAGACCGCTGCGCTCGTCGCGGCGGGACTTCCCAACCTGCCCATCGACGCGGTGACCGACATCCTGCTGCGCCGCCCCCCGCGCACGCTCAGCGGTACACCACTCCCCCGCAGCGGCGTGATCGCCGACGACATCACCGCCGCGCTGCTGGACCTCGACTCGTCTTACCTCGCGGTGCACGGGCCGCCGGGCACTGGCAAGACCTTCACCACCGCCCAGGTGATCGCGCGACTGGTGAACCAGCATCAATGGCGGATCGGGGTGGTGGCCCAATCGCACGCGGTCGTCGAGAACCTGTTCCGCGACGTTCTCAAGGCCGGGGTCGACGGATCGCGGGTCGGCAAGAAGCTCAACACCGTCAACGCGGGATGGACCGACCTGACCAACCCCGAATTCGCCGGTTTCATCGCCGCGCACGACGGCTGCGTGGTCGGCGGGACGGGATGGGACTTCGCCAACGCCAACAAGATTCCCCGGTTGGCACTGGATCTGCTCGTCGTCGAGGAAGCGGGTCAGTACAGCCTGGCCAACACGATCGCCGTCGCGCCATCG
>DATJIX010000452.1:0-2638 GCA_035492865.1 Mycobacterium sp. | reverse complement strand
CGGCGACATCGGCTGCACGCAAATCCAGGGCGACGTCGGCCGGCTCATCCGATTCGGGCAGTGGCTCAACGGCGACGGCTTCGCGGACTTCGAACACGCCTTCGTCTACCTCGGCAACGGGCAGATTATCGAAGCCGAACCAGGCGGCGCACGGGAGGCCGAGCTCGACGAATACGACTCGCGCACCATCGTGTGGCTGCGCTGCCCCGACCAGTACCGGCAAGCCGTCACCGAGTCCGCCGAAGCGCTCGAAGGCAAGCCCTACAGCTTCCTCGACTATCTCGCACTCGCCGCACACCGCTTCCACCTGCCGATCCCTGGGCTGCGGCACTACATCGACTCGACAGGCCACCTGATCTGCAGCCAGCTGGCAGACCGGGCGGCGGAACTCGGCGGGTGGGTGCTGTTTGCTGATGGACGGTGGCCCGGTTACGTGACTCCGGCCGACCTCGCGCGGCTCGCCCTGGACCACGCTGACCACAGGAAGGTGACCGATGGGATCAATCGATAAGCCCTTCGCAAGCCTCACCATGGTCGAGCGCGACGACCGCATCGTGAAACTCAAGCGCGAAGGCAAGAGCTTCCAGCAGATCGCCGACGAACTCGGGATCTCCAAGTCCGGTGCCATCCTCGGCTTCCAGCGCGTCAAAGCCCGCGTCAACGAGCGCGCCGACGCCAACTACGAGGCCTACCGCGACGAGCAGCTAGCCCGCATCGCCACCATGCGCGCCGTCGTCGAAGACGTCGTGCACGCCAAGCACGTTACGATCTCCAACGGGCACGTCGTCTCACGGATCATCGGCGAGGACGAGGAGACCGGCAGGCCGATCTACGGCGAGCCTTACGAGGATGACGCTCCCGTGCTCGCCGCCGTCGACCGCATGATCAAGCTGGATGAGCGTGAGGCCAAACTCCTCGGGCTCGACGCGAAGACCGAGATGGACCACACCGGAACCATCACGATCGAGTTCATCGGCGTCGACCCGAACGACCTGTGATGGCCGCGACGCCCGCGCCGGCGCGCCCAGTGCGCCGATTCGAGGCGCGCGGCTCCGTCCGTGAACTGTTCGCCTCCCACGAGAACGAACTGCTGCTGTCCGGTGCGGCAGGCACGGGCAAATCCGTGGGCGCGCTGATGAAACTACACGCCCTTGCCCTGAAGTACGGCGGTTCCCGGCACCTGATCGTCCGCAAGACCCACGCGTCCCTGACCGCGTCCACGCTGGTAACGTTCCGCAAGACCATCGCAGCACACGAGCTCGCCAACGGCCTGGTGAAGTTCTACGGCGGCAGCGCGCAAGAGCCGGCCGGCTTCAAATACCGCACCGGATCAGCCATCATCGTCGGCGGCCTGGACCGCCCCTCGCGGCTGCTGTCCACCGAGTACGACACGTGCCTGGTCGACGAGGCGATCGAGACCACGGCCGAGGACATCGACACGATCGTCACGCGGCTGCGCAACGGTGTACTGCCCTATCAGCAGCTCATCATGGCCACCAACCCGGGCGCCCCGACCCACCACCTGAAGCAGCGCGTGGACGCCGGCCGCACACGCATCCTCTACTCCGTCCACGAGGACAACCCGCGCATGCACGACGGGACCGACTGGACCGAGTACGGGCGCCAGTACCTCGCACGCCTGGATTCGCTGACCGGCGCGCGGTATCAGCGGATGCGCTGGGGCAAGTGGGTGAGCGCTGAGGGCCTGGTCTACGAGGGGTTCAACCCGGCCGTGCACGTCCTCGACCAGTTCCCGGTCCGAATCCGGCCCGAGTGGACGGCGTGGGTCACCGTCGACTTCGGGTTCAACCATCCGTTCGTCGCGCAGATCTGGCGCGAGGACGAAGACGGGCGGCTCTATCTGCAACGCGAGATCTTCCGCACGGGCGTCCTGGTGGAGGATCACGCGCGGGCGCTCAAGGCGATGCTCGAGCAGATGAAGATCCGGCCGCGCGCGGTGATCTGCGACCACGACGCCGAAGACAGGGCGACGCTGGCACGCCATCTCGGCATGTCCACCACCGCGGCGAAGAAGACCGTCAGCGACGGAATCCAGGCTGTCCAATCCCGCCTGCGCACCCAGGCAGACGGCAAGCCGCGCCTGTTCATCATGCGCGATGCCGTCGTCAAGCGGGATCAGATGCTGGTGGACGCGCACCGGCCAGCGAGCACCGAGGAGGAGTTCCCGTCGTACGTGTGGGCCGTGAAGCCTGGCGGGGATCTCAAGGAGGAGCCGGTCAAGGAGATGGACGACGGGATGGACGCGCTGCGGTACATGGTCGCCGAGCGGGATCTGGGCGGCCGCCCCTCGGTGCGTGTCCTGCGCTAGCCGCTACTGCCGTCGCAGTGCTGCGTCGTTGCTGTGCCGTAGATGACGAGCCCGGCCACGATGGCGGCACGCTGGCAGCGTGCACACGTCCAGCGGCGTGTACCGGCCGGACCGTCCTCGATGTCGTGCCCGTTGTCGCGGGCGATCTGCACCGCACGATCCGTTACGTCGGTCACCGGTCAAGCCTTCGGTCGAACGCCGCCGCAACGAGCCGAGTCGCCGTGAAACTGGAGACGAAGCAGCCGACACCGACGCCACCGAACCACGCCACACAGAACAGCGCCGTAGCGATGCCGGAGGCATGCGAGT
>DATJIX010000451.1:0-6062 GCA_035492865.1 Mycobacterium sp. | reverse complement strand
CGTACTCGGCGGCGTCGATCGGGTACGGCTGCTTGAGTGCCCGATTGCCCTGGTCCTCGGGATCGAACACCATCACCCACACGTCGGCCACCGGATCACCCTCCGTGGGCAGCAGCAGGGTCTCGCGCAGCCACAATGCCTGCGGCAGATCGGGGTGGTTGGCACGGATGTAGCGGCTCTCGTAGTAGGGCGCCTCGGGCTTCACTGGTTCAGCATCCAATACTTGACGGATGAGCGGAGCGCAGATTGCGGCTTACCTGCTCGGCGGAATCGTCGCGCTGGAGGCGGTCGCACTGATCGTGCTGGGGTGGCGCTACAGGCATCAACAGCGTGAGCTCGACGAGCTGCGCCGCCGCGTCGATACCAGGAACATGCTTTTCACAGGTGGCCGGGAAGCGGTCAAGCAGATGTGGAATACCGCCAACATCCTGCGCAAGGACGGGTTCGAAGCCGCCGTGCGGTCCTCCATCGAGGACCTCGCGGATTGGGCCGAGGTGGAGCGACCCGATCTGGCCCGGCTGGCCCCCAGCGGCAAGGTGGCGATCGTGTTCTCCGACATCGAGGAGTCGACGGCACTCAACGAGCGCATCGGCGATCGCGCGTTCGTCCGGCTCATCGGCAGCCACGACAAGCTGGTGCGCAGGCACGTCAACAAGCACTCGGGTCACGTGGTGAAGAGCCAGGGTGACGGCTTCATGATCGCGTTCGCGCAGCCCGAGGAGGCGGTGCGGTGCAGCATGGACGTGCAGCGCTCACTTAGCAGGCGGCCCAACGGAATTCGGGTCCGAATCGGTATCCACATGGGTAAGTCGGTGCGTCGCGGCGACGATCTGTTCGGCCGCAACGTCGCGATGGCGGCGCGGGTGGCCGCGCAAGCCGACGGTGGCGAGATTCTCGTCAGCGAGGTCGTCCGCGACGCCCTCGGCGGTGACGACATCACGTTCGACGACGGCCGCGAGGTCCAGCTGAAGGGGTTCTCGGGCTCGCACCGGCTCTACGCCGTGGCGTCCTAATCGGCTTTGTCGGCCTCCGCCAGCCGTTGGTGCAGCCGGGCGCGGATGTCATCGGGTGTGTAGGCGTTGCGCTTACGTTGGTCGCGCGCGACCAGCACCCCGCCCGCCACGACACCGGCGACACCCGCCAGTCCAACCAACTTCCATATGCCACGCATAACAAGAGTGTGCCTTAGCCTGCGGTGGTGACAGAAAGCACGGTGTCGCTTCAGCGGGCACTCGAGGAAACCCGGACCGGGGACATCTGGCTGTTCCGGGGCAACTCCGGACCCGATCGTGCGATCCGGACCCTGAGCAACGCCCCGGTGAATCATGTGGGAATGACGGTCGCCATCGACGACCTGCCGCCGCTGATGTGGAGTGCAGAACTCGGCAACAAACTGGTCGACGTGTGGACCGGCGGCCACCATCGCGGGGTTCAGCTCAACGACGCCCGCGAATCCGTCGAGCAATGGTGGAACGTCTACGACCAGCGTTGTTGGCTTCGGCAGCTGACGCCATACGCCACCCGCGAGCAGGAGGACCGGCTGCTGCGGGTCATCGCACGGATGGACGGCACGCCGTTTCCGAGTACCGCGCGCGTGACAGGCCGATGGTTTCGCGGCCGAATGCCGACGGCGGGCGACTGGACGAGGGGAATACCGTTCCTCGACAAAAGGGTTCAGGAGTCGACGAAGCGCAGGAAGGCGGAGAAGCGCAGGATGGGGTTGGAAACCGCATACTGCGCCGAGACCGTCGCCATCACGTACGAGGAGATGGGCCTGCTCGTCACCGATAAGGACTCGAATTGGTTTGACCCCGGGCGCTTTTGGAGCGGCGATACGCTGCCGCTGGCGCCGGGATATCAGCTCAGCGACGAAATCGCCGTCATTCCATAGGCACTCAGAGGCTTGCGAAGCAGGGGTTCGCGTCTGCCTTGGGGATTGAGGCGTTCTGGCTGGAGAACGTTCCGACGACTCCGGTATCGGTCACCTTGACGCTGTCGGCGTGGATGCCGAGCGGATAGTTGTCATTCAGTTTCTTGGTGAGCCCGTCCAGCGCTGTCTGCACGACGTCCTTGGGCAGCACGCCTGCGACGTCGACAACCTCGAGGTTGAGGTCGCCGTTGGTGACCACTGGCTTGGCGGTGATGCTGCCGCCTGCGGCGTCCAGAATGACGGTGCCGGCCCCCGGGTCGGTGCTCACGCCGGTGAGCAGGCTACCCACCGCGGGAAGGTTGGCCGCCACGGTGTCCTTGATGCCTGCGGACTTCCAGCTGAGCGTCGCGGTCAGCGATCCGATGGTGCCCTTGGAGTCCGCGGTGTCCTGCAGTCGGACATCCTTGAGCGTCACGTCGGCGGTCATGCCGTCGGCACTCTGCACCCTGTTCCCCTCGGTGGCGACCGAGATGTTCGTGTAGTGGCTCGTGGCGTACTGCCACAGGAACGGCGGGTTCACGCCGAACGAGATGGAAGCGCCGTCCTGTACGACGCACTGGGCGACCTCGGTCAAAATCTTGTCGGCGCGATACCGGGCGTAGAGCTCGCCGCCCGCCAGTGCGCCGACGAGCAGCGCGAGCACGATGACGATGATCAGAACGACCGACATCCGGGAGGGGCCACGCTTGCCCTTCTTCTCCGGGGTCGACGGTGGCATCGGGGGTGGCGGCGGCGGGGGCGGCGTTCGCCAAATCTGTTCTGTCGGAGCCACATCGGCGGGCGACTGAGGCCGAGGAATCCTCTGCGTCGGCCCGGCGTCTGCGGGCCGGTAAGGCCGCCTCAGATGCTCCGTCGGCGGCTCCTGCTGTCGGGGAGGAGGTGGCCGACGTCCCGGCGGGCCCGGTGGCGGGGTACCCCTGCCGCGCCAATCAGGTTGCCCGGGGCGTTGCGGCGGAGTCACTTGGGCGATTCTGCCTCATGTGGTGGATTAGTCCACCGTGATCTCGGCGAGTGTTGACCAGCCGGTGGCGTCGACGGTCTGGCTGATCACCTTCGGGGTGTGTGCGAGCGCTTGCGGCAGGTCGCGCTGCGCAGCCTTGAAGTGATCGCTGTTGACGTGCGCAGCGCCGGCATCGCCGTCGCGGAACGCCTCCACCAGGACGTACTCGGCGGGGTTGTCGAGGCTGCGCGACCACTCAAACCAGAGGTTGCCGTCCTCGGCGCGAGTTGCCTCGGTAAACGGAGCAACCAGTTCCGGCCAATCGTCGATCCACTCGGGCTTTGTCTGGAATTTGACCACGATGAAGATCATTTCGGCTCCTCACAGACGTCCCTCAAGTGTCGCAGCGCCGTCAACAACCGAGAACCGACTGCGGAAATTTGCTGACAGCGAGGCCCTTGCGGCCGATGCCCAGTACGGGCGCCGAGGCGCACACTGTGACCGCGCCCACCCTTACCTGCGGACTACCGGTTGGCTGCCGCACCAGGTTCCTGCTAGCAGCAGGGCCAGGACGGGTGTCAGCTGTGACGACATCGGCTTGCTGACGCGCGATTCTTTACCCAGACCAAAACGGTCGCCCAGCAAGCCAGGAGGACACCATGAAGACCACGATCAAGTACCTCGCCCCGTGGATGGCCGCAGCCGCAATCGGTGGAGCGGTTGCCCTCGCCCCGATCGCCAGCGCCGCGACCCCGCAGGCACCCACTGCTCCCGCCAGCGTCGGCAGCGCAGGCACCGATCCGCTGGTGCCCTTCGGTACCGATCCGCACAGCCCGTACGTCTTCGGCTACCACACCTCGGACCACGACGAGTCCAACACCACCAACG
The DNA here is from genome assembly GCA_035492865.1 of Mycobacterium sp. Classification (GTDB taxonomy): domain Bacteria; phylum Actinomycetota; class Actinomycetes; order Mycobacteriales; family Mycobacteriaceae; genus Mycobacterium. Next base: position 2,304 of record DATJIX010000451.1, on the reverse strand, counting down.
GCCAACTCGACGTCGCGTTCTAGACCATCTGCGCCTGACAGGAGAACGACATGAAGACCATCAAGTACCTCGCCCCGTGGATAGCCGCGGCCGCGATGGGTGCCGCGGTTGCCCTCGCCCCGATCGCCAGCGCCGCCACCCATGAGGCGCCCGCTCCGACAGCGACGCATCGGACACCCGCGGCGGTCACCGACACCGATCCGGCCACGCCGTACGGCACGGATCCGGAGAGCCCAGCCATCTTCGGCTACCACACCTGGCTCGGCGACGATACGGACGTGCCGTTCTGATCTGCTGTGTGCTCCACGCCAGACCCCATCTGCCGGACGCGGATGGGGTCTTCGGCGTTTACCGCGTCGGAACCGGCAGCGACAAGCCGGCGTAGATCTCGTTGAGCATGACGGGCAACATGGCCTGCGCCGTCGTCCTGCCATCCGGTGACAGAGTCAGATTCGTCCAGATGATCAGTGTCACATCGTTATCCGGGTCATAACCCATGAACGAGTTGAAGCCGGGAAGTTCGCCCCCGTGATAGAACATCGCGGCGGCGGGACCGAAGCGTTGATACGAGATTCCGTACCCGTACTTCTGCCCGTCGGGGTGGTCGGGATCCTCAGGCTGCAGGCTGTTCAACCACTGCTGGTGATAATCGGCGTTGAAGACCTTGCCCGACACGAGTGCCTTCACCCATGTAGCGAGGTCGTCGGCCGTGCTGATCGCGCCCCCGGCAGCGGTGGCGTAGGAGGAGTTCTGATTGGTGTAGTCGACGGGCGGCACCGAGCCAAGTAGCGCGGCCGCCTGTAGGTCAGCGGGATACGGGTCGTCGGCGAGCGCATAGCGGCTTCCTCCGTACATGTAGCCGTGCGAGAAGGGGGCCGGCATGGATGTGTCGTCGGCGGCGGGAAGCGACGTCTGCCTGAGGCCGACGGGGTCGAACAACCGCTCCTGCAACTGCTGAGCCAGCGGGCGTCCTCCCACCTTCTCGGCGATGAGGCCGAGCAGTGCGTAGTTGGTGTTGTTGTACTCGTAGGAGGCGTCGGGTGCGAACTGCGGCGGATGCCCGAACGCGATCGCCAATATCTCCTGAGGCGTCCAGGGCTTGCCGGGGTTCGCATCCATCGCGGCCGCAAAGGCCGGGTCCTCCGTGTAGCCGTAGAGGCCGCTGCGCATCTTCAAAAGCTGTGCGATCGTGATCTTTTCGCCGTTTGGCACGCCTGGAACGTAGGCGGATACCGGATCGCTGAACTTCAGCTTGCCATCCTGGGCGAGCAACACGATCAGCGCCGCCGTCATGGTCTTGGTGTTCGAGGCGACCCGGAAGTGAGTGTCGGCCGCCGGCAGGACCTGCGCACCGAGTTCGGTGGTGCCCACCCCAGCCTCGAACGTGCCCTGCGGGGTGCGCAGCAGTACCATCGCGCCAGGAACCTTCAGTTGCTTGGCGGCGGCACTGACGGTGGCCCGAAACTCTTGCCCGTCAATGGTCTTCAGCGCCGCGTTCTTCGGCGCAGAGCTGGTCGCGGTCGTCGGTGCCGTGCTAGACGAGCAGCCCGCGAGCAGCAATGCAACGCATGCCGCCAACGCAGCGACGCGCATCGGCATCTGGGAAACGCTCATCATCGCACGCTAACGCCTCCCACCAGCTCAAATCGGTGTTTGAGCCGATCTGGGCGGGCAACGTTCAGCTATGGACGAGAAGGATCCCCGCGCCACCGCATCAGGCGGTCATACCGTCCCGCGGGCCGCCCACGCCGCGGCAGTCACGGTGAACGGCCCACTGCCCAGGCGTTCGCGAGCCACATCTTCGAGACGCGCGCGAGCATCGACGTCGAGGCTCTTGACGTAGTCACCGGCAGGACCGACACCGTAGGTGTACGGTTCCCACCACTCCTCGAAGGTCGGATGCACAACGTCGACCGCAATGGCATCTTCTTCCACAGCGTGCAGGCCGGCGGCTTCGAATATCTCTGTCAGATGGCCCCGATGCGCCCCGGAGAGCAGCGCTTCATCCTCCGCGTCAGGGTCGATGACGTGAACCGCATCCCAGAACGGCGCCAGCGCGCCGGCCGGTCCGTCCCAAACGCAAGCTGCGACAACACCTTCAGGCCGAGTCACCCGCGCCATCTGCCGGGTGCCTGCGACTGGATCCGTCATGAAGTGCACCACCAATTGCGCGAGCACGGCGTCGAATACGCCAGTGTCGTAGGGCATTTCCTCCGCAGTACCCTGGCGCACATCCATGTCCGGGAATCGGGTCCGGATCGCGTCGACGAACGGTGGTGAAGGATCGATGGCCGCGACCTCGGC
>DATJIX010000450.1:0-4106 GCA_035492865.1 Mycobacterium sp. | reverse complement strand
GCTCACGCGCTGACGATCGCGGCGGTCCCACTGATGCTCGAGCACTCCGGTGGCGGCAGCATCATCAACATCACCTCGACCATGGGCCGGTTGGCCGGCCGCGGATTCGCCGCATACGCCACCGCCAAGGGTGCGCTGGCGCACTACACCCGGCAGGCCGCGCTGGACCTGTGCCCGCGGATCCGGGTCAACGCCATCGCGCCGGGATCCATTCTCACCTCCGCGCTCGACATCGTCGCCTCCAACGACGAACTTCGCGAGCCGATGGAAAAGGCAACGCCCATGCGACGACTCGGCGACCCGGCCGACATCGCCGCGGCCGCGGTGTATCTCGCATCGCCTGCCGGCAACTTCTTGACCGGCAAGATGCTCGAGATCGACGGCGGACTCACGATTCCCAATCTCGACCTCCCCATCCCCGATCTGTGAGGAGCTAGTCATGGCCATCAAAGTCGCAGCCATCGGCACGGGCAATGTCGGGCAACACGCACTCACACAACTCATCACCGATCCACGCTTCGAGCTCACCGGCGTCTGGGTGTCCAGCGATTCCAAGGCCGGCAAGGATGCCGCAGAGCTTGTGGGACTTGATAATTCGACGGGCATCACCGCCACCACCGATCTCGACGCCGTGCTGGCGACCAGCCCCCAATGCGCCGTCTACACCGCGCTGGCCGACAACCGCATAGTCGAGGCGCTGGAGGACTACCGCAAGATCCTCGCCGCGGGCGTGAACGTCGTCGGCAGCAGTGCGGTCTTCCTTCAGTACCCGTGGCAGACGCTGCCCGACGAGCTCATCACGCCGATCGAGGACGCCGCCAAGGCAGGCAACGCAAGCATTTTCATCAACGGCATCGACCCGGGCTTCGCCAATGACCTGCTTCCGCTCGCGCTGGCGGGCACCTGCCAGAGCATCGAGCAGATCCGCTGCATGGAGATCGTCGACTACGCCACCTACGACAGCGCGGCCGTGATGTTCGACGTGATGGGTTTCGGCAAGCCGCTCGACGAGCTGCCGATGCTGTTGCAGCCCGGCGTGCTGAGCCTGGCGTGGGGATCGGTGGTGCGCCAGCTCGCCGCGGGCCTGGGCATCGAACTGGACGAGGTCAACGAGACCTACATCCGCGAACCTGCGCCAGAGGACTTCGACATCGCCGCGGGCCACATCCCCGAGGGCAGCGCCGCCGCGCTGCGCTTCGAGGTGCGCGGCATGAAGGGCGGTAAGCCGGCGGTCGTGCTCGAACACGTCACCCGGCTGCGCGACGACCTGCGCCCCGACTGGCCGCAGCCCGCGCAGGAAGGCGGCTCGTACCGGGTCGAGGTGACGGGCGAGCCGTCCTATGCCTTGGACCTGTGTCTGAGCAGCCGCAAGGGCGATCACAACCACGCCGGGCTGGTCGCCACCGCCGCGCGAGTGGTCAACGCGATTCCCGCCGTGATCGATGCGCAACCGGGCATCACGACGACGCTGGACTTGCCCCTGATTACCGGAAAAGGCCTGTACGCTGGCTGATGAGTCGGGCGTCAATTTAAAAAAGGACATGCCTATGCGGAAGATCCCAGGCTTCTTCCCGCTGATCGTCGCGGCAGGCGCCGCAGCGGCACTGCTTTCCGCGCCCGCCGCCCTGGCCGATCCCGGCGACACCTCGACGTTGCCGTCGTGCACATCCGTAGGCGGCGTGACCGACATGGGCTCCGGGACGACGGAATGCGCCACCCCGGGCAACGTTCAACTCAACGCCACCCCGCCCGTCACCGACTATCCCTACCCCTGGGATGACGAGTTCTGGGGTCCGGCGTTGATTATCGGTGGCGGCGGCGGGGGCCGTCGCTAGCCCTGAATTTCCATGGCCCAGTTAAGGAGGCCAACCATGCGGACCAAGATTCGCTCCGTCGCACCGCTATTGGCGGCTGCGGGGGTCTGCGCCGCGGTCGCGTTCGCGCCCGTCGCCGCGGCCCAACCCAGGTGCACGACCACCGCGCCGAACACCACGCAGTGCGAGACCAACGGCAGCGCCCAGATCGTCACCTCGCCCCAGCAGAACAACTTCTATGGCGGCTGGCCGTGGTGGGGCGGCGGCCTCGTCATCGGCATCGGCGGGTGGGGCTGGTAACCCCGCCCTTACTGGCCTCGCCAGGAGGTTTCGTCTAACCTAACTTTTCTATTCGAATTACCGGATAGAGAGTGGGTTAGTTGATCCAGGACACCGAGCCGCGGCTGCGGCCCAGCTGGCTTCTGCTTGGGCCGGCATTCGTCGCTGCCATCGCCTACGTCGATCCCGGCAACGTCGCCGCGAACGTCAGCGCCGGCGCGCAGTACGGCTTTCTACTGGTCTGGGTCATCATCGTGGCCAACGCGATGGCCGGCCTTGTGCAGTTCCTGTCGGCCAAACTCGGCCTGGTCACCGGCCGCAGCCTGCCAGAGGCCGTCGCCGATCACACCCGCACCCCGACCCGCATCACCTATTGGCTGCAGGCCGAATTGGTCGCGATGGCAACGGATCTCGCCGAAGTCGTCGGCGGGGCGATCGCCCTGCATCTGCTGTTCGATCTACCGCTCGTGGTCGGCGGGGTGATCACAGGGTTCGTGTCGCTGGTGCTGCTGGCGATCCAGAACCGGCGCGGTCAGCGCACGTTCGAGCGGGTGATCAGCGGGCTGCTGCTGGTCATCGCGATCGGATTCTTGACGAGCCTGTTCGTCGAGCCGCCGCCCGCAAGCGCGGTGGCCGCGGGTCTACTGCCCCGGTTCGAGGGCGCCGAGAGCGTGCTGCTGGCCACCGCGATGCTGGGTGCGACGGTCATGCCGCACGCGGTCTACCTGCACTCCGGCCTGGCCCGCGACCGGCACGGCCACCCTGAACCCGGCAGGCAGCGCCGCTGGCTGCTCAGGGTGACGCGGCTGGATGTCGGACTGGCGATGCTCGTCGCGGGCGCCGTCAATCTGGCGATGCTGCTGGTGGCCGCGACCAACCTGCAGGGCCGCGACAACACCGACTCGATCGAGGGTGCGCACGCCGCGGTCCGTGACACGCTCGGCCCGACGGTCGCGCTGTTTTTCGCGATCGGGCTGCTGGCATCGGGTCTGGCGTCGACATCGGTGGGCGCCTACGCGGGCGCGATGATCATGCAGGGCCTGCTGCGGCGGTCCTACCCGTTGTTGCTTCGCCGGCTCGTCACGCTGATCCCGGCGCTGGTGATCCTGGCCATCGGCGTCGATCCCAGCCGCGCCCTGGTGTTGTCCCAGGTCGTGCTTTCGTTCGGGATTCCGTTCGCGCTGATCCCGCTGATCCGGCTGACCAGCAACCGTGACCTGATGGGCGACGACACGAACCACCGCGTCACCACGGCCCTTGGCTGGGCGGTTGCCGCGCTGATCAGCGTGCTGAATGTGGTGCTGATCTATCTGACTGTGAAGGGCTAGCGGCTGCATCTGGGATAATGGATCTAATGCGCGCGCATCACAGCTACTTCGCGTACGGGTCCAACCTGTGCGTGCAGCAGATGGCGCGGCGATGCCCCGGCGCGGTCAATCCGCGGCCCGCGCGGCTGGCCGACCACGACTGGCTGATCAACGAGCGCGGCGTGGCCACCGTCGAACCGTTCGACGGGTCCCAGGTGCACGGCGTGGTGTGGCAGGTCACCGACCACGACCTCGCGACGCTGGACAGCGCCGAGGGCGTGCCGGTGCGCTATCGCCGCGACCGGCTCACCGTGCACACCGACGACGGCCCGTCCGAGGCGTGGGTCTACATCGATCACCGCGTCGACCCCGGTCCGCCCCGGCCCGGCTATCTGGAGCGCATCGTCGACGGCGCGATGCACCACGGCCTGCCCCACCGCTGGATCGAATTCCTGCGGCGCTGGGATCCCGCGAACTGGCCCATGCGCATCAACAAGTCGAATTCGGCTGCACCACAGTCACTTACGGAACTGCTGGCCGATCCTGGCGTCATCGAGGACAGCACGCTGCGGTCGCGGTTCGGGTTCATGGCCATCCACGGCGGCGGGTTGGAGCAGATGACCGACGTGATCGCCGGACGCGCCGCCGACGCTGCAGGCGCATCGGTGTACGTGCTGCGGCATCCCGCCAACTACCCGCACCACCT
>DATJIX010000449.1:0-11022 GCA_035492865.1 Mycobacterium sp. | reverse complement strand
CGAACCCGAGGCCGGAAAGTGGTCTCTTCCCGGCGGCAGCCTCGGCCTCGACGAGGACCTGACCAGCTCGGTTCGCAGGCAGTTGGCCGAGAAGGTGGACCTTCGTGAACTTGCTCACCTCGAGCAACTCGCCGTGTTTTCGGACCCGCGGCGCGTTCCCGGCGGACGCACGATCGCGTCGACGTTCCTCGGGCTGGTGCCCTCCCCTGCGACCCCGGAACTGCCGCCGGACACCCGGTGGCATCCGGTGAGCGATCTGCCGCCGATGGCGTTCGACCACGGCCCGATGGTGGAGCACGCCCGCACCCGGCTGGGCGCCAAGCTGTCCTACACCAATATCGGGTTTGCCTTGACGCCAGTGGAATTCGCGCTCTCCACGCTGCGCGACATCTACAGCGCGGCCCTCGGCCATCAGGTCGACGCCACCAACCTGCAACGCGTGCTCGAGCGCCGCAACGTCATCTCGCGCACAGGCACCACCGCGCGTTCGGGACGCAGCGGCGGCCGACCTGCGGCGCTGTACCGCTTCACCGACTCTCGATACCGGGTGACCGACGAATTCGCCGCGTTGCGGCCTCCCGGGTGAGTCGGCTGGATTCTTAATGCCCTCTTAAGGTAAGAATGACCGGATGGAACTGGGCAGCGCGGCTCCGGCACGGGGCGCCGAGTGGATTGGGCAACCGCAGCACGAAGAGCTGCGGCGGGGAATCCGCCCGCAGCTTCCCGCGGATGACCCGTTCTACGATCCACCGCCAGGTTTCCAGCACGCCCGACCGGGCACCGTGCTCCGCAGCCGCGACGTTGAGCTGGCGTTCCTCGGGCTGATCCCCCAGCGCATCACAGCCACCCAGCTGCTCTACCGGACCACCGACATGCACGGCAATCCGGACGCCGCGGCCACCACCGTCATCGTGCCTGCCGAGCGCACCCCGGAATCCGTCACCCCTGTCGTCTCGTACCAGTGCGCGATCGACGCCGTCTCCTCACGGTGCTTCCCGTCCTACGCGCTGCGCCGGCGCGCTGTGGCCCCCGGCGCGGTCGCACAGTTCGAGTTCCTGCTGGTGGCCGCCGCCGTCGCTGAGGGCTGGGCCGTCTCGGTGCCCGACCACGAGGGACGCAAGGGCATGTGGGGCGCACCGTACGAGCCCGGCTACCACGTCCTCGACGGGTTGCGAGCGGCGTTGAACACCGAGCGGCTGGGGCTGTCACCGACGGCGCCGGTCGGCCTGTGGGGGTACTCGGGCGGCGGCCTGGCGAGCGCATGGGCGGCCGAGATGGCCGGCTCCTACGCGCCCGACCTCAACGTCGTCGGCGCTGTGCTCGGATCGCCCGTCGGCGACCTTGGCCAGACCTTCCGCCGGCTCAACGGCACCTACATGTCCGGCCTGCCCGCACTTGTCGTCGCGGCGCTCGCCGACATCTATCCGGAGCTCACCAAGATCATCCAGGAGCACGCCACCGAAGAGGGCAAGCTACTGCTGGAGCGGCTGCACCACATGACCACCGCAGAAGCGGTCATCCGGATGGTCAAGAAGGACATGGACGACATGGTCGACGTGCCCTTGCAGCAGATCCTCGATTCACCCGAGATGAAGCGGATTTTCGACGACATCAAGCTCGGCGCAGTGGTGCCGACGCCGCCGGTGCTGATCGTGCAGGCAGTACACGACCAGTTGATCTCCGTCGCGGACATCGACGCGCTCGCCGACACGTATTCTGCGGCAGGCGCCAACGTCACCTACCACCGTGACCTGTTCAGCGAGCACCTTCTGCTGCACCCGTTGTCGGCGCCAATGACGTTGCGCTGGTTGACCGATCGCTTCAACGACAAGCCGCTGGACGAGCACCTGGTGCGGACGAAGTGGCCGACGCTGCTGAACCCGATGACCTATTTCGGCATGGCCCGGCTGGCGAAGATCGCCGCGAAGGTGGTCACTGGGCGGATGGTAGAGCGTTCTCCGCTGTAGCGGGCGGGCCGAGAACCGGCTCTTCCTCCGGCGGCCAGGCGGCTAGATCGTCGCGCTGCGTCGAAACCGCCATCAACGCGTAGACGAGCGCCGCCGCCGCGGCCGGAAACAGGACCGTCGTCGCGATCTGCAGTGGCCCGTGCCCGAAGAACGCCGCAGGCGCCTCGGTGACGTAGTGCACGCGATGCTCCGGCGATACCGGCGCACCCGCGATGTCGATCGCGCCGTAGCGCCAGTGCGCCAACACGGCGCCGACGCCCGCCGCGGCACCTGCGGCCGCGGCGGATCCGATCGACAGCGCGGCCACCATCACGGGACCCCGGTGGGCTCGCCATTTCCACACCAGCACCGCGGCCACGACGGCCAACACCGACACCATGCCGACGACCAGGAATGCGCCGATGAAGAAGTGATCGCCCTCGTTGCCCAGATAGGCCTTGATCCGGTTGCCGCTCTTGGTCAACGCCACCACGCCGTGGATCGGTGGGGCCAGCCACGCCCACAGCGCACCGGCCAGCACGCCGGCCACCGACATCCCGGCGATCACGGTAAGCGCGGCTCTGCGCCGCGAAATCCGCGGCGGTTCAACGTCTTTCATCAAGGTCCTTCGAGTCCTGCTCACCGTGCCTTGAGCATTTCGCCGACCAGCCGTCGGGGCGCACCTGCACCACCATGCGGCGACCGCACTCCGCGCAGAACCGGGGTGGCTCCAGGCCGAGCGCAGCGGCGGTCGGGACTACTCCGCCCGCGGGCTCGCCAGTGTAGACGTTGAACTTGGCAGCCATTAGAGGCTGGCGTTGAGCGCCTTGATCGGCATCTGCAGATCCTCGAGCAGCTCCAGATCGGACTCGGCGGGCCGGCCAAGCGTGGTCAGGTAGTTGCCGACGATGACCGCGTTGATGCCGCCGAGGATGCCCTTCTTGGCGCCCAGATCGCCCAGCGTGATCTCGCGGCCGCCCGCGAAGCGCAGCATCGTGCGCGGCAGCGCAAGCCGGAACGCGGCGACGGCCTTCAACGCCTCCGACGCGGGCAGCACGTCGAGGTCGCCGAACGGTGTGCCGGGCCGGGGGTTGAGGAAGTTCAGCGGCACCTCGTGCGGGTCCAGCTCGGCGAGGTTCGCCGCGAACTCGGCACGCTGCTCGAGGGTTTCACCCATGCCGAGGATGCCGCCGCAGCAGACTTCCATGCCCGCCTCGCGGACCATCTGCAGCGTTTCCCACCGCTCTTCCCACGTATGCGTGGTGACGACGTTGGTGAAGAACGACTGCGCGGTCTCCAGGTTGTGGTTGTAGCGGTGCACGCCCATCTCGGAGAGCCGCTCGACCTGGTCGGCCGTCAGCATGCCAAGCGAGCAGGCGATCTGGATGTCCACCTCGTTGCGGATCGCCTCGATGCCCGCGGCGACCTGGGCCAGCAGCCGCTCATCGGGACCGCGCACCGCCGCGACGATGCAGAACTCGGTCGCGCCCGTCTTGGCAGTCTGCTTGGCCGCTTCGACCAGGCTCGGGATGTCAAGCCAGGCGCTGCGCACCGGCGATGCGAAAAGCCCCGACTGCGAACAGAAGTGGCAGTCCTCGGGGCAGCCGCCGGTCTTCAGGCTGATGATGCCCTCGACCTCGACGTCGGGCCCGCACCATTTCATCCGGACGTCGTGGGCCAGCGCCAGCAGCTCATCGAGGCGATCGTCGGGCAGCTGCAGCACCTGCAGCGTCTGTTCCTGGTTCAGGCCCTCGCCGCGCTCCAGTACCTGCTCGCGAGCCTCCGCCAGAATGTCGCTCACCCGTTCCTCCATCGCTTCTTGAACACCGTTCAGGTTAGGGTACCGGTGTGCAGCTCCACAAACGCGACGTGGTCGACGCAGCGACGACGCTGCTGGACTCCTACGGCATCGCCGACCTGACCATGCGACGGCTGGCCCGCGAGCTCAACGTCTCCCCTGGCGCGCTGTACTGGCATTTCGCCAACAAGCAGGAGCTGCTGGGCGCTGTCGCGGACCGCATCCTGGAATCGGTCGCCGATGCGCCCGCAGACTGGCGTGACCGCGTCGCGGGGCTCTGCGGGCGGCTGCGCGACGCGCTGCTGTCACACACCGACGGCGCCGAACTGGTGTCGGCGAGCTTCGCCGCCGGCCAGTCCGAGGCGATGACGCGGATACTCGCGCAACTGACCGCAGCGGCCACCGACGCAGGTGTCGGTCGCCCGCACGCCGAGCTCGCCGCGCGCACGATCCTGTATTACGTGCTGGGCTTCACCGCCGATGAACAGTCGCGTCTTCAGTGGGACGCGGCAGGCGCGGAACTGCCACAGTCTCAGTCGATCTGGTCGGAGAACGCGACCGACCGATTCGCCTTCGGGATAGAGCTCCTCGTTGCAGGCATATCGGCCCGGCAAACCCAAAATTTGTAGGGCAATCACGTCACTGTGGGTTGTCCGACGCCCAGCGGCCGAGTTCTGCTCGCGAGTGAATACCCAGCTTCCGATAGATCCGAGAGAGGTTGGTGTCCACGGTCTTCGGGCTGATGAACAGCTTCGCGGCGATGGCACGATTCGTCATGCCCGCGGCGGCGAGTTCAGCGACGCGCCGTTCCGACGGCGCCAGAACCGCGGCGCCGGCATTGACCGTCACCCTCGCCAGATCGGCGCGGGCACGGTCGGCCCACAAGGGGGTTTTCAGCCGCTCGAAGGTCTCAAGCGCCTCACCGAGCGATGCCGCAGCTGTTTGCTTCTTCCGCTGCCTGCGTTGTAACTGCCCGAGTAGCAACTGGGTTCGGGCTCGTTCGAACGGCATCGGCACCCGGTCGTGCTGCACCATGGCCGCCTCGGCGGCGCGTATCCCGGCGTCGATGTCACCGTTGGCCGCCAGCAGCATGCCTCGACACCTGCCCGCCACCGCACGCATCCACGCGCGGTCCAGCCGCGCGCCGTTGCGTTCGACGAGATCGGTCAGTCGCTGCGCGTCGTCAAGTCGGTCAAGGGCGACCATCGATTCCACGGCGTCACCTACGCATGAGGCGACGATGATCTCGGAGTAGTCCGGATCGGCGAACAGCCCGTCGATAACCGGCTGCATCACCGCACACGCTGCCTCGTAGTTGCCGAGCGAGGTTTCCAAGAAGCCGAGATTCGCCACCATCCAGCCGGCCAGTTCCCTACCCTCGCTTCGGTTGGATGCGTCAAGAGCGATCCGTGCGTCGCGACGGGCCTCTTCCGTCCTGCCCGCGTACGCAGCAAGCGAAGCACGGATTGCTTTTACGCTGAAGAGGTGCACATCGCCGTCGAGGTGGGCGGCCCGATCCATCGCCTCCTCTGCGATTCGGTGGGCCTCGGCGAAGTCGCCGCTCCAGATCTCGACCATCGCGCGGTGATAGCAGATGAAGACCGATTCGCTTTCCTCACCGTTCTCGATTCGGCGCTGATTGATCGACCGAAGCTCCCGGCGCGCGACGTCAAGCTCGCCGGTCCACGCCCGCAGGATCGCGTGCTGAATTCTCGGTTGGAATGCCACCTGGACCGGTGATTGGTCGTCCTCCAGTTCCAACGCACGCCGAAGGTTCGCCTCGTCGACGCCGGCGCCGCACATGAACCTCAGCACCACCTGCAGGCCGAGCGCGCGGCTCAGTAACGTCGGCTGTCCGAGCATTTCGGCGTGCTGCACCGCCTCGTCGATGTGTTGCAGCGAGTCGCGCTTGCGTCCGGTGTTGATCAATGCGTAGCCGAGCGCCATCAGCATCTGAATCAGCAACGCCGCGTCTTCACCGGCCTCCGGCAGGGATCGTTCGAGAAGGACCGCGGCCGAACCGAATCCGTCGGCGTACATCACGATCGTGGCGAGCAGACTCACCGCCGCCGCTCGCGCCCGCCCAGGCTTGAGCCGCTTCATCGCGGCGTCCAGCAGGGACCGTGCCCGCGCGGCCGCGCCGCTGTCGAAATGATATGTCGCCGAGCGGATTTGGCGTTCCGGATCATCTCCGCCGAGAGCTATCGCGAGATCGAGCAGCTCGGCGGCCGCGGCAGGCGCGCCCCGGCTGCGTGCCATCTGCGCGGCCTCGTCGAGAGCCGACAAGGTCGTCTCATCGGCGCTGGTGGCGCCGCGGGCGAGGTGACGGGCGCGAAGTTCCGGTTGGTCCACCACGTCAGCGATGGCGCGGTGCATCGCGCGGCGGTCGGGCGGCGCAGCGTTGGCATAGACACCGTGGGCCAGCAGCGGATGGGAGAACCGGACGCTGCTGCCGTCAATGCGCACGATTCCGTCTGCCTCCGCCTGTTCGAGATGTTCGGCGACGCGACGCGTCGATATGCCCATGGCGCGCGCGATGACGTCCGTCGACGGTGTCGCCAAACAGGCCGCCGCCAGCAGGGTGCGCCGTGTTCCGCCCGCCAGTCCGCTTATGCGCACGTCGACGAGTTCCGAAAGTGTGTCGGGCAGCGATGGCTCGCGTTCGGACGTCGCGCTGTGAAAACCGCGGCCCAACTCGAGCGCGTAGAACGGGTTTCCCCCCGATATCTCGTGTATCCGCCTGACGTCCGACCGAGTGAACCGCCTCTCCAACCGCTCCGACAACAGATCCGACAACTCCCCGATCGACAAGGGCGCCAGGGTTATTCGCCGCATTACCTCAGGGTCACCGACTTGCAGCCATGACACCGCTCCGGGTGTACCAGGCCCTGTGCGACGGGTGGCGAGCACGCCTATCTGCCCCGCGAACCGTCGAGCGGCGAAACCCAGTGCGAAGACCGACGACGGATCCAGCCACTGCACGTCGTCGATGGCGATCAGGACGGGGCTATCCGCAGCCAGCGTTTCGACGACCGCCAGAAACGCCGCCGCAACAGCACGCGGTTCGGTCGGGGCATCGGGCTCGTCCGCGCGCAACAGCACCTGGTCGACGGCCCGCAGCTGTGCAGGCGGAAGCCGCTCGAGCAGCCGGGCCTCGACGCTGCCGAGCAGGTCGGCCAGCGCGCTGTAGGCGATGACGAATTCCGCCTCTGCCGGCCTGGTGCTCAGCACCCGCATCCGGCGCTGCCGCGCCTGATCGACGGCGTGCAGGCACAGGGTCGTCTTGCCTATCCCTGCCACGCCTTCCATAAGCAAAGCCGCCGGCCCTCGATTGACAGAGAGCAGGAAATCGAGAACCGCCCGCTCTTCGTCAGGTCGGCTAACAATCCCCGACACGTACAGCAGAATCGCAGGTTTTGCTGTGCTTGTCAGCGCAACGAGTCAGACCCGTGGACTAGCGTCGCCGACATGATCACCGTCGACGACGTCCGGCGCATCACCGCGAACCTGCCCCGGGCCTACGAAGTGGTGGTGCGCGACCAGATCAAGTTCCGGGTCGGGCAGATCGTGTTCGTCGCGTTCTCGCGCGACGAGACGGTGATGGGCGTCGGCTTTCCGAAGGAGGAACGGGCCGCGATGGTGGACGCCGAGCCCGACAAATTCATGCTGCCGCGCAAGTCGGACATGCGATACAACTGGATTCATGTCCGGCTCGACGCAATCGACCTCGATGAGGTGCGCGAGCTGGTGATCGACGGGTGGCGGATGTGCGTGCCGAAAAAGGTTGCGGCGTCACTGCATACCGTTGGAGATGACGGCATCGAGAGCACCGACTGATGCGTCTTCACCCGTGATTTCCACTACCCCGCCGCGTGTCCACGCCCACAGCGCGAGGGCATCGACGGGCGCGCGGACGGTGGCAGTCGGCTCCCCCGCCGTCGCCCTGAGCGCGCGTGGCCCGACCGTCGACTCGCCGACCTCGACCAGCCAGTGCCGCTCAACGTCGATCGGGCCGAACTCGACGACCGCGCGAGCCTGGTAGCCCGCCCCGTCCGGGGGCCAGCCCCACATCACGTCGACCGCGTGATCGACTGCGCCCGCCGCCGTGCCGGGGTCGATCGGGCCGACAGGCACCGCAGCCGTCAACTCGGCATCGACGCGGTGCATCGTCGCCTCGTAGATCTGCATCCTTCTGGTGAAACCGACCGTTTGATCCGCCGGCCACCACGACCATCGCGGCTCGGCGTCGTCGAGCCTGCCCAATTGCTCGAGCAGTGCGGTCGTCGCCTGCTCGCGCAGCACAAGCAGCTCCGGGATGGCGCTGGGACGGTCGGGTTTCGCCTCCTCGACCGCCGCGATGTCGGCTTCGGTGCGCGCATCACCCTCCAGCACACCGGCCCAGAAGAAGTGCACCGAGGTCAGATGCCACAGCAGATCGGACGCGGTCCAGTCGGGGCAGCTCGGGCAGCGGGCGTCGGGGGTGGTGGCGGACAGTACATCGGCGAAACGCTGCGCCTCGGTTCCAATGATCGCGATCGCATCCATGCCGAAAGCATCTCAGCCGATCGGGAATTCGCGCTTGGCATTTCCGTCCCAGCGCCGCAGGCCTGCGAAAGTGCCGAGGATCTCCGACGGCCTGCCCGCGATCCGCAGCGCCTTTCCCAACCGTGCGGGTGTCACCCGCCGCGCCAACGTCACATGACCGGTCCAGTGCCCGGGCACCGAGTTCGCCATCGGCCCCGGCGACGTGTGCGGCGCACAGAGCCGATGCACCTCGGAGTGCACCGCGATCAACTCCGCGGTAGGCACTATCAATCGGGTGAGGATCAGCTGACCCCTGCCGAACAGCAGCGGCGCACCGATGACACACGGCAGCGGAAATCGGCCACCGAGCGACACGAGCAACGCATCCACCTCGGGGTCGATACGCTCGGCCACGGTCAGCGTGACATGCGGTCGGCTTGCGGGCGCCTGGCTCGGAATCCCGGCCTCGCGCAGCCCATCCCAGATGAGCCGGACCGCATCCTCTGTGTGGCGGTCGAAGATCAGCTCGACGGAGTGGACCATCAGCCTGCCAGGTTCGTGACCCACTGCGCGTCGAACGCGGCCCCGCTCATCGCCTCGAATTCCGCAGCGCCGCGCGCGCCCGCACCGGCAGGGAGCACCGCGCGCACGTCGGCCAGCCGGCCAAGCACGTCGCGATTGCCCAGCTCCGCCACATTCGGTTCGCGCGGCCATGCGCCGATCACCAACCCGGCGCATGGAATATTCTGAGCGGCAAGCGCTTCCAGCGTGAGCGCGGTGTGGTTCAGCGTGCCCAAGCCTGGCGAAACGACGACGAGCACCGGCGCGGCGAGCTCACGAGCGAGGTCACGCAGCGTCACGCCGCCCTCCCCCAACTCCACCAACAGCCCACCCGCGCCCTCGACCAGCGTCAGCTTCGCGTCGACCGATGCGACCGAACCCACCAACTCGTCACGCGTCGGCAGCGCCAGGCCCGCCCGCGCAGCGGCAGCCGCGGGCGCCAGCGGTTCCGGATAGCGCCACGTGCCGTACAACGCGGTCACTCCGGACAGTCGCGCCACCTCGGCGAGGTCATCGTCGCGGGGGCTGCCGGTCTGCACGGGTTTGCACACTGCGACGTCGACGCCGGCCAACCGCGCGGCACAGGCAAGCGCCGCGGTGGCCACCGTCTTGCCGACGCCGGTGTCGGTGCCCGTGACAATCAGGATGCTCACGACAGCACTTCGGTGAGAACCTCTCGGGCCAAAGCCATTTCGTCGTTCGACAACGACGCGCGCGCCGTCAGCCTCAGCCGCGACGTACCGGCGGGAACGGTCGGCGGACGGAAGCAGCCGACCCGGACACCCCGATCCAGACACGCCACCGCCGCCGCGAACGCCACCTCGGGCTCACCGAGGATCACCGACACCACCGCAGAATCCGGACGTTCGGGCACACCGCAGATCTCAGCAAGTGTGGCTGCGTGATCCAGCACGGCCTGTGCTCGCCAGGGTTCGTCGGTCAACACCCGCAATGCGGCCAACGCCGCGCCCACCGCCGCAGGCGCCAGCCCGGTGTCGAAGATGAACGGTCGCGCCGCGTCGATCAGGTGCGCCCGCACCGCGGCGGGTCCGAGCACCACGCCGCCCTGGCTGCCGAGCGCCTTCGAGAGCGTCGTCGTCATCACCACGTCCGGCGCGCCCGCGAGGCCGACTTCGTGCAGCAGCCCACGCCCGCCGCAGCCCCGCACCCCGAGGCCGTGCGCCTCGTCGACGATCAGCAGCGCGCCATGCCGCCGGCACACGTCGTGCAGGGCACGCAGGGGCGCCATCACCCCGTCGGCGGAGAACACGGAGTCGGTCACCACGACCGCACGCTCTTCGTCGCGCCCCGCCAACGCGGCCTCGACGGCCGACAGGTCGCGGTGCGGCGTGACGACGACGCGGGCCCGGGACAGCCGGCAGGCGTCCACCAGCGACGCGTGGGTCAGCGCATCGGACACCAGGACCGAGCCCGCCCCGGACAGCGCCACCACCGCACCGAGATTGGCGGTGTAGCCGGACGAGAAGACCAGCGCCGACTCGGCGCCGACGAAGGTCGCGAGCGCGGTCTCCAAGCCCTCGTGCAGTTCGGTGTTGCCGGTGACCAGCCGTGATCCGGTCGAGCCTGCGCCCCAGGTGCGTAGCGCGTCGACGCCGCCTTCGATCACGGCGGGGTGCTGCGAGAGCCCGAGGTAGTCGTTGGACGCAAGGTCGAGTTCGGCACCGACGGGCGGGCGCGTGCGCAGGGATCGACGCAATCCGGCCGCGCGCCGCTGCTTCTCGACGTCGTCGAGCCAGGCCAGCGGGGAAAGACCGACCCTCGTCACCTGACCACCTTCCGACGGACTTGAACGGTGTTCAGGTTAGCGCACGGGCGACGTCGACCATCGCCGAGGTGATCTGACCGATCTCGTCGGGCGTGCAGATGTAGGGCGGCATCACATAGATCAGGTTGCGGAACGGGCGCAGCCAGACGCCACGCCGCAGCGCCACCGGCGTCGCGATACGCAGGTCGACGGGCTGGTTCATCTCGATGACGCCGATGGCACCGAGCACCCGCACATCGGCTACCCCTGGCAGCGCGGCGGCCTCGGCCAGCCCTTCCCGCAGGCCCGCCTCGATCCCGGAAACCGTTGTGCGCCAATCCTGTTCCAGCAGCAGTTGCACCGCCGCCACCCCGACGGCGCATGCCAGCGCATTGGCCATGAACGTCGGTCCGTGCATGAGTGCGCCG
>DATJIX010000448.1:0-14472 GCA_035492865.1 Mycobacterium sp. | reverse complement strand
CGCCGCCACTTCTGTTGTTGGTTCCGTTTCCTCTGTCGCACCGACCTGCCTGCGCGCGGCGGCGAGGAACACCCATGCCAACGGCGACTCCGTCGAACCGCCGGAGCCTACTCCGAGGACGGACGACACCAGGTTGGTCACGAGGGCGCTGATCGGCGACGTCGTTGTCTTGGGCTGGGACGGTTCCGGCGATGCCAATGTGGCCGTGGCCGTGGCCGATGACGGCGTGGTCGTTGCCGACGGCGTGGTGGCGGCCGCGGCCGAATCCTGTTGGTCGGTAGCCGAAGGGTTGGCCTTCGAGGTCGATTCGGCCGTCTTCGCGGGCTTTACAGTCCGGTTCGCCGGTCGCGAGGTAGCGGTACGAGTTGCGTTCGCGGCGTTGGTGTTCGGCTCGTGTTGCGTCCGGTGCGTGGTCGACGATTTCTTCTTCTTGACGGGTTGGTCGGTCTGCTCGTCGTCGGACTTCTCGTCGTCGCTTTTGGTGGTCGAATCCGTCGTCGATGACGAGTCGGTCTTCTGACCCTCTGACTCTTGGGCCGCCGTCGATTCGGTCGTCTTCGAATTGGAACTCGTGTCGGACGTCGCCGACGAAGCGGTGGATTCGGTGGGCGACGCCCACGCCAACCCTGCGGGCGCGCCGATCGCAGTCCCGATGCCCAGCACGACGGCCAAGGCCCCGACGCGTCCTATGTACCTGCTGTGTCCCGCCCTAGCGCATGCCACGGCCGCCGCCTTCCATCGCTACCCGTCCGGACGCCTGCTCGCTGCACACCTGATCCGGGTTTGCTCTATGGAAATCTCACCCAGCCGAACGTGCGTGCAACGACGTAAATAAGCTCCATCAGTAATCTTTCAGAATTCGACGAGCTCGTCAACATAGCTGTTCAAAGCTGTGAACTGGCTATGGGCTACCGTGGGGCAGCGAATTGGGGTCGCTCGATGAGGCGACGAACCCATGTTGGCCGTCTAATTTGCTCTCGTGTTCAAGTACCCCAGATTTGCTGGATTTGCTGAGGCGCACGGTAGGTCGACTAGAGGCGGGTCGATTCCTCGCCCGTCACGGTCGCGGTGGGGTAATTCAGCAACCTAACTAACGAATTTGCGCGAGCGTCAGCCGACTCAGCTTGACGCATTCATCGGTGCCGGTGAGGCCGTCGCCGAACTCGACAGCGTCGGCATGCCGAGGCTTGCCGGTGGGTCGTACACGCTGGTGTAGACCGGCCCGCCGAAATGTTCGGGTACGGCGGTGTTTGGCTGCGCTTGGGTAGCGCCCGCGGACAGCGCGCCCATCGTAATCGCGGCGCTCGCGCCGAGGAGGCCCGCTGCAAGTCGGAGCGTGTGCTTGTTCATGACTTGACCTAACGACCGGTTGCGCGCTTTCGGTGACCATCGCAGTCGACTCCCATCAACACCGAACAGCACACACAGCGGCTCTCGCCGGTCACAGCACACCTGAAGCGCACACGGTTCGGACTCCCAAGCAACCGACTTAACGTCGAGATGCCTTGCACTGCATAGAAACGAAGGGAGCACCTCGATGCTACGAAAAACATCGCCACGCGCACTCGCTACAGCGGCGGCCGGAGTTTCACTCGCGGTCGGCCTCGCCTTCGCGCCCGTCGCATCGGCCGACTGGGGACCCTACGGCCCCGGCAGGCCACACCCTGGCGACTGGCATCACCCGGAGTGGGGTCCCGGCTGGAACGACGGCTACCCGGCTCCGGGCTGGGCACCCCCTATCGGCTGGGCACCGCCACCGGACTGGGTCCCGCCCGCCGGCTGGTACCCCCCACCCGGCTGGGCGCCACCGCCAGGATGGGTCGGGCCTTGTGCCGGACCGCTTTTCGATCTGTTCCACCCGCTGCGCTGCGCATAGACCGAGCTCTGGGCCTGCCCGATTCTGCGGCAGGCTCAGAGCCGGTCGAAAATCGAGTTGACGATGTCGTCGCCGATGCCGATGCCCGCACCGGTCACGATCGCCTGACCGAACCTGCCTCCGAGGAATCGCTGTAGCCCGCCGCCGCCCTGCGTGGGCTGCGGATAGCCGGGCTGATACTGCGGCGGTTGGCTGTACGTGGCGGCCGTCGCAGGCGCGAGTGGCGCCGCGGCGTTCACATGGTTGTCGACGAGAGCGTGAATCGCCTGCAGCAGTCCCGTTGTGGTGGTCTGCTCGTCTCGGATCGCCAACGCGATCTCCTTGAGATCCAATCCCCATTCGCGGGCGTTGACGTCACCGGCGGCAGCCGCTGTCGACAGCTTGTCCGCAAGTGCTGCGATCAATGACGCAGTCTGTTGTGCCTGCTGCTGCAGCGCGCCGAACTGGCGGTCGACGGTTTCGGTGTCCATTGCTGCGGTCCCTTCGTCTAGGTCGTCTGGATTGACGTCTACCGCGACTCGCTCGCAGTTCGGTGTGAGCGGGCTGTCGAGATCCGGACAACCTCCGCGCTACCGGCTAGCCGGTAGCGCGCAATGACTGCCAGCGCCAATGACTGCGCCGCGCAATTCGGCGCAGATTTGAAAGTGAAACTCCACCACTCCAAAGGAGCTTCTCCTCCAGTGATGAACGTCACCCCATGCCGGTACCTGCCGGTTGCGCGCCGGAGGCAGCTGAAACTCTGTGGCCAGCAGGCAGTTTCACGATGGTCGGCTGCCACGTTTTCACGACCCGCGAGTGCTGACAGCAGATTCCCAGGAATAACTGGCCGCCCCAACGCACATGTATTTGGTAGAGGACCATTCGTTCCAAAACTCGATTGCTTATTTGTCTAAGGAGATCTTGGTATGTCAACTTCCGCGACTGATCGTGAAGCACGCCGACAGGGTCGATTCGAGAAGTTGACCTCGAGCGACCCGCAGCTCGTTGCGGCGCGACCCGACCCAACGGTCGCCGCCGCCATCGACGATCCCGGCTTGCTACTCACCGACGTGATCCGGACGGTGCTCGACGGTTACGCCGACCGGCCCGCGCTGGGCCAGCGCGCCGTGGACTTCGTCACCGACACAGCCGGCCGCACCATCGCCGAGTTGCAGCCCCGCTTCGACACCCTGACCTACCGCGAGACCTGGGCTCGCGTGCGCGCGCTCGCCGACGCACTGGCCGACAACCCCGTCCGACCCGGCGACCGGGTGGCAACGCTCGGCTTCGCCAGTTCGGACTACGCGATCGTGGACATGGCGCTGTCGCTGGCGGGGGCCATCGCGGTTCCTCTGCAGACCAGTGCGCCCGTGCCACAGCTGCACCCGATCCTGGTCGAGACCGAACCGGTCGCGATCATCGCCAGCGTCGACCACCTCGACGACGCCGTCGAACTCGCGCTCACCGCGCACACTCCGAAGCGGCTGGTGGTGTTCGACTTTCACCCTCAGGTCGACGACCACCGCGAGGCACTGGAATCCGCAGCGGCGCAACTGGCCGAGCGCCACGTTACGGTCGAGTCCCTCGATGACGTCATCGACCAAGCCCCCGCTCACACCGACGGACCGGGCATCGTGGGCGGTGACAACGAGGCTCTGCGCCTGCTGATCTACACCTCCGGCTCGACCGGAACCCCCAAGGGCGCGATGTACACCGACCGCTTGATGGCCAACTGTTTCCGAGGCTGGTTCAGCCCGGACTGGGACCCGGACGGCAAGCTGCCCGCGATCAGCCTGAGCTTCATGCCGATCAGCCACATCATGGGACGGGTCATTCTGTACTCGACGCTCGGCGCAGGCGGAACAGCCTACTTCGCCGCCCGCAGCGATCTGTCGACCCTGCTCGACGACCTCGCGCTCGTCCGCCCGACGAGGCTCGATTTCGTTCCGCGCATCTGGGAGATGCTCTTCCAGGAGTTGCAGAGCCAGGTCGATCACCGGTGGACCGACGGCGACCGCGACGCCGTCGAACATCAGGTGATGGCCGAGTTGCGTGAGAAACTCATTGGCGGACGCCAGTTCTCGGCGCTGACGGGTTCGGCGCCGATCTCACCCGAGCTCCGCACATGGGTCGAAGATTTCCTCGACATCCCGTTGACGGAGGTATACGGCTCGACGGAGGACGGCATCATCCTTCTCGACAGCAAGATCAAGCGGCCACCAGTCACCGACTACAAGCTCATAGATGTGCCCGACCTCGGATACTTCGGTACAGATCGTCCGCATCCCCGTGGCGAATTGTTGGTCAAGACACCGGATCTGATCCCCGGGTACTACAAGCGGCCCGAGGTGACCGCCGAATTGTTCGACGCCGACGGCTGGTACCACACCGGCGACGTGATGGCCGAAATCGGACCCGACCAGTTGATCTATGTGGACCGGCGCAACAACGTGCTGAAGCTGTCGCAGGGCGAGTTCGTCACCGTCTCGAAGTTGGAGGCGGCGTATGGGGGCCACCCGTCGGTGCGGCAGATCTTCGTCTACGGCAACAGCGCCCGGTCGTACCTGCTCGCGGTGATCGTTCCCACCGAAGACGCGCTCGAAAGCGTCGGCGGTGACGTCGCGGCGGTCAAGCCGCTGCTGAGCGACGCGTTGCAGAGCATCGCTCGTGAAGCAGGTCTGCAGTCGTACGAGATTCCACGGGACTTCATCGTCGAGACAACACCTTTCACGTTGGAGAACGGCCTGCTGACCGGAATTCGCAAGGTGGCCCGGCCCAAGCTCAAGGAGCACTACGGTCCCGCGCTCGAGCAGCTCTACAGCGATCTGGCCGACGGTCAGGCCGAAGTGTTGCGCGCGCTTCGCAGGGACGGCGCCAACCGGCCGACCTTGGAGACGGTCAGCCGTGCGGCCGGAGCCCTGCTTGGCGCGGCGTCCGCCGATGTCGCGCCCGACGCGGCGTTCACCGAACTCGGTGGCGACTCCTTGTCGGCGTTGACCTTCGGCAACCTGCTGCGCGAGATCTTCGACGTCGACGTGCCGGTGGGCGTCGTCGTCAGCCCAGCCAACGACCTCGCGTCGATCGCCGCATACATCGACTCACAGCGGGCAGGCGGGGCCAAGCGGCCGACCTACGACTCGGTGCACGGCCGCGACGCGACAGAGGTTCATGCGCGGGATCTGACGCTGGACAAGTTCCTCGACGAGACGACACTGGCGGCGGCATTGTCGCTTCCCAAAGCCGGTCAGGAAGTCCGTACCGTATTACTGACCGGTGCAACAGGTTTCCTTGGCCGCTATCTGGCACTGCAGTGGCTGGAGCGGATGAATCTGGTTGACGGCAAGGTGATCTGCCTGGTCCGCGCGAAGGACGACGAGACCGCCCGGCAGCGACTGGACGCGACGTTCGACAGCGGGGATCCACAGCTGCTCGAGCACTATCGGGCACTGGCCGCCGATCATCTCGAGGTGCTCGCCGGCGACAAGGGTGAGGCGAACCTCGGGCTTGCCGACGCCACCTGGCAGCGGCTGGCCGACACCGTCGACCTGATCGTCGACCCCGCCGCGCTCGTCAACCACGTGCTGCCGTACAGCGAGCTGTTCGGGCCGAACGTCGTGGGCACCGCCGAGCTGATCCGCATCGCCCTGACGACTCGGATCAAGCCGTACACCTACATCTCCACGATCGGTGTCGGTGATCAGATCGAGCCGGGCAAGTTCGTCGAAGAGACCGACGTGCGGCAGATGAGCCCGACCCGCAAGGTCAGCGACAGCTACGCCAACGGTTATGGCAACAGCAAGTGGGCAGGCGAGGTGCTCCTTCGCAAGGCCAATGACCTGTACGGTCTGCCGGTGTCGGTGTTCCGGTGCGACATGATCCTGGCCGACACCACCTACGCCGGGCAGCTCAACGTGCCGGACATGTTCACCCGGATGATGTTGTCGCTGGTGGCTACCGGGATCGCACCCGGCTCGTTCTACGAACTCGATGCGAACGGCGGTCGGCAGCGCGCCCACTTTGACGGGCTCCCAGTGGAATTCATCGCCGACGCGATCTCGACGATCGGCGCCAGCGTGGTTGCGGGGTTCGAGACCTACCACGTGATGAACCCGTACGACGACGGCATCAGCATGGACACCTTCGTCGACTGGCTGGTCGAGGCCGGTTACCAGATCAGCCGCGTGCCCGGCTATGCCGACTGGTTGGCGCGGTTCGAGACGGCGCTGCGCTCGCTGCCCGACAAGCAGCGCCAAGCATCCCTGCTACCGCTGCTGCACAACTACCAGGAGCCCGAACGTCCGATCAACGGCTCGCTCGCACCGGCTGACCACTTCCGGGCAGCGGTGCAAGACAACAAGATCGGGCCGGACAAGGACATCCCGCATGTCACCGCGCCGGTGATCGTCAAGTACATCACCGACCTCGAGCTGCTCGGTCTGCTCTGACCGACAGGCACGGCCTCCGGGCGGCATCCCACCCCGCCGCCCGGAGGCCTTTTGAGATTTCCAGCACTGACCGCAGTCTTTGCCGTCTTGACCGGTCGCCGCCCTAGCCCCGAGGTCTGTCGGCGTTGTGCGGGTTCCGCTGGGTTGCCCGGCGAGTCCCGGGCGATTATTGACGCAGCGTGATGCAGTCGAAATCACTCTGGCCGCAGCGACATTCGGCTCTGGTGGCCGTATTGTGAGCGAAGTCGACTCTAGGAGTGATCTTGAACTTGAGGCTCATCGTGGCCGGTGCAACGGTCGGAGGCGCGGTGAGCCTTGCCGGATTGCTTCCCGGCGCCGGTTTCGCGGCCGCCGATCCCGCCGCTCCCCAGGAGACCACTGAACAGGCCGCGGCAGTCGATCCCGTCACCCCGGACCGCGACAATCAGCAGCAGCAGGATCAGCAGGCCCAGCCCGTCCAGGTGCAACCCGTGCGCGACAACGGATTGCCATGGCCGCTGAACGGACTCGACCTGCCGGACGTGCCGCCACCTCCGCCGATCGAACTTCCGTCACCCGTTCAGGTGTCGGTTCCGGTCGGGCTGTCACTCGGCCTGCCGTCGATCCCGTTGCCGTCGATCCCTCTTGGAGGGGGGCCGCAGGCGCCGTCGATCCCGTTGCCGTCGATTCCCGGACCGTCGATCCCGTTGGGGACGATCCCTGGGCCGACCTTCCAGGGACCGCCGATCCCGTTGCCGCCGCCGCCGTTCTGACGGCTTAGTACCGAACGTCGCTGGCAAGTAGAGGCGGATACACCGTCGACGATTCGCCGTCCACGGTCGTCCCTGCGAACTGCAGCATCGTCCGGGTCTGCCCGTTCACGTCTGCCGGATAGCCGAGCCTGGGTGCCGACACCTCATCGAGGACGCGCAGCTGATCTGGAGTCAGCGAGACATCCAAACCGGCGAGGTTGCCGTGCAGGTGATCGAGCCGTCGAGCACCGATGATCGGCACGACTGTTTGCGGCCGCGCCAGCAGCCATGCCAAAGCGACTGCAGCAGAGGTGGT
The DNA here is from genome assembly GCA_035492865.1 of Mycobacterium sp. Taxonomy (GTDB): domain Bacteria; phylum Actinomycetota; class Actinomycetes; order Mycobacteriales; family Mycobacteriaceae; genus Mycobacterium. The sequence goes on along the minus strand of DATJIX010000448.1, from coordinate 7,125 downwards.
TTCGTGTTCTTCGGCGATCTTCGCAACCGCGTCGATGACGTCGAACTCCTTGTCGTTGGGGCCGCCGATGAAGGCGGCGCGCTCAGAGTCGGCGACCTCGCCGTCCCGCCGGTATTTCCCCGAGAGGAAGCCACCCTTGAGCGGACCCCAGGGAACCAGTGCCATGCCGTGTTCCTGCGCCAGCGGTGCCAGCTCGCCCTCAACTGTGCGGGCCAGCAGCGAGTACTCGACCTGCAACGCGATCAACGGCGTCCACCCGCGCAGCATCGCGGTGGTCTGCGCTTGTGCGGTCACCCACGCCGGCGTGTTCGAGAACCCGACGTAGCGAATCTTGCCCGCCCGCACCAGATCATCGAGTGTGCGCATGGTTTCCTCGATCGGGGTGTTGCGGTCCCAGTTGTGCAGCCAGTACACGTCGAGATAGTCGGTCTGCAGGCGGCGCAGGGTCTGGTGGAGTTGGGCGATGATCGACGAGCGGCCCGCGCCGCCGCCGTTCGGGTCTCCGGGAAACATGTTGCAGAAGAATTTCGACGCCACGACGACGTGGTCGCGTTGGCCCGGATGCGCGGTGAACCAGTCGCCGAGGATCTTCTCCGAGTGTCCGTTGGTGTAGAAGTTGGCGGTGTCGATGAAGTTGCCGCCGAGATCGAGATAGGTCCCGAGGATCTTCTCGGACTCCTCGACACTGCTGCCTGCAGCGCCCGGGTCCTCGCCGAAAGTCATCGCGCCGAGGGCGAATGGGCTTACCCGCAGCCCGGACCTGCCGAGTGTGCGGTAGTGATCGAGTGGCATGAATCTGCTCCTGTTCGCTGGGTTGTGTGAACCATCGAATCGCGAACACCCAGCAAGACGGTAGACAGATCCCGCCTACCTCTTGCACAATCCTGCCGAAACCAGCCCGATCGTGTATCGCACGTGGTCTGGTGGAGAGGTGCGCACCGCCTCGGACCAACTCGACGAGATCCGCGACCGCATCGCGGCCCATGCCCGGCCCGACCTCCTGACCCCGATCGATGGACTGCTGCTCTGCGATGTTCCGACCACACCCGCGACGCCTGAGTACTCGCAGACCCAACCGCTGCTGGTGGTCATGGCCGAAGGCGGAAAGCGCCTCATGCTCGGCGACCGACTGATCCAATACGGCCGCGGCGATTGCCTCGCCATCACCGCGAACCTTCCGGTCACCGGTAACTGGGTCGACACGGACGGGACCGGCCGAGCGCTCGGGATGGGCCTGGTACTGCGTCCGGCCGCCATCGCCGCGCTGTTGTTGCAGACGGCGCCGGGCCGATGGTCGCGTGGCACGCCCGCCGGTCCCGCAATCGCAACCGACAGGGCCGAGGCCCACCTCCTCGATGCCGTCGCGCGCATGTTGCGGCTCCTCGACCATCCGGCCGACGCGCCGGTGCTCGCGCCGCTGATCGGGCAGGAGATCCTCTGGCGCCTCCTCACCGGCCCGCTGGGAGAGACGGTGCGCCAGATCGGCGTGGCCGACAGCGACCTGTCACACGTCAGCCGCGCGATCGCCTGGATTCGCGACAACTACGCCGAGCCGATGCGCATCGATGACCTTGCTCGACTGTCCGGTATGAGCGCGTCGGCGTTTCATCGTCATTTCCGCGCGGTGACGGCCATGAGCCCCTTGCAATTTCAGAAGCGCATCCGCCTGCAGTACGCGCGCTCGCTACTGGTCGCAAACCCAGGTGACATCGCAGGAGTCGGGCATCGTGTCGGGTACGACAGTCCGTCGCAGTTCAACCGCGAGTATCGCCGCCTGTTCGGCGCACCCCCCGGCCAGGACGCCGAACGCCTACGCGCCGAGCTACCGATGGCAGCGTCGCTGTAGCGAAACGGAATTCACCGAAGGGAAGGGCACCTCGATTTGCGGATCGTGGCAGATGCCCTTCCCAAGCTCAATCGCATGTCGAGCTGCGACGGAATGAAACAGATGGTGTGAATGTGAAACCAGGCCCGCCTCCCCCACGCGGGTCCCGGTCCACTCCTTAAGTTTGACCCACAGGGCACGCCAAGGAATCGGGTGAATCCCTACGTTCGTACGACAAAGCCCTCAAACCCGGCCCCTCAATAGGACGCCGTCAGGACGTGGACGGCCTCGCGCAGCGGCTCCGGAGACGTCGCCATCTCGCCGACATATGGGTGTGCGAGCTGCAGGACGAGGAAGAAATTCGCCGCGACCAGCACGCCCACGGTCGCAACCATCGGATAGTGCATAGCGGGCTTTTCGACGCCATAGATGATCGCGCACCCGAGAACCAGTCCACTGGTCAGAAAGATGACCGCCCACAACGACCAGGGCGGCCCGATGTCGGTGCGGGCCTGAAGTACCCGTTCCGTCCGCGCCTGGCTGATCTTGTCGAGGTTCGTGAATGCTGTGCCGAGAAAAGTCGTTTGGGCCTGGTTCTGCGGCTTGATCTGAATGTAAGCGTCGTACAGACGTTGAAGGGCTTGGTCCGCTTCGGGATAGGCCTGGCCGCTTGCGGCCAAGGGCCACTCGGTCAACGCGGCATTCTCGAAGTCAATCAAGCTCTGGCTGAGGCGGTCACGATCGGTCTTGTCAAACACTCGCATGTCCTTGGCCAATTGCACACCGGCGGCGCCTTCTATCCGCGCCTTGGCATCCGCGTTTCCGATCTGACCCCACATCGCCGACACCACGAAACCGATGAAGAACGCGTAGACGAAGCCGATGACGCCGTAGGCGAATTTCGTCACATCGTTGTGGGCGTCCTGCCTCAGCTGTGGAAAACAGCCCCGCACAATTCGCTGGATGAGCACCGCTCCCCCGGCGATGACGAGCACAAGCAAGATGAGGAGCAACAGCGGCGGGATATGGCTGACCATCCACAGACTCACGAACCACTCCCTCCCAGCGGATCAGCTACTGTGCGATGTTTCCTGCACGTCAGACGTCGGCACGCGGTGAACTTCCTCGACTGTATGCGTCCAGCGCCACCATCAGGTTGTTTTCGAATACGTCAAAAACTGACGTCAGACTCCTCGCCCCGAGGCGGTTGATAGCTATGCATTCGGTGCCGCGTCACGATCGGCGGCATCGGTATGGCCACGACGAGAGCCTGCCATCCGGGGGCCGACACCGCTGATACGTTCTGCCGGTGCGCACCAAGTTCGAATTCGACTTCGTGACGACCGCGACGCCAGACCAGGTCATCGAGGTGATGACCGACTTCTCCCCCAACCGAGTGCACCGCTGGCCCGCGATGTCGGCCAAGTCGTTCGAGGTGTACCACGTCGGTGAGACCGAGGCCGACATTCGCGAGGGCCAAGACTTCCCGAAGGTCTGGGCGAAATGGCACTACGACTGGTCGACTCCCGGTTCTGTGACGCTGACGGTCGTCGAGGGTGAAGCCATGAAAGCGGGCAGCTACATGAGCTTGACCGCGACACCGCGGGCCGAGGGTGGCAGCGCGGTACACGGGGTGTGGGAGCAAAGCCCGAAGAATCTCGTCGGCCTGATCGGGGTCGGCACGATGCGCCTGATCGGGCCAAGGTTCATGTCGTCGTACTACAAGAGGGTCTACGACGGCTTGTGATCGTCGAGCTTGGCGGCCTCTTCGGCGGCGACCTTGCCCACGACCTCGTCGATCGCGCGGCGGAACACCTGAATGCCGAGACCGATTGCCAGCGGCCGTAATTGACTGGTCTTGTCGGCGATGGCGTGCCACTCCTCTGTCGGCAGACCTGATCTGACGAACGGCTTCCACACTTCTTCGCGGTATAGGCCGACCAACGCCCGCACGCTCGCCGCGTGGTGGTCGGCCATCTCGGTCAGCACCTTGGCCACCTTGGCCAGCGGCATACCGATCGCCACGAGCTTCTCCACATAGTCGAACGTCGACGTGTCGGTGATGAGCACCAACTCGTCGTCGACCACCTGCACCAACCCACATGCGGCCAGCCGCCGTTCCGCGTCGCGGCCGAGCTTGTCCGCCAGGTCTGCCCGCTTGAGCTCCATCGAGGTGGTCGGATTCGCCGGATCGAACACTTCGGACGTCAGCCGGCGCACATCGGGCGCCGACTCGGCCGACCGCTCCAGCATCCTGCGGATGACCTCGAGCGGAAAACCCTGGGCGCGAAGTGCTTTGATGCGTTCGATGCGGGCCATGTGATCGTCGGTGTAAATCCCGACCCGCCCCCGGCGCCCAGGCGGCGGCAGCACACCCATGGTCTGCCACTCCCGGATGTTGCGCGCGGTCATGTCGACGCGACGAGCCAACTCGTCGATGGTCATCTCCATGGCCAGCCCCTTGTTGTTTACACCCACAACCGTTACGGTTTTGTCCGTAATAGTACTCGAAGGGGGTGAGACGATGACCCTCAGCCAGAACGTTCAGTTTGCGGGCTCGCTGGTCAAGCCGCTTGGCACAGCGGCCCGAATCAACGCGGTTTCGGGCGTCCGCGCTCGCTGGCATGCCCATCGCGTCCCGATCGGCGCCGAGACCACCACCTACGACCCGCTGGATTCGGCCACCGCCGCACACCCGCACGCGGCCTATCGGCGACTGCACGACGGGGCGCGAGTGCAGTACAACCCCAAGCGGTCTGTCTGGATCCTCAGTCGTCTCGAAGATGTGCGGGCCGCTGCGCGTGCCGACGCCGCGCTCTCGAGTGCCGACGGCGTTACCAGGACGAAGTTCTCGCTGCCGATCCTGATCACCACCGACGGCGAGCGGCATGCGCAGATGCGCCGCCAGATCCTGCCCGCGTTCACCAAAGTGGCGCTGGACGCGTGGCGGCCGATGATCGACGGGCTCGCCGCCGAGCTCGTCGGCGATGTGTTGGACAACCCCGGTTGCGACGTGGTGCAGCGGTTGGCGGTGCCGATGCCGATGCGGCTGATCGCGCACATGCTTGGCGTTCCCGACAGCGATGTCGACGAGTTCCGGCGCTGGTCGGAGGCCGCCGTCCAGGTGACCGATCTGGCGCTGTCGCGCCGCGGGGTCGGCAAGCTGGCGGGCTCGGTCAGCGGCTCGCGGTCCATCTATCGCTACTTCCACCGGCAGTTCAAGGCTGGCGGCCTGAAGGGTTCGGACACGATCCTCGGCAGGCTGCTGGCCAAGAACGAGGCCGGCAGCATCACCGAGGACGAGCTGTTCTATTTCGCGATGTTGTTGCTGCTCGCCGGCAACGAGACGACGACAAACCTTCTCGGCGGCATGTTCGATACTCTCGCGCGAGAGCCGCACGCCTACCAGCGAATTCGGTCCGACCAAACACTGATCCCGATGGCGATCGAGGAGCAGCTGCGCTATTCGTCGCCGGTGCAGAACCTCTACCGGACCGCTCGAACGGACTACGCCGTCGGCGATGTCACGATCCCCGCCGGTGCGCGCGTGCTGCTTTCGTTCGGCGCGGCCAACCGCGATCCGCAGGCGTTCGACGAACCGGACATCTATCGGATCGATCGAAATCCCAATCAGCACATTGCCTTTGGTTTCGGCGCACACCTATGCCTCGGCGCTCATTTGACCCGCATGGAGGCTGACGCGGTGCTGCGCGAGCTTGTCACACGCGTCGACCGGATTGAGCTTGTCGGTGAGACGCGCTGGTCGACCAACAGCTCGCTGCGCGGGCCCGCGCACATGCGGGTCAGACTCACACCGGCCTAGAGTTCGATTCCGCCGCCGCCCGCCAGGAACGCATCGTTCTCGTCGATCACGGCCTCGATGACGTCGGCGGCAGGTTTCGGCGTCCAGTCTTGGTTGTATATCCCGAACGACGCGGCGATGGGATCCAACGAGAAGTAGTCACGGACGGTGTGAATGTACGCCGGACCGGCGTAGCCGAGATCCCGCCAGGTGCGCAGGAAGTCGCTGATATACGCGGCTTGCACCGCGTCTCCGCCCAACGACGACGGCTCGCCGTATTCGGTGGCCCAGATCTTCTTATTGCCATCGCCGTTCGCGACCATCACATCGTGAATCGCATTGACCATCGTCAACGGCGACGTCGGCATACCGCCGCCCTGCGAGAACTTCACGTAGTAGTTGTACGGGTGGAACGACAGTGCGTCGAAGTAGCCTGCGGCGCCCGCCTCGTACATCTCGGTGACGTACCGGACCGCATCGACCATCTGAGTGCCGTTGTCCGGGGTGGCAGCGATCCCGCCCGCGACGACAACGGCATTCGGATCGGCGGTCTTGATCGCCGTATAAGCGGCCTTCAATATCTCGGTGTAGGCCGCCGCATCCGGCGTGGGTTGCCAGAATACGTAGTAGTTGGGCTCGTTCCACACCTCGTAGGCATCCACCTTGCCTGCGTATCGCGTGGCGACCATGCTCGCGAATTCCGCATACTCCGCCGGGTCCGCGGGGGGCCCACCGAGGGACGGTGACCCCGGCACCATGGCCCAATCGGGCGGGCTGTTCAGGATGCCGATCACCGACATGTTGCGCGCATTCGCGGAGTTGACCATGCGGTCGACGGCCGACCAGGTCCAGACATCGTTCGACGCCTCGACACCCTTCCACGGGATCAGGATTCGGACCGAGTCAACACCGTCCGCCTTCAACAGGTCGAGCGCCCGATCGGTCTGAGCCTGGGTGTAGAAGTACATCTCCTGAACGTTCACCGCCACCGTCGTACCGCGCTGGTCGACAGCCGCCGTCGACGGATCCGGCGGCGCGATCGTCACGCTGACGTCGAAGGTCGTTGAGCCGCCGTTGCCGTCGCTCACGGTCACGGAGAAGCTGTCAGTATCGGGATCCGAAGTCGTCGCTGCACCCCATCTGGCTTCGACATTCGGTACGTACCTGAACGTTCCGCTCGGGTCGATGTTGACGATGCCCTTGCTCGGCGCTTCGGCGAGGACGTAGGTCAGGCTGTCGCCCTCTGCGTCGTCGGCGTGGAGCGTGCCCCTGACTTCACCGATGGCCATGTTCGGGTTCCCGGGGTCCCCGTGGGCGTTGGTGGGAGCCGTGTTGCCCCACGGCGTCACTGGAAGATTGACGGAGACGGTGGTCATGCCGCCGTAGCCGTCCGTCACGGTGATGACGACGGGATCGATCTTGGTGGCAGGGTCGGCGCCCGGTGCCGCCGCCGCATGCCGCGCGTCCTCGGTCGGCGTGTAAGTGAAGGTGCCGTTGG
>DATJIX010000447.1:0-4589 GCA_035492865.1 Mycobacterium sp. | reverse complement strand
CTCCCCGGCGCGGGACCGCCGCCGTCGTGCGGCAAGCCGCGTGGCCAGGGTGCGTGCCAGCGGCTGAACCACCCGACGCATGTTGCGCAGCTGTTCGCCTGAGGCGCGCAGGAATTCGACGTTCTCGGCGAGCTGAGGCACGCCGTACATCTGCACGTGGTCGCGGCCCAGCTGCTCGGCGGTGCGCCGCTTGGTCTCCGCCTCGACCATCTTGCGCAGCTGCGCAATGCGCTGGGCGGCAAGGGCTTTGGCGATCTGTTCCTGCGTCGGCGTCGGCTCGTCGCCGTACGGTGCCAGCAGGCCTGCCAGCAACCTGCCCTCGAGGTCGTCCAGACTCATCGCCTTGAGCGCCTGATACGACGAGTACGACGGGCCGCGGCTGGATTGGTAGCGGCCGTAGGCCTCGACGATCTGCGCGATCATCGCCGCCAGTCGCTCGTCCATGTTGGCCAGATCGGCGTTCTCGCTGAGCATGTCGATCAGCGCCCCGCGCAGGGCCTCGATGTCCTCGGGCGGTAGACCCTGATCGTCGTCGGGCTCGTCGTCCTCGTCGAGCACCACGGTCCTGGAGCCCAGCGCGGCAGGGAAGAACAGGTCGAACATCGCGTCGTAGGTGTCGCGATGATCCGAGCGACGCAGCACCGCGCAGGCGAAGCCCTCGCGCAGCGCCTCACGGTCGCCCAACCCCAGCACGGACAGCACCCGTCCCGCGTCGACGGTTTCCGACGGCCCGACCGAGATCCCTTGTTTGCGCAGCGCTTCGACGAACTCGACCAGGTGGCCGGGGATTCCGTGGGGCGCCAGCGGCTGGGGCGGGCGGGTGCGTCGGGCGGCCATCAGTTCAGCCTCAGCTCCCCGGAGGCCTTGATCTGATCGGACTGATGCTTGAGCACCACGCCGAGCGTCGCGGCGATCACCTCGTCGTCGATGGTGTCCATGCCGAGGGCCAGCACCGTGCGGCCCCAGTCGATGGTCTCGGCCACCGACGGCAGCTTCTTGAGTTGCATACCACGCAGCACGCCGATGATCTTGACGAGTTCGGCGGCAAGGTGTTCGGGCAGCTCGGGAACTCGCGACAGCAGGATGCGGCGTTCGAGGTCGGGATCGGGAAAGTCGATGTGCAGGAACAGGCATCGACGTTTGAGCGCCTCGGACAGCTCCCTGGTGGCGTTGGAGGTCAGCAGGACGAACGGCGGGCGTTCGGCGGTGATGGTGCCGAGTTCGGGCACGGTGACCGCGAAGTCGGACAACACCTCGAGCAGCAGACCCTCGATCTCGATGTCGGCCTTGTCGGTCTCGTCGATCAGCAACACCGTCGGTTCGGTGCGCCGGATCGCGGTCAGCAGCGGACGCGACAACAGGAATTCCTCGCTGAACACGTCCATCTTGGTCTGGTCCCAGTCGCCGGACCCGGCTTGGATCCGCAGGATCTGCTTGGCGTGGTTCCACTCGTAGAGCGCCCGCGCCTCGTCGACGCCCTCATAGCACTGCAGCCGCACCAGGCCCGAGCCGGTGCACTGTGCCACGGCCCGCGCGAGTTCGGTCTTGCCGACGCCCGCGGGGCCCTCCACCAACAACGGCTTGCCAAGCCGGTCGGCGAGGAATACCGCTGTGGCCGTTGCGGTGTCGGGCAGATAGCCGGTTTCCGCCAGCCGTCGCGCGACATCGTCGATGTCGGTGAACAGCGGCGCAGGGCGCGCGGGGACGCTCACGAAATCTTCTCCTGTTAAGCCGGGCGGGTGTGGCCGTCTCCCCACACAATCCACTTGGTTGACGTCAATTCGGGAAGGCCCATCGGTCCGCGGGCGTGCAGCTTCTGGGTGGAGATGCCGATTTCGGCACCGAAGCCGAACTGCTCGCCGTCGGTGAACGCCGTCGACGCGTTGACCATCACCGCTGCGGCGTCCACCCGCTCGCTGAACCGTTGGGCGGCAGCCAGATTCGTCGTGACGATGGCTTCGGTGTGTCCGGTGCCGTATTCGTTGACGTGCTCGATCGCCGCATCGAGGCCGTCAACCACCGCCAGCGCGATGTCCATCGACAGGAACTCGGCGCGCAGCTCCTCCTCGGACGGATCGGTGTGCACCGTCACGCCCGCGTCCTGCAGCGCCTTGGTCAGCCGCGGCACCGCCCGGTCGGCGATCGACCTGTCGATCAGCAGCGACTCGGCGGCATTGCACACGCTGGGCCGCCGGGTCTTGGCGTTCAGCAGGATGTGCTCGGCCACGTCCAGATCGGCCGATTCATGCACGTACACATGACAATTGCCGACGCCGGTCTCTATGGTGGGCACCATCGCGTCGCGCACCACCGCGTCGATCAAACCCGCACCCCCGCGCGGGATCACGACGTCGACGAGGCCGCGGGCCTGGATCAGATGCGTGACACTCGCGCGGTCCTCGCTTGGCAGCAGCTGCACCGTGTCGATGTTGCGGTTCTCTAGATTCAGCGCGTCGCGAAGTGCCTTCACCAGAGCGGCATTCGACCGCGCCGCAGAGGAACTGCCCCGCAGCAGCACCGCGTTGCCTGACTTGAACGTCAGCCCGAACGCGTCGACGGTCACGTTCGGCCTGCCTTCGTAGACGATGCCGACCACGCCGAGCGGCACCCGCTGCTGGCGCAGCTGCAGACCGTTGGGCAGCGTGCGCCCGCGCAGCACTTCACCGATCGGATCGGGTAGGCCCGCGACCTGACGCAGTCCCGACGCGATGCCGTCGATGCGGTTGGGGTTCAGCGCCAGCCGGTCGAGCATCGCGTCCGGCGTGCCCGCCGCCTTGGCGGTCGCCACGTCCTCGGCGTTCGCCTCGAGGATGGCGCCCGCGTCCCGCAGCAGATTGTCCGCAGCGGCGTGCAGCGCTGAGTTCTTCGTTTCGGTGCTCAGGGTGGCCAGCTCGCGAGCGGCGATGCGAGCACGCCGAGCGGCGTCGTGCACGTGCGCTCGCAAGTCGGAGACCGCCGTACCGTGCACACTCATTGACCCAGCGTATCGGACATGATTGCAGCGTTCGACAGGTGTCAGGTCGACCAAGCTGGGTTAGCGTTGACGGTTATGGTGGCGCGGGTCTGCGTGGTGGGCAGTGTCAACGCCGATCTGACATTCACAGTGGATGCGCTGCCGCGGCCGGGTCAGACCATTCTCGCGTCATCGCTGTCGTCGGCGCCCGGCGGCAAGGGCGGTAATCAAGCGGTGGCCGCCGCCCGCGCCGGCGCGACGGTGCAGCTCGTCGCGGCGCTCGGCACTGATTCGGCGGCCGATCAGTTGCGCGCCCACCTTCGCGCCAACGAGGTCGGGCTGGACGGCGTGGTCACCCTGCCAGGAGCCAGCGGCTCGGCGGTGATCATCGTGGACTCGGCGGCCGAGAACACCATCGTGGTCGCGCCGGGCACCAACGCCCACCTGACCGTGACCTCCGCCGATGTTCGGGCGATCATCGCCGACAGCGACGTCGTGCTGCTGCAGCTGGAGATTCCGATCGCAACAGCGGTTGCCGCCGCGGGGGTGGCGCGGGCCGCGGGTGCGGTGGTGATGCTCAACGCGTCGCCGGCGGGCGCGGCGCCCCACCAGCTGCTTGCGCTGTCCGAGCTGGCCGACGTGGTCGTGGTCAACGAGGCCGAGGCGCGCGAATGGCATTGGCCCGTCCCGCATTTGGTGATCACCCGTGGTGCGCGAGGCGCAAGCTATCTGGGCGACGACGAAAGGTTCGACGTGCCCTCACCCGCCGTCGAGGCCGTCGACACCACGGGTGCCGGCGATGTATTCGCAGGCGTGTTGGCCGCCTGCTGGCCCGACGGACACGAAGACGCGTTGCGCAGGGCCTGCGCGGCCGGCGCGTTGTCGACACTCGTGCCGGGGGCCGGCGACTGCGCGCCATACGCTGAGGCGATCGACGACGCGGTGACCAAGCGGAGGGCCGGCGAAAGGCAGACATGACGACATCCACGCCCCGTCCACCCGAGGGCGACTGGCTCGGCACGCCGTATCTGCGCTTCACCCGCGAGGGCGCGTTCGGCGTGTGCACGCTGGACCGGCCACAGGCGCGCAATGCGATGACGCCCGCGATGTACTTCGGCATCCGGTACGCCGTCCGGCACGTCGACGCCGATCCCGACCTCGCAGGCCTGATCATCACCGGCACCGGTGACGTGTTCGCCCCCGGCGGGGACATGGGTGGCGGCGACGGCTCGGACAACTGGCTGACATTCGGATCCGCGCTGGGCATGGACGTCACGCCATTCGAGACGTTGCGGCAGTCGGTCAAGCCGGTGGTGTCTGCGGTCAACGGGTTGTGTCAGGGCGGTGGGCTGCAGATCGCGCTGTGCAGCGATATGGCCGTGGTCAGCGACCGCGCCACCTTCCGGGTTCCCGAGCTGTTGCGCGGCATCGCCGACACCTACTACAGCCACATGCTGGCCAGGATGATCGGCCCGGTGCGCACGCGCGACCTGATGTTCACCGGCCGGACGCTGACGGCGGACGAGGCCCACGAGTGGGGCATGGTCGCGCGGGTGGTCCCGCACGACGACCTGTTCGACGCGGCCCGCGAGGTGCTCGGCCAGTGCTGCAGGACCGCGCCTGCCGCGCGCAGCGT
>DATJIX010000446.1:0-11949 GCA_035492865.1 Mycobacterium sp. | reverse complement strand
GCGGCGGAAAGCACACGCAAGATGCGTTACGTCGGCGCACTGACAACGCCGGTGTTGGTTGTCCGCGTTCCCAATTCGGAAACGCTGACCATCGGATGTCCGGATATGAACGGCCCCCCACAGGCGACGTGGAGCGGCAGGACCAAGCTCAACTACCGGTTCTCGTGGCGCGGCGAAGTGCCTGCGGAAGATGAACCGGAGTATGTGGTCTCGGACGCCGATTGGCTCACGCTCGTCGAGAAATTCGGCTTGGCAAGCGACCTGGAGGACAAGGCTCAAGCCGAGCGTGACGGTGATGCCCATGGATTGACCGCCGCAACGCAGGCGCCACTTGCTCGGCCCACCCGTAGGCTCTGGATTCCTGTCGTCGTATTTGCGGTGATCATGTTTGTCGCGCTGCCCGCGATGATGTTGGTCGCCATGAGCGCCTCGGACCGCCGTCAGAGCAGGAGCGATCAGTTGGCGGCGGACAAGGCAAGGCAGTTCGCGTTGCCGTTCACCGACCTGCGTCTGCCGCACGGCGTGGCGGTGGATGCCGGGGGCAACGTCTACGTCGCAGAGACCCGCACCAATCAAGTGTTCAAGCTGGCCGCCGGATCGAACACCCAAACCGTGCTGCCGTTCACCGGCCTCGATCTGTTCGACGACGGCGTCATCAACACCTTCACCGCTAGCGTCGCGGTGGACACCGGGGGCAACGTCTACGTCACCGACTCCGGCCACAATCGGGTCGTGAAACTGGCGGCTGGGTCCAACACGCAAGCCGTGCTGCCGTTCAGGGGTCTGGATGATCCCGAGGGTGTAGCGGTAGACACCGCGGGCACCGTGTACGTCGTGGACTACTCCCACGGCCGGGTATTGAAGTTGGCCGCGGGTTCGACGACCCCGACCCTGTTGCCAAAGACGGGCAGATTGGGTGGTCCCAGTGGCGAAGTGGCAGTGGACAGATCGGGCAATGTCTACATCAGCGCCACCACCCGCGCGGGTAGTTATCTGCTGAGGCTGGCGCCCGGGTCGGACACTTGGACCAAGCTACCGTCTGCAGGCAATGAGCACGGCGTCGCGGTGGACCCTGCGGGCAACCTGTATGTCCTCACCTCGGGAGATGCCGGAGGCGTGAAGATGTTGGCGCCCGGGTCGAACAGTTGGACGGCGCTGCCGAGGCCGTACCGCTTCCTCGACCCGATGGGGTTGGCCGTGGACGCCCGCCGCAACGTCTACGTCACCGACCACACGGGTTACCGCGCGCCGGGAGGGGGCTCCTTCTTCGGCATATGGCACCCGAAGGATGACGCTCAGGGGTTCGTGATCAAGCTACTGGCGGGATGAAACTGCGCGGGCACAACGAAAGGCGCCCGCCCGCTTCTTATTCCAGCTCGGCGAGCGCCTTGCGTGCGGCTTCCAGTTCGGCTTCGAGGGCGACAACCTTGGCGGCCTGTTGTGCGCGAGCCTCTTCGATGACCTCGTCGATCGGTGTGGAGAGGTCCTCGTGCAGTTCCTTGGCCGCGCGGGAGACCGCGGCCGCCGCGACCGCGAGGTCGCGTGCGAGGTAGGTGGTGCCCTGCTTGAGCTCGGCGCGCCATTCGCCGTCGGCGGTACCGGTGACGGTGAGCGTCAACTCGAGAGTCTTGGTTTTCTTTCCCGCGGCCTTCTTGGCAGGAGGCTTCTTCGGTGTCTCCTCGACAGGAGCGATCTCGACAGTGGGAACCGAGACGCCGGGCGCGTCGGAGTCGGTGGACAGCGCTTCTCGTGGCAGAGTGTCTACAGTCATGGCGTCCATTAGAACACATGTTCGATGATCTGGCCAACTCAACACTCATCCGGCCCGCGGGCGCGTCCGGCTAAAGACCCTGCTGGCCTTGGGTTTTCGGCGCGCGAGCCGACCCAGCCCGTGCTCGCCGTTAAATCGTTACCAGAGCTTGCCTCATGTGACATGTGCCGCAGCAAGAATGCGACGAAAGCGCCGTGGCGGACGGAAGGAAGCAGTGAGCGAGAAGGACCTCTATACGGCGATCCTGAGCGTGTTGCAGTCACACTTCGACAGCACTGAGCTCAATAACGTTGCCGTGGTTGATAACCCGAAGGCGGTCAACCGGGCCATGCAAGCGCACCAGATCGGCCAAGACGCTGTCAATGACTGGTTGTCGGCCAAGCTGACACCTGAGCGCTTGGACTTCGTCGGGATGATGCGTGATTGACCGGCACCAACTCATCAGGTGCCTGTGAAACTGGCCAGGTTAGTTGGGCTCGAGTTGGCACTTCTGAGCCTATCGGTGGCTGCGCCCGCGGCGGCGTCGCCGGCCGGCCAGCCCGCGCAGTTGATCGTGGTCGGAGTGCCCGCGGCACGCGCGACGACAGGGACCCTCACCGCCTTCCAGCGGGTCGGGCAGCAATGGAAGGTGGTCCTGGGACCGATTCCCGCCAAGGTGGGCGAGCTCGGCGTCGGAGCGCCGGCGGACGGTGTGCACCGCACGCCGGTGGGAACGTTCAGGTTCGACCAAGCCTTTGGCCGCCTGCCCAATCCCGGCACCAAGATGCCCTATTTCCAGGCCACTCAACAGGACTGGTGGGACGAGGACGCCGCGTCAGCCAGCTACAACACCCACGTGCGCCGCTCCGGCAGTCCGTCGTCAATCGCGGAGAACTTGTACGACTCCGGACCCGTCTACGACTATGCGGTCAACATCGCGGTCAATCCGCAGCGCATCCCGGGACGAGTGGCCGGGATTTTTCTGCACGTCACCGACGGCAGTCCCACCTGGGGCTGTGTGGCTATCGGCCGCGACGACATGCGCTCGGTGCTGAACTGGCTCGACCCCGCCGCATCCCCGGAAATCACCATCGGCGTCGGAACCCCGTCGCTGGCTTCATCCGGCTAGAGCGCCGCGACCGTTCCCGTCAGGTGCGGATCGCCCTTCGACATGTTGCGCAGTGTGAGCTGCCAGCCGTCGGAAATGCGGTCGACGTACAGACCGGCGCGGGCAGGCAACACCACCGGCTTGGCGAAGCGCACCGAATACTTGACCGCGTCGGGCAGCTGGCCCTCGATGTTCGCTAAAACCGCTGCAGCGCTGAACATTCCATGGGCAATAACGGTTGGGAACCCGAACAGCTTCGCGGCGATCGGGTTGGTGTGGATCGGGTTGTGATCCCCGCCTACCGACGCGTAGTGGCGGATCTGACCCGGCGTGATGCGCAGCACCGCATTCGGCGGCCCCAGCTTCGGCTGCTTCTGCGGCGGTGACTTCGGCTCGTCGGACAGGCTGGTCTTCTGCTGATGGAGAAACGTCGTCACCTGATGCCAGGCTCGCTCATTGCCGACGTGCAGATCCGTGACGATGTCGACCAACAGCCCCTTCCGGTGCTCGCGCAGGTTCTCTGCGTGCACCTGCACCGACACGGTGTCGGTCACCAGGATGGGTCGGTACTGCGTGATGTGGTTTTCGATGTGCACCGAACCCATTGCGGCGAAAGGGAAGTCGAAGCCCGTCACCAACGCCATCACGGTCGGGAACGTCAACGCGAAGGGGTAGGTCAGCGGCACTGCGTCGCCGAACCGCAAACCGGTGACGTTGGCGTAGGCCGCCACGTTCGCGGGGTCGATGGCCAGTTCATCGACGGTCAAGGTGCGGTCGGGCAGCGTGTCGCCGCGCGGCACGAACGGCAGCGCTCCCGCCGCCGCCCGCACCAGGTTCATCAAGCCAGACGGTTGCGTCACGCTATGCCCCCAACATCGCCTGGCCGCACACCCGAATGGTGTTGCCCGTAACGGCATTCGACGCCGGGCTCGCGAAATACGCGATGGTTTCTGCGACATCCACCGGCTGCCCGCCCTGATACAGCGAGTTGAGCCGTCGGCCCACCTCGCGGGTGGCCACCGGGATCGCCTCGGTCATCTTCGTCTCGATGAAGCCCGGGGCCACCGCGTTCACGGTGATGCCCTTGTCGGCGTACGCGGCAGCCAGCGAGTCGGTGAGCCCGATCATGCCTGCCTTGGTGGCCGCGTAGTTGGTCTGGCCGCGGTTGCCCGCGATGCCCGCCATCGACGACAGCCCGACGACCCGGCCACCCTCGGGGATGCTGCCGTTTCCGATCAAACCCTCGGTAAGCCGTAACGGCGCAAGCAGATTCACCGCGACGACGGAATCCCAGCGCGCCTCGTCCATGTTGGCCAGCAGCTTGTCGCGGGTGATGCCCGCGTTGTTGATCAGGATGTCGGCGCGTCCGTCATGCACGTCGCGCAGATGCTCGGTGATCTTGTCGACGGCGTCCTCTGCGGTGACGTCCAGCGTCAGTGCGGTGCCACCCACCTTGGTGGCCGTAACCCCAAGCGGCTCGGCCGCGCTTTCTACGTCGATGCACACCACCTTCGCGCCATCTCGTGCGAACACCTCCGCGATGGTCGCGCCGATGCCGCGGGCCGCACCCGTCACGATCGCGACCTTGCCGTCCAGCGGCTTGTCCCAATCGGCAGGCGGCGCCGAGTCTGCGGCACCGACGCGGAACACCTGCCCGTCGACGTAGGCCGACTTGCCGGACAGGAGGAACCGCACGGTCGACTCCAGCCCGGTCGCGGCGGGCTTGGCTTCGGGCGACAGGTGCACCAGGTTGACCGTGGCGCCGCGCCGCATCTCCTTGCCGAGCGAGCGGGTGAACCCCTCGAGCGCCCGTTGCGCGATCCGTTCGTGGGTGCTGTCGATCTCCTCGGGTGTCGTGCCGATGACGACGATCCGGCCCGACTGCCCGATGTTGCGTAGCAGCGGGGTGAAGAACTTGTACAGCCCCTTCAGGCCGGCCGGCTCGGTGATTCCGGTGGCGTCGAACACCAGCCCGCCGAACGAGTCGGCCCAGCGGCCGCCGAGGTTGTTGGACACCAGGTCGTAGTCCTCGGCCAGCGCGATGCGCAGCGGCTCGACGACGCGACCCTCACCGCCGATCAGCAGGGTACCTGCCAGCGGCTGGTCGCCGGGCTTGTAGCGGCGCAGCGTCTCGGGCTGCGGGATGCCGAGCTGTTTGGCGAGGAACGATCCTGGCCCTGAGTGGACGATTTGGGAGTACAGATCGGTAGCCATGGCACCTAACTTACTCCAGAGTAAGAACGGTGAGTAGGATGGCCCCCATGGCCAACAACACCAGCCGACGCGTCGCCATTCTGGGCGGCAACAGGATCCCCTTCGCACGGTCGGATGGCGCGTATGCGAACGCCTCCAACCAGGACATGTTCACCGCGGCGCTGGGCGGACTCATCGACCGCTTCAATCTCGACGGCGAGAAGCTGGGCGCGGTGATCGGCGGCGCGGTGCTCAAGCACAGCCGCGACTTCAATCTGATGCGGGAATGTGTGCTCGGCAGCTCGCTGTCGTCGTATACGCCCGCGTTCGACATCCAGCAGGCGTGCGGCACCGGCCTGCAGGCGACCATTGCGGCCGCCGACGGCGTCGCCGCCGGACGCTACGAGGTGGCCGCCGCGGGTGGCGTGGACACCGCGTCCGACGCGCCGATCGCATTCGGCGACGACCTGCGCCGCGTGCTGCTCGGGCTGCGCCGGTCGAAGTCCAACGTCGACCGGCTCAAGCTGGTGGGCAAGCTGCCCGCAGCGCTGGGCGTGGAGATCCCCGTCAACAGCGAACCGCGCACTGGGCTGTCGATGGGTGAGCACGCCGCCATCACGGCCAAGCAGATGGGCGTCAAGAGAGTCGACCAGGACGAGCTGGCCGCGGCGAGCCACCGCAACATGGCCGCCGCCTACGACCGCGGCTTCTTCGACGATCTGGTCACCCCGTTCCTCGGGCTCTACCGGGACAACAACCTGCGCCCCGATTCGTCGCCCGAGAAGCTGGCATCGCTGCGGCCCGTGTTCGGGGTGAAGGCTGGCGACGCGACGATGACGGCGGGTAACTCGACGCCGCTGACCGACGGCGCGTCGGTGTCGCTGCTGGCAACCCCGGAGTGGGCGTCGGCGCACGGCATCGAACCGCTCGCTTACTTCGTCGACGGGGAGACTGCCGCCGTGGACTACGTCAATGGCAAGGACGGCCTGCTGATGGCGCCCACCTACGCGGTGCCGCGGCTGCTGGCCCGGAACAGCTTGAGCCTGCAGGACTTCGACTTCTACGAGATCCACGAGGCGTTCGCATCGGTCGTGCTGGCGACGCTGGCGGCGTGGGATTCCGAGGAGTACTGCAAGGAACGGCTCGGCCTGGACAAAGCGCTGGGCTCGATCGACCGGTCCAAGCTGAACGTCAACGGCTCGTCGCTTGCCGCCGGCCACCCATTCGCCGCTACCGGCGGCCGGATCGTGGCCCAGCTTGCCAAGCAGCTGGCCGAGAAGAAGAAGGAGACCGGCCAGCCTGTCCGCGGCCTGATCTCCATTTGCGCCGCAGGTGGCCAAGGCGTCGCGGCCATCTTGGAGGCGTAATAGAAATCTTCGGAAGGCGTGTAACGGGCCCGAGGGAGTAGTCGATACACGTGGTAGCTCCGTGTTGCCGTCTGACCCCCCGACCCGACGGCAATACGGGGCTCTTAATTTCCGGTCCCGAGTGCTTCGATGGGGATCATGCAGATCAGCCTCAGCCTCGTCGGATTACTCAGAGACTCGACCGGCAGCTCGCCAGTGGACAGCACCATCAAGAGCCTCGCCCAGCTGCGTGACGAAGGCTTCCGCAGGGTCTGGATGGCCCAGCTGCCGTATGACCCGGATCTGTTGACCATCCTGGCGGTCGCCATGCACGAGGTCGACACCATCGAGGTGGGCTCTGGTGTGCTGCCGATTCAGGTTCAGCATCCGACGCAGCTGGCGCAGCGGGCGCTCACGCTCAATGCGATCGCGGGTGGCCGGTTCAGCCTCGGCATCGGCATGAGCCACAAGATGGTCACCGAACAGATGTGGGGCATCTCCTACGAGAAGCCTCTGCGCCGGATGCGTGAGTACCTCGACGGTCTGCTGCCGCTGCTGGCCGGGCAGGCCGCGGATGCGGTCGGGGAGACGGTGACGACGCGCGGCTCACTGCAGATACCGGGTGCGCCTGCGCCCGACGTGTACATCGCTGCGCTGGGCCCGCAGATGCTGCGGCTGGCGGGGCGTCGCACGGCTGGCACGCTGACCTGGATGACCGGTCCCAAGACGCTGTCCGAACACGTCGGTCCGACGCTTCGTGAGGCCGCCGCGGAGGCAGGCCGGCCCGAGAACGCGGTTCGGGTCGCCGCCTCGCTGCCCGTGAGCGTCACCGACGACGTCG
This sequence comes from Mycobacterium sp., assembly GCA_035492865.1. Classification (GTDB taxonomy): domain Bacteria; phylum Actinomycetota; class Actinomycetes; order Mycobacteriales; family Mycobacteriaceae; genus Mycobacterium. The sequence goes on along the minus strand of DATJIX010000446.1, from coordinate 4,711 downwards.
CGGGCGCGCGGGCGCGGGCGGCCGAGGAGTTCGCTATCTACGGGCAGCTGCCGTCCTACCGCGCGATGCTCGACCGGGAGGGGTACGCCGGGCCCGAGGATGCCGCGATCATCGGCGACGAGGACACCGTCTCCGGCCGCCTCGATGAGCTGGCCGCGGCGGGTGTCGACGAGTTCGCGGCCGTGACATTCGACCCCTCTGCGGAGGGTCGTGCGCGCACCCGCGCACTGCTGCGAACGAGGGATGAATAGCGCCAAAATCGGTCTGGTGTGACCGCAGTCACAAGCGTACGATCGAGCGCACGACGGGTTCGGGAGTGACCAATCCGAAGTGCCGGCAAGAGGTGAAAGCCGGACGCGCGAGAACTAATGAGACGCCCTCAAGTGTCCTCCCGAACCCGCCCTATTTGTCTGTAGGGCCTACTCCTGCCCCGGGAAGAGCCGCGCGTCGGTGACGCCGCCGCCGTTGATCGGCGGCCCGAGCAGCACGGTCGAGGTGTTGGCCGCCGGGTCATAGGTCAGCATCGACGTGGTACCGCTGCAACCCACCTTGCCGAGTATCAGCAACTTGTCGGCAGTCGCGCCCGCGACGATCACGCTGTCGGAAACCCCGGGAATCTTGACCCGCGTGGTGTGCATGTCGGGCGTCAAGCGGGAAAGGAACATCGTGCCGCATGCGCCCGCGGATTGGAGGAATGTGCCACTGGGCAGTTGGTAGGCGACGTCGTCGCCGATGTCTCCGCCGAAGCCGGGGTCGTCCTCCTGACCCGAGTTGACCGCGGTGAGCGCGGTCGGGGTGCCGCCGTCGAGGGGTACCTCCCAGAGTTGGCCTCCCGCATCGTTCCTGCAATTGGCGAGGACCACCGAGGCGGACCACCACCGCACGGGTGAACAGTGAGCCTTTTGCATCGGTGTGCGCAGCGTTCGGACGATCTTTCCATCGGTGCCCGTCACCACCATCGTGTTCTCGTCCTGATCGTGGGTCGCGAGCACCAGCTGGGTGCCGTCAAGCGATTCGAGATAGTCACCCCCGAACTTGCCGGCCTCACCGAGTTCGGTGGGGTACGACTGCTGCTCATTGCCTGCGAGGTCGAGCCGCTTCAACGTTCCCGGCTCATTGGTGGTGGAGTTGTAGGCGGTCGCCACCAATATCGACTTGCCGTCGAGATGCGAGTAGCGGGGATAGCCGTCGACAGGGATCGTCGTCTGCGCGCCGGTGTGCAGATCGATCGAGGTGACCTTCGAGGGCGCGGGGTACTGCGCCCCGAGCAGGGCGTGACTTCCGTCGGCGGACCAGTCGAGCACCTCAGGCGCCGATCTGTCATCTGCGCCGAAGGTCGCGATCGTGTAGCGATTGCCTTGCGGGTCAACGAGATACAGCGTCGTGGTGTCCGTCTCGGGTTTCTGCTCGTCGGGGCCGGGTTCCGCGCCAGGCATATGCGGTGTTTCCGGGCTCCACATGGCGAGCATCCAGCCTGGGCCGACCTTCGCCCATGGCACGTCGCCGATCGCGGCCTTGACTCCGTGTGCGACCGCGGGCGCGGCAGGCGCAGCAGTCGTCGATATCGGGGGAGCGGGTGCGGCTGTAGTGCTGTGCGCAGTCGTCGAACCACTCGACGACGAGCATCCGGCCAGTGCCACGGCCGCCAGCGCGGCCAGCCCCACGGTGATCCGGGATCGCTTCATGTCTCTTCCTTTGCAAATGTCTCGGTTTGTCAGGGAGTTTCGGCTCATCGCTGCACCGCCAGCTTCAGCACGCGGCCATTGCCGTTGTCGGTTACGTAGACGGTGCCGTGGGTGTCGACCGCCACGCCCTGCGGAAGATTGAGGTCGGTGAACGGCAGTGCCGTGGAGGCGGTTTCGCCTGCTGCGAGCTTCAGCACCCGGTTGTTACCGCGATCGGTGACGTAGAGGTCGCCTGCCGAGTCCACCGCGATACCGGCGGGATCCTTTATGTCGGTGAATGGCAATGCGGTGGAGGTGGTTTCGCCAGCAGTCAACCTCAGTACCCGGTCGTGGCCGTTGTCGACCACGTAGACGTTGCCCCCTGTATCCACTGCCACACCTTGCGGCTCATGTAGGTCGGCAAAGGGCAGCGCCGTGGGGCTGTCGGCGCCCGCGGCCAGCTTCCAGACCCGGTCGGTGCCCCAGTCGCTGACGTAGAGATTGCCTGCGGTGTCGACCGCCACGGCTGCCGGGTATTGGACGCCGGCCAGCGGCAGCGGGGCCGGATCCGTCGACCCTGCAGCCAGTTTCAGCACCTGATGGTGGTTGAAGTCGGTGATGTAGAGGTTGCCTGCGGCGTCCACCGCGGTGCTGCTTGGATCCGTCTTGTCGGTGAAGGGTAGCGATGCGGGAGTGTCTGCACCCGCCGCGAGCTTCCATACACGGTTGTCGCCTTCACCGGTGACGAAGACATTGTCGGCTGAGTCAACCGCCACGCCGTTGGCGTAGCTGAGGACGGTGAACGGAAGATCGGTGGAGCCGCGCGCCCCCGGCTCGAGCTTCCTCACCTTGTGGTCACCGAAATCGGTGACGAAAAGGGCGCCGTGCGTGTCGACGGCCAACCCTGCGCCCTTACTGCTCAAACTGCTGAACGGCAGCGGAACCGGGGCGGGTGCGCCTGCCGCCAGCTTCAGCACCGGGTCGGGATTCTGCTGCAGCACATAGACGTTGTTCGCGGCGTCGACCGCGACCGCCATCGGGTAGTGCAGTGAGCCGAACGGCAGCACGGTCGGGCGGTCCGCGCCCGCCGCGAGTTTCAGCACCCGACCTGCCTTGTTGTCGACGGTGTAGACGTTGTTCGCGGCGTCCACCGCTACCGCGACGGGGCCGTGCAATGTGCCGAATGGCAGCACGCCTGCGGTGCTCTCCCCTGGGGCGAGCTTCAGCACCCGGCCGTTGCTGTAGTCAGCGACGTACACGTTGCCCGCCGAGTCGACGGCCACCCCGTCGGGATCCTTGAGACCACGCAGTGGCAATGCCGTCAGCTTGTCCGCGCCCGCCGCCAGTTTCCACACCTGGTCGTTGCCGTTGTCGGCGACGTAGACATTCCCAGCGTTGTCCACCGCGACGCCCGTGGGGGCCGAAAGGCCGTTCGACGGAAGGGGAGTCGGCGCGCCAGATCCTGCCGCGAGCTTCAAGAGTTGGTGCGTGGCGTGGTCGGTGACGTAGAGATTGCCCGCCCCGTCGACCGCCGCGCCGTAGGGCTTGTCCGCGTGCGCGAATGGCAGGACGGCCTGAGCGGAGTACGACACGGCCGGCTTCTGGGATGCGTGAGCCGAAACCATCGCCTTGATGCTGATGCCAGCGGCGACGGCAACGATCGCGAGCAGGCCGAAGATGAGTGCGATCTTCATGCCCCGGCTCGCGCGCCGAACAGGCGGCGAAACAGCGGTCATTGCGGGGTCCTTCCAAAAGTGATGCGTTGTTGCGACGAGACTGCGGATATGGCCTTGGCGGTTTCTTGGCGACGTGTCGCTGAGTAGTGTGCGCCGGACTACAGCGCGGCTGAATACGGAAATATCCCCATATCTGCGATCTGCCCGCGTCAAGAATCCGCCAAGCGCCGCCGGGGATGGTGTTTCCAACGCAAACACCAACCGGCAAGGAAGCAACGCAAATGTTCAGTTCACGAATCGCCAAACCTGCTGTCGCGGCTGGCATGATCGGCCTGGCCGCGGTGCTCTTCGCGGGCACCGCCAACGCCGAAGGCGCAGACGATCAGTTCTTCGGCGCGCTGCAGCAGCAGGGCATCGGCTTCGGCACCCCGGAGTCGGCCACCAAGGTCGCCCACCACGTGTGCGACGCACTCGGCCAGGGCATGGAGCCCAGCGACATCAGCAGCAACATCGCGGGCGCCAACGGTCGCATCGACCGTCAGACCGCGCTGGTCATCGTCGTCGACGCGGCGATGGCCTACTGCCCGCAGTTCGTGCACCAAATGGCCAACGGCGCAACGGTCGTCGGCCCGAATCACTGACCAACGCAAAAGGCCCCGGGAAGAGTCCGGGGCCTGTCGCGTACGAAGCGGTTTAGAAGGACGCCTCGTCCAGTTCCATCACGTCGTTGTCGAGGGTGTCGATCACCTGACGGGTGCTGGTGAGCAGCGGAAGCATGTTCTTCGCGAAGAACGACGCGACCGCGATCTTGCCCTCGTAGAAGGCGCGATCGTCACCGCTGGCACCGGCGTCGAGCGCCTCGATGGCCACCGCGGCGTGCTGCTGCAGGAACCAGCCGATGAGCAGGTCACCGACGCTCATCAGGAAGCGCACCGAGCCGAGGCCCACCTTGTAGAGCTCGGCGGGATTCTCCTGTGCGGCCATCAGGTAGCCGGTCAGCGTTGCCGCCATGCCCTGGACATCCTCCAGCGCCGTCGCCAGCAGTGCCCGCTCGGCCTTCAGCCGGCCGTTGCCCGTCTCGCTCTTGACGAACTGCTCGACCTGCCCGGCCACGTAGGCCAGCGCCTGGCCCTTGTCGCGGACGATCTTGCGGAAGAAGAAGTCCTGCGCCTGGATGGCAGTGGTGCCCTCGTAGAGGGAGTCGATCTTGGAGTCGCGGATGTACTGCTCGATCGGGTAGTCCTGCAGGAAGCCGGAACCACCGAAGGTCTGCAGGCTCTCGGTGAGCTTGGCGTACGCCTGCTCCGAGCCGACACCCTTGACCAGCGGCAGCAGCAGATCGTTGACCTTGACCGCCAGTTCGGCGTCCAC
>DATJIX010000445.1:0-4435 GCA_035492865.1 Mycobacterium sp. | reverse complement strand
CCAACGGCAACGGCGGACCGACGGCGTGGTGGAACGGCCGGATCGTCGGCGGCTGGGGTCAGGACGCCGACGGGCGAGTCGAGATCAGGCTGCTGGAGAACGTCGGCCGCGACGGGACGAGGGCGTTGAAGCGGCGGGCCGATGAGCTGACGGCATGGCTGGACGGCGTGCGGGTCAGCCCGCGCTTCCCGTCGCCGCTGTCCCGCGGCTGAGGCGGGTCACAGATCCTTGTCGCGCAGCTGTGCCCACAGCTCGCAACGGCGCTGGGCCCACTCGACGACGACGCCGGTGATGACCGCTGCGCTCGATGTCGCAATCCAGAACGTCATGTCATCAAGGATCGCCGCGCCGACGCCCAGCGTCTGCACAGCTAGCGCCACAACATCGCTACCGGGTAGCGCTACCTAGGCGCTGACCTTGCGACCGGTGCGCTTCTTCGGCTTCGGCCTCGGCACGTCGAGAATCTCGGCGAGGAAGTGGCCCGTGTAGCTGTCGGGATTCGCCCCGACGTCCTCCGGCGTGCCCGATGCGACGACGGTGCCGCCGCCGGCCCCGCCCTCGGGCCCCATGTCGACGACCCAGTCCGACGTCTTGATCACGTCGAGGTTGTGCTCGATGACGATGACCGTATTGCCCTTGTCGACAAGGCCGTTGATGACACCGAGCAACTTGCGGATGTCTTCGAAGTGCAGCCCGGTCGTCGGCTCGTCGAGGATGTACACCGTGCGACCTGTCGACCGCTTCTGCAGTTCGGACGCCAGCTTCACCCGCTGCGCCTCGCCGCCGGACAGCGTCGGCGCCGGCTGCCCCAGCCGCACATAGCCGAGCCCGACGTCGACCAGCGTCTGCAGGTAGCGGTGGATCGAGGTGATCGGCGCGAAGAACTCCGCCGCGTCCTCGATCGACATGTCAAGCACCTCGGCGATGGTCTTGCCCTTGTAGTGCACCTCGAGCGTCTCCCGGTTGTACCTGGCCCCCTGGCACACCTCACACGGCACGTACACGTCCGGCAGGAAGTTCATCTCGATCTTGATGGTGCCGTCGCCGGAGCACGCCTCGCAGCGGCCGCCCTTGACGTTGAACGAGAACCGGCCCGGCTGGTATCCGCGCACCTTCGCCTCGGTGGTGGCGGCGAACAACGTACGGATCTTGTCGAAGACGCCCGTGTACGTGGCCGGATTCGAGCGCGGCGTGCGGCCGATCGGCGACTGGTCGACGCGGACCAGCTTGTCCACCTTGTCCAAGCCGGTGATACGGGTATGGCGACCCGGCACCTGCCGCGCGCCGTTGAGCTTGTTCGCCAGCACCGACGCCAGAATGTCGTTGACAAGGGTCGACTTGCCGGAACCCGAGACGCCCGTCACCGAGGTGAGCACTCCCAGCGGGAACGACACGTCGATCTCACGAAGGTTGTGCTCGCGCGCGCCAACGACGGTGAGCTGACGCTTGCGGTCGATCGGCCGCCGGATGGGGGGCACCTCGATCTGCTCTTTGCCCGAAAGATACGCTCCGGTAAGCGAATCCGGGTTGGTCAGCAGTTCGTCGTACGGACCGCTGTGCACGATGCGGCCGCCGTGCTCGCCCGCATACGGTCCGATGTCGACCACCCAGTCGGCGTGGGCGATGGTGTCGAGGTCGTGCTCGACGACGATCAGCGTGTTGCCCAGATCCCTCAGCCGGATGAGGGTCTCGATCAGCCGGCGGTTGTCGCGCTGATGCAGCCCGATGGACGGCTCGTCGAGCACGTACAGCACGCCCACGAGTCCAGAGCCGATCTGGGTGGCCAGCCGAATGCGTTGCGCCTCACCGCCGGACAGCGTGGCCGCCGCCCGCGACAGCGACAGGTAGTCGAGCCCGACGTCGAGCAGGAATCCGAGCCGGGACTGGATCTCCTTGAGCACCTGGCCCGCGATGGCCTGCTCCCGCGAGCCGAGCGTCAACCCGTTGAGGAACTGCGAACAATCGGCGATGGACAATTCGGCGACCTCGGCGATGGACTTGTGCTGCCGATCCGCGGCCAGCGTCACCGCAAGGATCTCGGGCTTCAGCCTGGTGCCCTCGCATACCGGGCAGGGCACGTCGCGCATGAAGCCCTCGTAGCGCTCCTTCATCTGCTCGGAGTCCGTCTGCTCCATCTTGCGTTGCAGGAAGGCCATCACGCCTTCGAAATCGGCGTAATACGAACGGGTTCGGCCGTACCGGTTGCGGTACCGCACGTGCACCTGCTCGTCGCAACCCTCGAGAATCGCCTTGCGCGCCTTGGCGGGCAGCTTCTTCCACGGGGTGTCGACGTCGAAGCCGAGCTGATCACCGAGACCCGACAGCATCCTGGTGAAGTACTCGGCGGTCTGCCCCATCGACCACGGCGCGATCGCACCCTCGGCGAGCGTCAGGTCCGGGTCGGGGACGACGAGATCGGGGTCGACCTCTTTCTTGATGCCCAGCCCCAGGCACTCCGGGCACGCACCGTACGGCGAGTTGAACGAGAAGGACCTCGGCTCCAGGTCGTCGACGGCGAGCGGATGACCGTTGGGGCAGGCCAGCTTCTCCGAGAAGCGCTGCTCGCGGTGGGGGTGGTCGTCCTCGCGGTCGACGAACTCCAGCACCACGATGCCGTCGGCGAGATTCAGCGCGGTCTCGACCGAATCGGTCAGCCGCTGTTTGGCGCTGGCCTTGACGGTCAGGCGGTCGACGACCACCTCGATGTCGTGCTTCTCCTGCTTCTTCAGCTTCGGCGGGTCGGTCAGCGAATGCACCACCCCGTCGACCCGGACGCGGCTGTAACCCTGCGAGTTGAGCTTGTCGAAGAGGTCGACGAACTCGCCCTTGCGGGTGCGCACCACCGGCGCCAGCACCTGGAACCGGGTGCCCTCCGGCATGACGAGCACCTGGTCGACGATCTGCTGCGGGGTCTGCCGGGCGATCCGCTCGCCACACACCGGGCAGTGCGGGGTGCCTGCGCGGGCGTACAGCAGGCGCAGATAGTCGTAGACCTCGGTGATGGTGCCGACGGTCGACCGCGGGTTCCGGTTGGTGGACTTCTGGTCGATGGACACCGCGGGCGACAAGCCCTCGATGAAGTCGACGTCGGGTTTGTCCATCTGACCGAGGAACTGCCGCGCGTACGCCGACAGCGACTCGACGTAGCGGCGCTGCCCCTCGGCGAAGATCGTGTCGAACGCCAGCGACGACTTGCCCGAACCGGACAACCCGGTGAACACGATCAGCGCGTCGCGCGGTAAATCAAGGTCGATGCTTCGCAGGTTGTGCTCGCGCGCACCCTTGATGATCAGGCGGTCAGCCAACTGTGTCTCTTCCTGTCCGTCCCGCAGCACAGAGTTCATGCCCATGCTATGTCCCCCCACCGACAACTTCGCCGGCTGAGTAGTCGGTCTGAGGCCGTTCGCTAACGTGAGCACCATGACGACCGTCGACGACAACTACACCGGCCACGTGGAACCCCGGACCGCGGCGCAGCGCACCCTTCCCGGCGCATCGATCGTCAAGGTCTCGGTGGGCCCGATGGATAACAACGCCTACCTGGTCACGTGTTCCCTAACAGGCGAAACGCTACTCATCGACGCGGCCAACGACGCCGAGATCCTGCTCGAGCTCATCGAACGGTACGCCCCGAAGCTGTCGCTGATCGTCACCAGCCACCAGCACCAGGACCACTGGCTGGCGCTCGAGCAGGTCGCCAAGGCCACCGGGGTGCCGACGGCGGCCCACCCGCTCGACTCCGACCCGCTGCCGGTCAAGCCGGACCGCTCGCTCGCGCACGGCGACACCGTGAAGATCGGCGAGCTGTCCTTCGACGTCATCCATCTGCAGGGGCACACTCCCGGATCGGTCGCCCTGGCCCTGACCGGCGCCGACGAGGCAACCCACCTGTTCACCGGCGACTGCCTGTTCCCGGGCGGCGTCGGCAAGACGTGGAAAGAGGGCGACTTCGAGCAATTGCTTTCGGGCGTGACGAGCCGGGTCTTCGACGTCTACGGGGATTCGACGGTGGTGTACCCGGGGCATGGCGACGACACCACGTTGGGCACCGAACGCCCGCATCTTGACGAGTGGAAACAGCGCGGTTGGTGAGTGGAAACGAGGAAACACAATGAACAGCGAACAACTCGAGAAGGCCCGCAACGGCGCCGGATTCATTGCGGCACTTGACCAAAGCGGCGGCAGCACCCCGAAGGCGCTGAAGCTCTACGGCATCGGTGAGGACGCCTACTCCGGCGACGAGCAGATGTTCGACCTGGTGCACGAGATGCGGACCCGCATCATCACCAGCCCGGCCTTCGACGGCGACCGCATCATGGGCGCGATCCTCTTCGAGATGACGATGGACCGCCAGATCGAGGGGCGCCCGTCGGCCGACTACCTGTGGAACGTCAAGCGGATCGTGCCGTTCCTCAAGATCGACAAGGGTCTGAAC
>DATJIX010000444.1:0-2818 GCA_035492865.1 Mycobacterium sp. | reverse complement strand
GTCTTCAAACCGGCGCCGATCTCCTCCTTGAACCGCGAGATCAACAACAAGTTGTAGTCCGACCCCACAGCCAACAGCAGGATGACGGCCAGCGCCAACACGATCCAGTACAGCTCGACACCGAAGATGTCCTGCCAAATCAGCACCGAGAGCCCGAATGAAGCGCCCAACGACAACGCCACGGTACCCACGATGACGAACGCGGCCACCAGACTTCGGGTGATGAACAACATGATCAGCAGAATCAGGCTCAGCGCGGCAATGCCTGCGATCATGAGGTCGTATTTGGCGCCGTCGCGGATGTCCTTGTAGGTCGCTGCCGTCCCGGCAATGTAGATCTTGGATCCCGCCAAGGGCGTGCCCTTGATGGCTTCCCGTGCTGCGTGTCTGATGGCATCAATATGCGAAATGCCCTGTGGGGTAGCGGGATCGACATCGTGAGTGATGATCATGCGCGCCGCGTGACCGTCCGGCGACATGAATAGTTTCATACCGCGGACGAACTCGGGGTTGGTGAACGCCTCCGGCGGTAGATAGAACGAGTCATCGGTTTTCGACTCGTCGTATGCCTGGCCAAGCGCGGTGGCATTCTGCAGTGCCGCCGCGGTCTGGTCGTAGATGCCCGACGTGGTCGCGTAGTTCGTCATCGTCAGGTCGCGGTTGGCCTGCTGGTTGTCGATCTGCGGCGGGATCAGCGCGAGCAGTTTCGGTTGCAGCTCATCCAGTTTGGTGATGCTCGCCGAGACGTCGCCCAACTGATCGGTCAGCGCGTCGATGCCGTCCAGCGCATCGAACAGCGATCGTAACGCCCAGCACGCCGGGATGTCGAAACAGTGTGGCTCCCAATAGAAATAATTGCGCAGCGGCCGGAAGAAGTCGTCGAAATTGGCGATCTTGTCACGCAGGTCCTTGGTCGTAGCGACTGTCTGCTTGAATGCCTCGGTCTGCTCGTCGGTGATGGCGCTGGATTGTTGTTGCAGCGAATACTGCTGGCGCAGAACATCGATGGTGTCGTTGATCACCTGGACCTGTTTCAGCAGATCGGCGGCGCGGGCCTGCTGAAAGGGCAGGTTGTTGATCTGCGCCGAACTGCCCGCACTGATCTGGAACGGGATCGACGTGTGGTCCAGCGGCGTGCCCAACGGCCGCGTGATCGACTGAACCTGCGCGATGCCGTCGGTGTGGAACACGGCCTTGGCGACGCGCTCCAGCAGAATCATGTCGGTCGAATTGCGTAGGTCGTGGTCGGCCTCGATCATCAGCAGTTCGGGATTGAGCCGGGCCGGGGAGAAGTGGCGCTCGGCCGCCGCGTAGCCGACGTTGGCTGGGGCGTTGTCAGGCATGTACGGGCGGGTGTCGTAACTCGTGGTGTATCCCGGCAGCGCGAAAAGACCGATGAGCGCCACGGTGATCGTCGCCACCAGGATGGGACCGGGCCAGCGCACGATCGCTGTCCCGATCCGGCGCCAGCCCCGGCTCCGCATCGGGCGGGCGGGGTCGAACAGACCGAAATGGCGGCCGATACTCAACAACGCTGGTGCGAGGGTCAGCGCGGCGACCAACGCCACGAGGACGCCGATCGCAGCGGGAATGCCCAGGCTCTGGAAATACGGGAGCCGGCAGAAGGTCAAACAGGCCACGGCGCCGGCAATCGTCAGGCCCGAACCCAAGATGATGTGCGAGGTCCCGCGGTACGTGATCCCGAACGCTGACAACCGGTCCTGCCCGGTGAGGCGCGCTTCGTGGTAACGGCCAAGGATGAAGATCGCGTAGTCGGTCCCGGCGGCGATGACCAGCAAGGTGAGCAGGTTGGTCGAGTACGTCGACAGTCCGATGATCCCGGCGTTCGCCAGGAGCGCGACGACGCCGCGGGATGCGGTCAACTCGATCATCACGGTGAAGATCACGAGAAGCACTGTGGTGAACCGGCGGTAGAGCGAGAACAGCATGAGCATGATCACGCCGATGGTGATGAGGGTCGTTCGGAGGGTGCCTTTGCGGCCGACCTCGAACTGGTCGGTGACCAATGGCGCGGCGCCGGTGACATACGCCTTCACCCCAGGCGGCGGCGTCGTGTGGTTCACGATGTTGCGAATGGAATCGACGGACTCATTCGACAGTGACTCGCCTTGATTGCCGGCCAGATACACCTGGACCAACGCCGCCTTGCCGTCGTTGCTCTGCGACCCGGCCGCCGTCAGCGGGTCACCCCAGAAGTCCTGAACGTGCTCGACGTGCTTGGTGTCCTGCTCGAGCTTCTTGACCAAGCCGTCGTAGTAATGGTGCGCGTCGACGCCGAGGGGCTGATCGCCCTCCAGCACGATCATCGCCGCGCTGTCGGAGTCGAACTCCTGAAAGACCTTGCCGATCCGTTTACTGGCCTGCAGCGACGGCGCGTCCTGCGGGCTCAACGACACGTTGTGCGCTTCGGCGACCGTCTCCAACTGCGGCACGAAAACGTTCGTCAGCACCGCCAGGGCCAGCCAGAAGAATGCGATCAGCGGCGCAAACCGCCGGATCGCGTCCGCGGCCCGGTCCGTGATCGTCGGGAGTTCGGCGAGGTGGCTGCTCATCCGGACTTATCCAGGCCGTCGGTGCTTCCGATCGAAACCCGCTGCATCCGTTACCCCTTCGACGAGCGGCGACCCGTGGGCGGTAGAAGATCGCGGTCACAACGGCCGCTGTATCAACTAGGTTGACGGTACGATACGGGACCGGACTCCACAACGATCACCTCCGGCATTGTGCCGGGTGAAGCTAGGGACGGCGACTGGTCGATAACGAGCTTCGGCTTTCCAAGTCGATCTCGTTGTTCCAC
>DATJIX010000443.1:0-7841 GCA_035492865.1 Mycobacterium sp. | reverse complement strand
GTGCCGGTGCGGGCCGCGATCACCTCGCTGGACCGGATGGCGCTGCGAGCCGAGGCACGGGCACACTTCGGTTTCGCCGACGATGCGAAGGTGTTGCTGGTGTTCGGCGGCTCACAGGGCGCCCAGCGGATCAACCAGGCCATCGCGGGTGCCGCCAAAGATCTTGCCGTGGATGGTATTTCGGTGCTGCATGCGCACGGCCCGAAGAACACCCTCGACCTTCGGGAGCCCGCCGACGGCGATCCGCCGTATGTCGCGGTGCCGTATCTGGACCGGATGGACCTGGCATACGCCGCCGCGGATCTGGCGGTCTGCCGGTCGGGTGCGATGACGGTGGCCGAGGTGACAGACGTCGGGCTGCCCGCGGTGTACGTACCGCTGCCGATCGGAAACGGCGAGCAGCGGCTCAACGCGTTGCCCGTTGTCAATGCCGGCGGCGGTGTCATCGTCGACGACGCCGACCTCACGCCGTCCTACGTCGCGGCCACTGTCACCAGCCTGCTCAACGACCCGGGCAGGCTGCAGCGGATGACCGCAGCCGCGGCGCTCGCCGGACACCGGGACGCCGCGCAGCGGGTGGCCGAGGTCGCGCTCGAGGTCGCCCGCGATCGAAAGCGGTTGCGGTGAACGATAAATCGCTACCCGACGAGCTGCGCAGGGTGCACATGGTGGGCATCGGGGGAGCCGGCATGTCGGGCATCGCCCGCATCCTGCTCGACCGCGGCGGCATGGTTTCCGGTTCGGACGCCAAGGAATCCCGCGGTGTGGTGGCACTGCGCGCCCGCGGCGCATCGATCCGCATCGGCCACGACGAGTCGTCATTGGACCTCTTGCCCGGCGGGCCGACCGCGGTGGTCACCACCCACGCTGCCATTCCCAAGACCAATCCCGAACTCGTCGAGGCGCGTCGCCGCGGCATCCCGGTGATCCTGCGGCCGGTGGTGCTGGCCAAGCTGATGGCCGGCCACACCACGCTGATGGTGACCGGCACCCACGGCAAGACCACGACCACGTCGATGCTCATTGTGGCGTTGCAGCACAGCGGTTTTGATCCCTCGTTCGCCGTCGGTGGCGACCTCGGCGAGGCGGGCACCAACGCCCACCACGGCAGCGGCGACTGTTTCGTCGCCGAGGCCGACGAAAGCGACGGGTCGCTGCTGGAGTACGCCCCCGATGTCGCTGTGGTGACCAACATCGAGGCCGACCATCTGGATTTCTTCGGCAGCGCCGAGGCGTACAGCGCGGTGTTCGACGGCTTCGTCGAGCGGCTCAAACCCGGTGGCGTGCTTGTGGTTTGCACCGACGACCCCGGTGCGGCCGCACTGGGCGAGCGCACTGCCGCGCTGGGCATTCGCGTGCTGCGTTACGGCAGCGACCAGGCACAGGGGCTGGCGGGCACGCTTGTCGACTGGGAGCAGCAGGGCACTGGAGCGGTGGCCCACATTCAGCTCGAGGGGGAGGCGCACCCACGGGTGATGCGGCTGGCGGTGCCGGGCAGGCACATGGCGCTCAACGCACTCGCCGCGCTGCTGGCGGCGATCGACATCGGCGCTCCCATCGACGCCGTGCTGGACGGCCTCGCCGGTTTCGAGGGTGTTCGGCGACGCTTCGAACTGGTCGGCACCACCAACGGCGTGCGGGTCTTCGACGATTACGCCCACCATCCGACCGAGGTGCGTGCCACGCTGACTGCCCTGCGGGCGGTGGCCCAGCAGGGTGACCCCGGCTTCTCAGGCCGCTCCATCGTCGTGTTCCAGCCGCATTTGTATTCGCGGACAGCGACTTTCGCACGCGAATTCGGCCATGCGCTCAGTGAGGCCGATGAGGTGTTCGTCCTCGATGTCTACGCTGCGCGGGAACAGCCGATGGCAGGGGTGAGCGGTGCGATGGTCGCCGATCACGTCGCCGCCCAGGTGACCTACGTGCCGGACTTCTCCGCGGTGGCGGAGCAGGTCGCGGCTGCGGCCAACCCGGGCGATGTGGTGGTCACGATGGGTGCGGGCGACGTCACGATGCTCGGTAAGGAAATCCTTGCGGCGCTTCGGCTCAAGGCCAATCGCAGTGCGCCGGGACGTTCGGGAACAGACGACCGATGACCGAGCCGACCGACGCGAACCCCGGCGAGACGGAAGCTCCCGAAGAACCGTCAGAAACCTCGCCGGCCGCGGCCGCTGCCGATTTCGAGGGCCCGCGGCGGCGGGCACGGCGGGAACGCGAGGAGCGGCGCACCGCTCAGGCCCGCGCCACCGCGATCGAGAACGCCCGCCGCGAGGCCAAACGCCGCGCCATGGGCGCGACGCCTGAAGAGGCGAAAAGGCTTGGCCGCAGGACGGTTCGGGGCCTGAAGGTGCTGCTGTGGTCCGCCCTGGTCAGCGTCGTGGTGGTCGGCATCGGTCTGCTGCTGTACTTCACACCGATCATGGCCGCGCGCAACATCGTGGTGGTCGGGCTCGGCGCGGTCACGCAGGACGAAGTCACCGCGGCCGCCGCCGTCGCGCCGGGCACGCCGCTGCTGCAGGTCGACACCGATGCCGTCGCCGAGCGCGTCGCGGCGATCCGGCGGGTGGCCAGCGCGCGAGTTCAGCGCCAGTACCCGTCGACGCTGCGTGTCACCGTCATCGAGCGGATCCCGGTGGTGGTCAAGGACTACCCCGACGGGCCGCACATGTTCGACAAGGACGGCGTCGATTTCGCGACGGGGCCGCCGCCCGCCGGTGTGCCCTACCTCGACGCCGACAACCCGGGACCCAGCGATGCGCCGACCAAGGCCGCGCTACAGGTGATGACCGCGCTGCGACCGGAAGTCGCGGGCCAGGTCGCCCGCGTCGCGGCGCCGTCGGTCGCCGCCATCACGCTGACCTTGACCGACGGCAGGACGGTGGTGTGGGGCACCACAGACCGCACGGAGGAAAAAGCGCTCAAGCTCGGTGCGCTTCTCACCCAGCCGGGCCAGACCTACGACGTGTCCAGCCCGGATCTGCCGACGGTCAAATAGTTCCGATCGCGGCTAGGCGGGCGGGGTGCAATCCAGCCACTTGCCGTCCTCACGGACGAACGACACAGGAGTGGTTCTGGTCTGCGGCTCCTTCGAGCCGATCCTCTGCGTCATCGTTGCATCGGCCGTCGCGGCGTCACCATTGATGACGACGTTGTCCACCGTGACGAGTTGCACCGACATCGTTTGTTTCACGACGTCCAGCATGGCGACCTTGTAGGCGGCCTCGTCCTGCCGGATGATCGCGTCGGCCACCGCCTGCAGTGATTGCTCGGATGCGCCGGCGAACTCGCCGCCGAGTTGAGCAGCGAACGCCTGGGGGCCCATCGAGGCCGCCGTGTCCGCGGAGAACACTGTCATTGCCGGGATTGCGCTGTCTACCGACTTGGCGTGGTCGCGGTACTTCGCACACGTGAATTGCCCAACCGTGTCGAAGTCCCACGCGCTGAAAGCCGCGCTTTCCTTGGTCATCACGTCGCGGATCTGGTCCTCGTCGGAGGCTTGCGGTGTCGGTGCCGCCGACGACGGCGGCGCAGCGGCCGATGTCGGTGTCGCGCTGGGACCCTTGTCCGGGCCGCAGCCCATGAGCAACAACGCGATTGCACCGGTTACGACCCCGACGATGCGGATGTCCATGGCCCCCCTTAGGCGTTCACAGCAAACGTTTTGTCGATTGTGGCAGCAATGCCGCACGGTTGCGGCCGACTTGGGTCGGAGGTTGCGCGGAAATTCTCGACGCGCCGATCGGCGCGCCTGCACGGATACGCCGCGACCTCGCCCTACCGTTCTGGTTGCGCGGAACAGCTTGACATAACTATAACCCTCTGGTTGAGGTTGAGAGTTTGCCAAGGGGTTCGCGTCCAGATTCGCAACAAGGGAGGAAGGCGACCATGACCCCCCCGCATAACTACCTCGCCGTCATCAAGGTGGTCGGCATCGGCGGTGGCGGCGTCAACGCCGTCAACCGAATGATCGAGCAGGGCCTCAAAGGCGTCGAGTTCATCGCCATCAACACAGACGCTCAGGCGCTGTTGATGAGTGACGCCGATGTCAAGCTCGACGTCGGGCGCGACTCGACTCGCGGTCTCGGCGCGGGCGCCGACCCCGAGGTCGGGCGCAAGGCCGCCGACGACGCCAAGGACGACATCGAGGAACTCCTGCGCGGAGCCGACATGGTGTTCGTCACCGCAGGCGAGGGCGGTGGCACCGGCACCGGCGGCGCGCCGGTGGTCGCGACCATCGCGCGCAAGCTCGGCGCGTTGACGGTCGGCGTGGTCACCAGGCCGTTCTCGTTCGAGGGCAAGCGCAGAAGCAACCAGGCCGAGGCCGGCATCACCGCATTGCGGGAAAGCTGCGACACGCTGATCGTGATTCCCAACGACCGGTTGCTTCAGATGGGCGACGCCGCGGTGTCGTTGATGGATGCCTTCCGCAGCGCCGACGAGGTGCTGCTCAACGGCGTGCAGGGCATCACGGATCTGATCACCACTCCTGGCCTGATCAACGTCGACTTCGCCGACGTCAAGGGCATCATGAGTGGCGCTGGCACGGCGTTGATGGGCATCGGCTCGGCCCGAGGGGACGGCCGCGCGCTCAAGGCCGCCGAGATCGCGATCAACTCACCGCTGCTCGAGGCGTCGATGGAGGGCGCCCAGGGCGTGCTGATGTCGATCGCGGGCGGCAGCGATCTGGGGCTGTTCGAGATCAACGAGGCCGCGTCGCTGGTGCAGGAGGCCGCGCACGCCGAAGCCAACATCATCTTCGGCACCGTCATCGACGACTCACTGGGCGACGAGGTCCGGGTCACGGTCATCGCGGCGGGCTTCGAGGCCAGCAGCCCCGGCCGTAGACCTGTGATCGGAGCCGACGCTCAGGCGATCGCGCCTGCCAAGGCCGGCAAGGTGCGCACGCCGCTGTTCGAACCTGCCGACGCGGCGAGCGTGCCGGTGCACACCAACGGCTCGACGGTCAGCATCGGTGGCGGCGACGACGACGACGATGTCGACGTGCCGCCCTTCATGCGCCACTGACGCTCGTCCGCTCCGAGATACTGACCGAGTGACCGTTCGTATCCGTCGCGTGACCACCACCCGCGCCGGCGGCGTCTCGGCGCCGCCGTTCGACACCTTTAATCTCGGCGACCACGTCGGTGACGATCCGGCTGCGGTCGCCGCCAACCGCAAGCGACTCGCCGCCGCGCTGAAATTGGGCGACGACGCGGTGGTGTGGATGAACCAAGTGCACGGCGATCATGTGGTGGTGGTCGACGCCCCAGTCGAGGGCGTCGTCGACAAAACCGATGCATTGGTCACTACCACGCCACGATTAGCTTTGGCGGTGGTAACCGCAGATTGTGTTCCCGTTTTAATGGGCGATGCCCGCGCGGGCGTGGTGGCCGCCGTTCACGCGGGCCGCGTCGGCGCGCAGAACGGCATCGTCGCCAGGACGGTGGAGGAGATGCTGCGGGTCGGGGCACGCGCCGAGGACATCTCCGTGTTATTGGGGCCTGCGGTCAGCGGACGCAACTACGAAGTGCCCGACGAGATGGCCGCAGAGGTCGAGGCGGCGCTGCCGGGCAGTCGCACCACCACGTCGCGCGGCACCGCCGGGCTGGATCTGCGAGCCGGAATCGCTAGGCAATTAACGGCTTTGGGTGTCGCGGCGATCGACATCGACCCCCGCTGCACCGTCGACGACCGCAACCTGTTCAGCCACCGACGCGATGCGCCCACCGGCAGGCTGGCATCGCTGGTGTGGATGGAATGACTGCGGTGGCGAGCGCCCGTGAACGCGAACTGGCCGACGCCCTTTCGGCCGTACGCGCCCGCCTCGCCGCGGCAGCCGCAGCCGCCGATCGCAATCCAAATGAAATTGAATTACTGCCTATTACGAAATTCTTTCCGGCTAGCGATGTGCTTATTCTGCATCGTTTAGGGTGCCGGCAATTTGGCGAATCGCGCGAACAGGAAGCGGTGAATAAATGCGCGGAAGTCGCTGCGGTGTTGGGCGCCGAGCCCATTCGCTGGCACATGGTCGGGCGGATTCAGCGCAACAAAGCGCGGTCGATCGCGGGGTGGGCTTACGCGGCGCACTCGGTCGACAGCGCCAAGCTGATCGGCGCGCTGGACCGGGCCGCCACCGACGCGCTGGAGCAGGGCAGCCGGGCCGAACCCCTGCGGGTCTACGTCCAATTGAGCCTGGACGGCGACGAGTCGAGGGGTGGGGTCGACATTCTCCATCCGGATGCCGTGGATGAGCTGTGTGCTGCCGTCGCGGCCGCGGACGGCTTGGCGTTCGTCGGGCTGATGGCCATCCCGCCCCTGGGCGCCGATCCCGACGACTCCTTCTTGCGGCTGCAAGAAGAGAAGGAACGGGTGCAGAAGTCCTATGACCAGCCCCTCGGGCTGTCGGCCGGCATGTCCAGCGACCTCGAGACGGCGGTGAAACACGGTTCCACGTGTGTGCGTGTCGGTACCGCGCTAATGGGGCAACGACCGCTAACGTCACCCTGAGTAGTCACTCTAGTCACATCTTCATCACAGACAACAGAGTCAGAACAGTCAGAAGGGTCCACCGATGAGCACACTGCACAAGGTCAAGGCCTACTTCGGTATGGCGCCGATGGAGGACTACGACGACGAGTACTACGAGGACGACGACCGCGCCCCATCGCGCGGCTACGCACGTCGCCCGCGGGAGGACCGGTTCGACGAAGACGGGTACGGCCGCGGCTATGAGGGTCGCGACTACGACGAGGCGCCGGTGGGCCATCGCACCAGCTATAGGGACGAATTCGAGCCGAGACTGCGCGGCCCGCGCGACTTCGACCGGCCGGCGCCCCGGTTCAACTCCCTGCGCGGCTCGACCCGCGGCGCCCTTGCGATGGACCCGCGGCGGATGGCCGAGCTGTTCGACGCGGGCAGCCCGTTGTCGAAGATCACCACGCTGCGCCCGAAGGATTACAGCGAGGCCCGCACCATCGGCGAGCGCTTCCGCGACGGCACCCCGGTGATCATGGACCTGGTGTCCATGGACAACGCCGACGCCAAGCGGCTGGTCGACTTCGCCGCCGGGCTGGCGTTCGCACTGCGGGGTTCGTTCGACAAGGTGGCCACCAAGGTCTTCCTGCTCTCACCGGCAGACATCGACGTCAGCGCCGACGAGCGCAGGCGGATCGCCGAGGCCGGCTTCTACGCCTATCAGTAGGTCTTAACCCGGACAGGTAGGCTGGCGACGCGCTACGCGCTGACCAGCAGCGAAGCGCGCTGTCGTCAAAGTCACACATCTGCCCGTAGTTAGGACGGCTGGGGTTGTCTCTCTTCTTCGAGATCCTGGGTTTCGCGCTGTTCATCTTCTGGCTGCTGTTGATCGCGCGCGTCGTCGTCGAGTTCATTCGGTCGTTCTCCCGCGATTGGCAGCCCAAGGGGCTGACCGTGGTCATCCTCGAGGTGATCATGACCGTCACCGATCCGCCGGTGAAGCTGCTTCGTCGGCTCATTCCGCAGCTCACGATAGGGGCGGTGCGGTTCGATCTGTCGATCATGGTGCTGCTGCTGGTGGCGTTCATCGGGATGCAGTTGGCGTTCGGCGCGGCAGCCTGAGATCTGGCCTGTCGGCCCATCTTTGGCGACCGAGGCGGTTGCCACCGGGCGTTTGCCGGGGCTCATTTTCGCCCGCGTAACTGGCGCTCAATGTTGAAATTCGTTCTTAAAATTCATCCTCTCCTGCAACCGCCGGGTCTGGTGTGACAGGATGGACGCCAGTTACGTTCCAGTAAGGCTCTACACTTTGAGATCGGTTGACGGTCCAGAACTCCAAGGGGGCAGACAATGCCGCTCACACCAGC
>DATJIX010000442.1:0-6829 GCA_035492865.1 Mycobacterium sp. | reverse complement strand
CCTCATCATCATGGCGGGCTACCGGATAGGCCCTTTCGACGTGGAGTCCGTACTCGTCGCACATCCGGCCGTTGCGGAGGCGGCTGTCATCGGCGTTCCAGATACGTTGCGCGGCGAGGTGATTGAGGCGTTCGTCGTGTTACCCGCCGGCGCCGAAGCGTCGGATTCGCTCACCACCGAGCTACAGCAGCACGTCAAGAAAAAATTCGCCGCGCATGCGTATCCGCGGGCAATCCACTATGTCGACGCCCTGCCGAAGACACCGAGCGGCAAGATTCAGCGTTATCTGCTGCGCAACAGTCGCGCCGCGGCGCTCATTCAGCCGTAGCCGAGAAGCAGAGGTATCCGCTGCTCGGCTGTCGTCAGTGAACCGTGCTGGCCGATCAGCGACGACAAGAGTGGTTCGGCTGTTCGCCGCATCAAGCCTGCGGTGCCGCGCGCCGCCGCGACGACGTCACCGATGCGGAACCGCGCGTCGTCGCTGACGCGGTCGCCGAACCAGCCCGCCGCGATCGCTTCGTCACGCGACACCACCCAGGCCTGCTGCGCCAACAACTCCCGCCATGCCGCGAGCACTGTGTCGAGCGCGCCGTCGGCTACATACACGTGCCTGGCGCGCGGCTCGCCACCGATCGCGTCGACGCCGTCCAACAACGGCTCGCAGGCATCGATGTCCACCGTCTCCTCGGCGTCCACCGCGACCATGCCGTGATCGGCGACCACCGCGAGCAGCGCGCCGGGCGGCAGCGCCTCGACGATGGACTCCACCAGCCGATCCACCTGACGCAGTTGCATGCGCCACGCCGCCGAACCCGGACCGTAGACGTGGCCGAGCAGGTCGAGGTCGGCGTGGTAGCCGTAGCAGAACCCGCCGTCGGCAAGCGCGGCCTGCACGCACGCGGCCAGGTCGCCGAGCGCATGCACGCCGACATAGCGGCCGCCGCGCAGCACCGCGCGGGTCAGCCCCGAATCGGTGAACTGCGCGCCGCTGACGACGCTGACGGCGATTCCCGCCGCGGCCGCACGTTCGAACGTGGTCGGCAGCGGCTGGACCTGTTCCGGCGGCACCTTTTCACGCAGATCACGTCCCGTGGGGTGCGGTCGCCACCCAAGAAAGTTGACGACGTCGGCGCCCGGTACCCGAAACGACAGGCCGACCATGCCGTGTTCACCGGAGCGGCAGCCGGTGCCGACGGCGGCCAGTCCCGCGACGGTGGTCGAAGGGAAGCCGACCTGAAGCGTCCTGCCACGCAACGCGGCCATCACCGGCGCGTCGTCGACGTGGGCGTCGAGCAGCTCAGCACCCAGCCCGTCGACGAGCAGAACGCACGCGCCGCTGATTCCCTCGGGCAGGGGGATCGCAGCGTCGAACCCTTGTGCGCCCATCGCCGTCAGAACCGACGGCACCACGTCGGCCAGGTGCGGAAGGTCAGGATCCGGCGTCGGCAGGTCCACGATTCGAGCCTGCCACACGTGGGGAAACCGGCGAGATCACGCGCCCTCGAGCGTCTTCTTGATCGCGGCCAAGCCCGCGGTCATCATCATGTCCACGTTCGGCGCCAGTTCGTCGGGCAGCAGATCGGTGGTCCACACGAATCGAGTGCCATCGGCATGCTCGAAGAGCTGCGCTGCGCCGTTGTAGTGGTGAAACTGCTGTCCGACGATCGCCCACGCGACCCGTCGCGCCGCCTCGTCGACGGCGACGATCTCCTCACGCGCGACCATGCCGTTGGCGAACGTGACGATGCGCGCGTTGCCTTCCAGCCTGGTGTCGGAGACGAAACCCGCAGCCAGACGGGTGTGCAAGGCGCCGATATCGCTCAGCGCCGCCCACACCCGTTGAGGCGGAGCGTTGATCTCTACTTCCTTGTGAATC
The DNA here is from genome assembly GCA_035492865.1 of Mycobacterium sp. Classification (GTDB taxonomy): domain Bacteria; phylum Actinomycetota; class Actinomycetes; order Mycobacteriales; family Mycobacteriaceae; genus Mycobacterium. The sequence goes on along the minus strand of DATJIX010000442.1, from coordinate 4,953 downwards.
GTGGCCATTTCAACATCCTGCAGCTGCCCACCGACAAGGTCTTTACTCGATCTTGACCACGTGTTGAATCGCCCTTCTGAAGATGGCGATGTGACTACGCTTCAAACGGTGGAGCTGGGGGTTTTAGGGCCTCTGCAGGTCCGGCAGTACGGGCTGCCGGTCACTATTCCTGGTGCCAAACCACGGGCCGTCCTGACCATGCTCGGGCTCTACGGCGGTTCGGTCGTCTCGGCCGACACACTCGTGGAGCTGCTCTGGGGCGTTGATCCACCGCGCACCGCCGCGAAGGCTCTGCAGACCCACGTCTCCGCACTGCGTCGCACCCTGGGCGACGGCTTCGTGTTGACCGAGGGCACCGGCTGGACCCTCAGCACAACCGAGATCGACGCATCGCGATACAAGCTGGCCGTCAAGAAGGGCCGCGAGGCTGTCGCCGCCGGGGACGCCAGTCGAGCGGTCGCCGATTTCGACGAGGCACTGAACCTATGGCGTGGCACCCCCGAACTGCCCGACGGTCCGCGCGGGGTTTCCGAGAAGACACGGTGGATCGAGGGCCACGCCGCCCTTGTGGAGGACCGGGCAGACGCACTACTCGCCACCGGGCGTGCCGCGGAGATCGTCGGCGAACTCGAGGCCGCGATCGCCGACGCGCCCCTGCGCGAACGGCGTTGGGGCCAGCTGATGCTCGCCCTCTACCGCGCGGGCAGACAGGGCGAGGCTCTGGGCGCGTATCAGCGGGCGCGGGCGCTGCTCGCCGAAGAGCTAGGGGTCGACCCAGGACCCGACCTTCGTCGTCTCGAGGCTGCTATCGTCGCGCAGGACACCGCGCTGGAAATGCCGGTCTCACAGCAACTCTCGGCAGTGACGCGGGCAGTTACGTTCCTTCTCACCGATATTGAAGGGTCGACCGCGGCGTGGGAGGCGAATGCCGACGCGATGGCGGTGGCACTCGCCAGACACGACGAGATCGTCGAGCAGGTTGTCACGTCGCGCGGAGGTCGGCTCATCAAGACGCGCGGCGAGGGCGATGCGACGTTCTCGGTGTTCGAGCGCCCGTCGGCCGCGGCCGCCGCAGCGATCGAGCTGCAGGAAGCGATCCGTCACGAGCCGTGGGCGCTGCTGGTACCCATGCGAATTCGGGTGGCGCTGCACACCGGCGAGGTCGAGCTGCGCGACGGCGACTACTTCGGTCGGGCGGTGAACCGCGCGGCGCGCTTGCGGTCGTTGGCCGAAGGTGGCCAGATCCTGTGCTCGGGAGCGACGGCTGAACTCGTCATCGATTCGTTGCGCGACGACGTTCTGCTTGCCGACCTGGGCATGCGCCACCTCAAGAACCTCGCGCGTCCTGAGCACGTGTTCGAACTTCGTTTGCAGACAGACGATTCCCGCGCGCCGACGGCCGATTCTCCCATCGAGAGGCCCGCGCTACCCGCCGTGCTGGCAGGCCCCGGCCCATTCGTCGGGCGTGGACTCGAACTCGAGCGCCTGCGGTCCGCGTGGCAGACGGCTCTTGCCACAGGCACTGGCGCAGTGCTCATCGCAGGCGAACCTGGTGTGGGCAAGACACGACTGGCCGGTGAATGGTGCCGCCAGGCCGACGACCAGGGCGCCGTCGTCTTGTACGGCCGCTGCGACGAGGACCTCGGGGCGCCGTACCAGCCGTTCGCCGAAGCGCTTCGATCGCTGGTGCCCTGCGTCGGCACCAAACGTTTGCGCGGGCTACGCGGCGTCGAAGCACTGCTGCCATTGGTTCCCGCACTGAGCGATGTGCTACCCGATCTGGCGGCGCCGCCGCGCGCCGACCCGGACACCGAGCGCTACGCGTTGTTCGATGCCGTCGTCGGGCTGTTGGGGATCGCGTCTGCGAGCGCACCCGTTGTTCTGGTTCTGGACGACCTCCATTGGGCGGCCAAGCCCACGCTGCTGCTGTTGAGGCACCTTCTGCGGTTCGGGGAGCAGGCCCGTGTCCAGATAGTCGGCACCTACCGCAGCACCGACCTGGACCGCGCCCACCCGCTGGCGGCCATGCTCGCCGACCTTCACCGCGACGGCTCCGCCGATCGGCTCTCGCTGAGCGGTCTTGACGAGAACGACGTCACCGCGTACGTCGCCGAAGCCGGATATGACGACGAAGAGCTGGCGCGAGCGCTGGCGTCAGTCACGGGAGGCAATCCGTTCTTCCTCATCGAAGCCCTGCGCCACGTCGATGAAAGCGGCGGACGGTGGGACCCGGGCACCCTGCCACAGGGAGTTCGGGAAGCAGTGAGCCGCAGGCTTTCTCGACTTCCTGTGGAGACCAACAAGGCCCTTGCGGCGGCCGCAGTCGTCGGCAGCCGGTTCGCAGTCGATCTGGTCGAGCGAGTGGTTGACCAGGACCTGGTCGACGCATTCGACGAAGCATGCAAGGCGGGCATCCTGATCGAGGAGCCCGGGGGGCGCTACCGGTTCAACCACGCGATCGTTCGACAGTCGCTGCTGACGGAGCTGGCGTCCGTGCGGCGGATGCGACTGCATCAGCGCATCGCCGTCACACTCGAGACCGAGCCGGGCGCCGACGACGAACTGCTGGCCGAATTGGCCTATCACTACTTCGAATGCGCTTGGGCGGGAAACGCAGCCAAGGCCGTCGACTACTGCAGGCGTGCCGCGGATCAGGCGATGGCACGTCTGGCCTACGAGGGCGCGGCGGACCTGTATGACAAAGCGCTGCACGCGCTCGAGGAGCTCGATGAAGAGCTACCCGACCGCGACGACCAGCTGGCCGAACTGCTCATCGCTCGCTGTGAGGCGCTGCTGGCCGCGGGTGACGTGGCCTCGGCGAGGGGAGCGGTCGCGCAGTTACAGGCAGCCGCAGCCGATTCCGCCCGCCTGGCGGCCTGGGGGACATGCTTCGACAGCGAACTTTCGATGCTCACCGATCCGGAGCGCTTGGACGAGATCGAATCCGCGCTCGCCGCGGCCGCCGCGCAGTTGGTCGGACTGGAGGACTCCGCGGGGGAGGCCAAGGCGCACACCGTACGCGCGGGGTGCCTGGCCCGGCTTGGCCGAATCGGCGATGCCGAAACGGCATTGGATCAGGCACTGACCGCGGCCCGCCGGGCGCGGGAACACCGACGAGTCAATTCCGTGCTCGCCAATGCGCCGCTCGCGGCACTGTGGGGCCCCAACCCGGTTCCGCGCGCGGGCGGCCGGTGTCTCGATGTCGTTCGGCTGCTTCGCATCACGACCGGATCACCGGTGGTGGAGGCCACATCGACGCGCTGCCAGGGCGTGCTTGACGCGTTTCGCGGACGCGCCGCAGCGGGCCGACAGCTGATCGACTCTGCTAGACGCTCGTTGACCGAACTCGGTATGCGGCATGCACTGCTCGAAGTTGACCAGTTTGCAGGCATTGTGGAGTTGGTTGCCGACGACCCCGTAGCCGCCGTGCCGTACCTGCGACGGGCCTACGAAGGGTTCCGTCGCATGGGCCTCGACGCAGACACCGCCGAGACGGCGGCGTTGTTGGCTCGGGCTTGTCTCGCGCTCGACAGAGACGTCGAAGCCGATGAATTGTGCACGGAGAGTGAGCGTCTCGCAGGACATGCGTTGAAGGCGTCGATCACCTGGCGGACCGTCCGGGCACAGCTGCTGTCCCGCCGCGGTGACCACGGCGACGCACGTCGGGTGGCCGGGGAAGCCGTCGCCATCGCCGAGCGCACCGACGCCTTGGTCGATCACGGCGATGCCGACCTGGCTCTGGCCATGGTCTTGGGCGCCGCAGGTGACGTCACGGGAGCACGGGCCGCCGCGGAGCAGGCAGTCGCCCTGTATGAGCGCAAAGGAGCTGCGGCGCTTGCTGAGAAGGCGCGCAAGCTGACGGGTGCCACCCATGTGCCTGCCGCCCCGAAGCCGGGAGAGCCACCGACCGCGAAGCTCGACAACGCGTGCGCCCGGGTAATCCGGGCGATGCATGCCGACTTCGACCGCGAGGCCTTTGACGAGGCCGAGCAGATGTATGCGCCCAATGTGTTCGTCGAGAGTCGCCGCAAGATAGTCGGCTTCGCGCTGGCCGACGTTCCGTCGGGCGACTGGCCACAAGTTGCACGACATCTTCGCGAGGGTTGGGCGTGGATCCGATATCCAGTTATCGCGGTCCGAGGAGAGCGCCTGGCCCTCACTCGAATTGAGCTCGGTGCCAACGATATGAGCCCTGGGGCGCCACACGAGGAATTCCTCGGGTTATGGGGTCTCGACGAGGGGGGTCGAATCGCGCTGCAAGTGTTCTTCGACATCGATGACCTCGACGCCGCGATGGCCGAACTCGAAGCAGTGCACGCCCGGATTGCGGAGGCACATCCGCGAGTAACGCGGCTGCAGAACACCGCGAGTCGAGTCGATGACGAGTGCTACGCACTGTTTGCCGCGGGTCGCATAGAAGAAATCGGTGCACTGTACGCCGACGACATCAAAGTGGATGACCGGCGGCACGGACTCCGTCGCGAAACCAATAATCGCACCACTGCGATCGACAACGTCCGCGCGATCGCGGCCTTGGGCGCCCTCGTCACGAACACGCCTCTCGCCCTGCGCGGTGACCGTCTTTGCCTAAGCCACATAGTGTTCGAGCGACGTGACGCTCAACCTGACGGTTTCAAAGTGGAGACGCTGGAGCTGGCCGAGGTCAACTCTGACGGGTTGATGGTCGCCAGAGTCGTGTTCGATGTCGACGACCTCGACGCGGCCCACGAGGAGCTCAACGCCAGGTACCTCGCCGGCGAGGCGGCGCCCTACGCAGAAGCATGGCGAACGGTCATGGCGGGAGGCGACACTCTCAACCGCCACGAGCCGGGTGCGATGGCACAGCGGATAGCTGTATTTGCCGACCACCGACGAATCCCGTTCGCAGCAGACGACATCGGGCACGCCACCGACAGGCTGTGGGCGCTTGTACCGGACGCGCGTTATCGAATC
>DATJIX010000441.1:0-9083 GCA_035492865.1 Mycobacterium sp. | reverse complement strand
GTCACCGGCCGCAGCGACTCGCCGTATTCGGTGAGCGAGTACTCGACGCGCGGCGGCACTTCGGCGAACACCTCGCGGCGCACCACCCCGTCGGTCTCCAGTTCGCGCAGTTGACGGGTCAGCACGCGGTCGCTGATCCCGGTCGTCTTGCGCTTCAGCTCGGCGAACCGGTGCGGGCCGGTGTGCATGATGTGGTAGATCAGCACGGCCTTCCACTTCCCGCCGATGACCGCGAGGGTGGCCTCGACCGGACATCCGAACTGATCGTCCATACCAATCTCCCCGTCAGTAGCTCACCTCAAAGTGCGTACTTATCGGTGTCGGCCCTCGGCCGTAGCGTAGTCCGGGTGAAGATCGCCATCATCGGAGCAGGCAACGTCGGACGCGCCCTCGGCGGCGCATGGCGCACGGACCACGACATCACCTACGGTGTCCGCTCCCCCGACGACGCCAAGTACGCCGACCTCGACGCGCCCGCCACCACCAACGACGCGGCAGTCGCCGGCAGCGACGTGGTCGTACTGTGCACGCCGTGGCAGGGCACCGAAGCGGCGGTCAAGGCGTGCGGTGACGTCAGCGGCAAGGTTCTCATCGACTGCACCAACCCGCTCACACCCGATTTCAGTGCGCTGGAAGTCGGCCACACCACGTCGGGCGCCGAGCTCATCGCGGCATGGGCGCCGGGCGCACGGGTGTGCAAGGCGATGAATCAGATCGGTGCGCCGATGATGGACAATCCCGAATTGCCCAGCGCGCCGGTCATGTTCATCTGCGGCGACGACGACGCCGCCAAGCGGGTGACTGCCGATCTGGTGAAGCAGCTGGGGTTCGAGCCCGTCGACGCGGGCGAACTCACGCTGGCCCGGCTACTCGAGCCCTATGCGTTGGTCTGGATTCACATGGCGCTGCGGCGTGGGTTCGGCACCAACTGGGGCTTCGGCCTTCTGCGCGGGTCCTAGCAGGTCACCACAGCGCGTCGTGGTGGATCAGGGCGTCGACCACCAGCGCGCTCCCCGCGACGAGAAACAGTATTCGCACCGATATGGGCCCGTAACGCGTGATGACTCGTACCAGCAAGCGTTGAATTCTCTGCGCTCGCTTCGTTCGTCTCGTCGAGAGGCCGACGATGACAAGGGAGGGCAGCAATGCGATCGTGCAATAGGCGTAAATGATCAGTGGCCAGAACTCGGGCCGTGGGTTCAGCGCGGCGAGCATGGCCAGGCCCGTCAGGTACGGGACCGCAGTCGGCGCCTGCCCCATACCGACCGCCAGGCCCACGAATCCGAGCAGCCACGGCCGTTGCCGCATCGCCGTGAGCGCCCATCCCGGTGCAGACGTTTGGGCGACCAAAGGAAAGTACGCCAAGCAGATCAGCAACACGCCCAGCAGCAGTTCGCCCCGAAACCGAAGTGCCGGCGTGATTTTGAAGTCGAGAACGTCGGTCAAGACGCTGAGTCCCAGCACCACGCACAGGCCGAAGGTAGTGGTGACCGCGAATACTCCTGCGACAAAACTCAAGCCGCCCGGAATGGGCGATCGCCGGCCGAGGCGGCTGTCGTAGACCACCGCGGAAACGACCCCGATATTGAGGACATTGGCGGAGTCCAGCATCGCCAACCCTGCGAGCGCCAGTAACAAAGCTGCCACGAACTCGCCCGACCTAGAGCGCGCGCTCGAGGCGCTCGACGTAGGCGGCGACGTCGCCGATCGCCGACTCGGCGGCATGCACGCTGATCGCGATGGTGTCGCCGATACCGTGCACACCGTGTGTCAGGCCCATCATCGGTGATAGTCCCGGATAGCCTGCGGTCAGCACGACTGGCAGCACGCCGAAACGCAGGTCTGCCCGGCCTCGGTTGACGCTGGACACCACGGTGTTACCGGTGACGACCGGCGACCGCAGCGTCGGGTCGAATTGTTCGACGCCCCAGCGCAATAACGCGGCAGGTACAGCGGCCGACGCCTGGCTCGCGGCAAGCATCGCCGGATGAGCCGCCCTGCGCCGACGCTCAGCGATATCCTCGACGATCCTGGCGGTCCGCGCGTCGGCGTCAAGGTCGGGATACAGTCCGACGGCGACGTTGCCGAAGTGGTTGTGCGCCTTGCGGACGCCGGCTTTCGCCATCGGCACCTCCGCGCCGAGCGTCGACGCGTCGTCACCAAGCTCTCGAAGGTGCGCGGCCAGCGCGGTGGAGATCGCCGCCAGCACACCGACCGTCACCGTTGGACCGGGCAGCTGGTCCCGGTTCCGAATCACCGTGCGGATGCTGCGCACACCGTCGGGGCGTGAATTGCTCCGCAATGCTGGACGCGAATCCGCCTGCGCGGGAACCAGTCCCGCGGCGACGTCGTGTTCCAACCGTCGATGCGCACGAGCCGCCCGGAAAGCGCGCCACGGCAAAGCTGCTCCCCGAAACGGTGGAGGCGCAGGCACCGGCGGTACCTCTTCTGCTCGGCCGAACAACCACGCCGCCATCGCCGACGCCCGGATGCCGTCACCCACCGCATGGGTGGCATGCAACACCACCACCGTGCCGATACCAGCACCGGGCACGCCCTCGACGGGGGTGAACACGTGCAGGCGCCACGACATCCGGCTCGGGTCGAGTTGGCGCTCGGCCAACCGCGCGACTGCCGCCAGGCAGCCTGCCCAGCTGTTGTCGGCGAGCTCGTGCACCACGAACTGGTCGGGATCGACGTCGCAGGCCACCCACGCCGGGTAGGTGAAAGCGCTGCGGTCCTCGACCCGCAGTCTCAACTCGGGCGTGCGCTGCGCCCGTTGGCGGATGTGGTCCAACGCCTGCTCAACATTGGCAGGCACACCGGCGAAGCCGTAGAGCAGGAACTGATCGTTGGGGATTTTGGCCGACATCCAATGCATTTGCGCATCGACCGCCGAGAGCCGACGGACCATCATGGTCTCAGGCTATTGTCTGCCCCATGCTTCCGCCTAAGAGCGACGACGGCGTCGTGGTAGTGACCGGTGCGTCGTCGGGAATCGGCGAGCAGATCGCCCGCGAATTCGCCCGCCGCGGATACCGATTGGTCCTCGTGGCGCGCCGAGCCGACCGGCTCACCGCCCTGGCGGAAGAACTGGGCGGCCGAGCGCACGTGTTGCCGGTCGATCTTTCGAACCCCAGCGACCGCGCCACCCTGCCTGACCAGGTGGCCGCCCTCGGCGTCATGACGGAGGTGCTGATCAACAATGCCGGGCTCGCCACGGTGGGCCCGATCGCTGATGCCGACCCGGCCGCCGAACTTAAGCTGGTGGAGGTCGACGTCGCCGCGGTCGTCGACCTCTGCTGCCGGTTCGTCCCCGATATGGTCAAGCGCGGCCGGGGGGCCGTGCTGAACGTCGCGTCGGTTGGCGCGTTCGGCCCCGTACCTGGTCAGGCGTCGTACGGCGCGGCCAAGGCATTCGTGCTGTCGTACACCCAGGCGCTGCGCGAGGAACTGCGCGGCACCGGCGTCACCGCCGCGACGCTCTGCCCGGGACCGGTCAAGACCGGCTTCGGCGAGGCCGCAGGCATACCCGACGAGGAAGCCGAGAAGTCGCTGCCGAAGTTCCTGTGGGAGGAAGCCGACGATGTGGCCAAGGCCGCGGTGGACGGGTTGGCGTCGGGTAAGGCGGTGATCGTGCCCGGGGCGGCCAACCGGATCGCAGCGGTGATCAACCATCACTTGCCTCGGCGGCTCCTGCTGCCCCTGGTCGCCCGCAACCATCCCGGGCTGAAGAAGGGCTAGCTCGGCTGGCCGACGAAATCGACGATGTGGCGCGCGACGACGTCGGGCTGGTCGAGTTGCAGGAAGTGCCCGCCGCCGCTGATGAGTGCGATCTCGCTCTCGTCGGGCAACACCCGCTCGATCCACGGCGTGAAGTCCTCCGAGCAGCCGTCGTCGGTGCCGTGCAGATACAGCGTCGGCAGCCGCGGGGCGTCCAGCCAATGCTTGTTGAGTTCCGCGTACTGCGCGGGCGGTCGGGTGCCACGGATGGTCGCGCGGTAGAACCCGAGTGCGGCCCGCCACCGTTCCGGCGATCCGATCGCGTCGTCGACGTAGCGCAGATCCTCGTCGGCTCGATAGCCGGGAGACCACTTCCGCCACAGCCGCGGTATCACCCATGACGCGGAACGGTCTGGCAGCCAAGGTAATTGGAAATACATGATGTACCAGCTGAGCAGCAGCTGGCGCGGTAGCTTCGCCGCCAGCCGGCCGGACTGCGGCACCCGGCCGAAGGGCCGGAACGCCGCGCTGAAGGGCACCGACATGATCACCGACTTGGCAAACGGGCTGTCGGGCATGGCAGTAAGCCCAGCGCCCGCGATCGCTCCCCAGTCGTGACCGATCAACACGTCACGTCCCGTTGGGCCTGCGGCGTTCAACACCCGCAGCGCGTCGTCCATGTATGCACCGACGTGGTAGCTGCCGTCCGCCGGCAGTGACGACGGCGCGTAGCCGCGCATGAACGGCGCCACCACGCGCCACCCCGCGTCCACCAGCGCGGGCGCCACCTTGCGCCAGCTGTAGGCGGTATCGGGAAACCCGTGCAGGCACAACGCTATTGGCGCATCCGATGGTCCCCACGTCAGCGCGCGCAATTCAACGGCCGGCGCCGCGACGTCGAGCCACTGAGGTTCGGCCACGCTTACACCGGATCGAATTTGGAGATCAGCCAGCGGTCGCCGACCTTGTCCAGAGTGACCCGCACACTGGACGCGGTGTCGGTCGGCGTATCCTGCCCGACGATCACCGTCTGGTTGACGAACACCAACACCACGGCGTGGTGCGGATCGGCGGACACCGACCCCACCGCGGGAACCGTTGCCACTGCTGAGATCTGCTTCTGTTTGGCCCCCGGGATCACCACGTCGTGGGTCAACGACGTGTATGAGTCGCGGAAGTCGCCGGTCAGCAGATCGCGCGCGGCCCCGAGCTGCTGCTCGACCGTGTCGGGCTTGTACGACAGCAGCGCGACCGTGCTGTCCTTGGCGGCCTTCACCGCTTCGGTGCGGGCGGTCTGGCTGTCACGCACGGAGTTGTCCATCCACTTCAGGGACCCGGCGCCAAGGGCCAGCAGCAGCGCCAAAGCGGGCAGCACACCGAAGGCGACCACGCGGCCCCATTGGATGCGCCGCTTGGGCTTGTCCGGTTCGGCGGGCTCGGTCGACTCATCGGCGGCTTCGGTTGCCTCGTCGGCAGTTTCGACGTCGTCGACCGTTTCGGTCGGCTCCTCGGCGGCGGTGTCGGTGTCGGAAGCCACAGTCGTCTCGTCCTCTGCGGTCTGGTCTTGGCTGTGTTTGGTCACGGCACGAACTCCACGTTGGACACCTTGGCCTCGTCACCGATCTTCTGCACGGTGATGCGCATCCGCCAGGCGCGCGGCGCTTGGTCGGGCGCACCTGCATTCGACGTCTTGACGGCCACCGCCACCAACACCTGAGCACCGTCGTTGGTGATGGTGTCGGGTTCGATCCCCGCCTCGGCGATGGTGCCTTCGGACTTGGACTGTGCCTGCTTGACGACCTCGACAAACGGCTGCGCGCGCTTCTGGAAGTCGTCGTAGAAGGTGCCCGTTGCGGAGTCCAGGATGCGTTGCACGTCGGCGTCGGCATGCTGCCAATCGATCGTGGTCAGGTTCAGCGCACCCTGCCTGCCGACCGACAGGAAGAGCTTCTCCTGTTCGTTGGTCTGGTGCGACTGATAGGTGCGGAAACCCAACCAGCCGGTCAGCCCGGCCAGCGCGACCACCAGCACGAGGCCTGCGATCGTCGCCAGCCGCACGTGTGACATCCGCGGCTTGGCCGGCGGCGTCTCCCCGTCCGCGACGTCGTCGGAGTCCTCTGAACTCTCGCCCTCGTCGGGTACGTCATCGGTCACGACCGCATCCGACACCTCGGTACCGCTCGGCTCCGGCTCGGTGGCGGTCGACTCGCTCACTTCCCCGTCGGGGGTAGCAGCATCGTCTGCCATGTTTGCTCCTCTGTGGCACTGTGGGCCAGGTTGGACTGTGTGTACACACGCCCGTCCGGTCCAACGTACGTGCCGGTTGCTGGGTCGTACTCGGCGGCCGCTACTGGCGGCGGTGCCGGACCCGGCGGCGGAGCGGCTGGCGCAGGTGGCACGCCCGGTGGCACATGCGGGACCGACTGCCCCGACAGTGTGGCGTTCGGGTCGCCCTTCCAGTTGTAGCCGTCGTTCAGCGGAACATAATTCTCGTTGCTTTCACACTGCTGCCATGTCGGGGCGCGTTTGCCAGGCACAGTGATGCATGGCAGGTTGCGCGCACCGCGCACATTGAACGGCGCGTCTTGAGGAACTCGGCAGTACAGATCGCCTTGCGGCCTGTCCGGGTAGTCCTCGAAGGTCGGCACCCGCTGCTGCTGCGCGGGTAGGAAGCCGGTGGTGCACGGCGGCGGAAGCTGCTGCGGCGGCAGCGGTATCGGTGCCGGAAGCAACGGAATCATTAGGTTCAGGTTGAACGTAAGGGCATCACCCTCGTAATCCTGCTTCGTGTTCCGCTTATGGATGCCGACGCCCTGCGTGACCGCGGTGCCCTGGGGCAGGAGCACCAGCAGCTGCTCGAGACTTGGCTGATAGGTGACCGCCACTTCCCCGATGCTGACCAGGTTGGCCAGCACGATCGGCAGCGTCGGCTGCACCCGATCGAACAAAGCACGCACCTCGTCTGCAGCTCCAGGGCCGTTCTCCAAGATGCCGGCCACGGCCTGGTCCTGGCTCTGCAGCTGACCGGTGATGCTGGCCAGGTTCGACGCCCACGCCTGGATCGAGTCCGCGGTGTCGGTCTGCGAATCCAACACCGGCTTGGACTGGTCGATGAGCGTGGTGAGCGGATCGAGGTTCTTGCGCGCGTCGATCGCGAGCGTGGTGCTGCCGTTGACCAACCGGCGCAACTCCGGGCCGAGGCCGCCCACCGCGACGTAGGCCTCGTCGACGACGGTCTTCAGGTTGTCTTGCGGGATCGCCTGCAGGCCGCGGGTGGTGTCGGCCAAGACTTTGTTGATGTCCGTCGGGACCGTGGTGCGGTCCGCCGGGATCACGTCGCCGTCCTTCAGCATCGGACCGCTCCCGCTTTGCGGCAGCAACTGCACGAACTGCTCACCAACCGAGGAGACGCTGTGCACCTCGGCTTTGACGTCGGCAGGGATCTTGACGTTGTCATTCAGCGAAAGGACCGCCTGCACACCGGCATCGGTCAGGTTGACGCTGTCTACGATGCCGACCTGCGCGCCGCGATAGGTGACGTTGCTTCGCGGATACAGGCCTCCGGTCTCGTGCAGTTCCAGCTTCACGCGGTACTGCCCGATGCCCATCATTTCGGGCAGGCGCATGTACCCGAACACCATGACTCCCAACGCCGTCAGCGCGACGACAATGAAAATCGCTATCTGGATGAGAATGCGTCGGGTCAGAATCATGTCAGGGCCCCTGATCGAATCGGTACGGGGCGATCAGTGGGTTGCCTGCGGTGCCAGGGCCGCCCGCCATGCATGGGCTCGGGAATTGACCGATGGTGCGACCCCATTGCAGCTCCAGCCAGGTCAGATCGCATTCCCATCGCGATCCGGTGAAGATTCCCTGGTCGATCCGGCTCAACGTCAGGTCCAGGATCAACGTCAGGTTGGCGTAGTCGCCGCGCATCCAGTTGGTCAGGGTCTCCTTGGGGAACGGGAACGTGGGCAGGAAGCTCAGCGCACGGGTGAGCGCCGGGCCGGAGTCAGCCAGTGATTGCAGCACCGGGCCAAGGTCTTTGAGTTCTTGGACGAGCGCTTCCCTGGTTTGGTTGACCGAGTCGGCGGCCAGTGCGCTGAACCTGCCGAGCTGCGTCAGCGCCTCCGACAAGTTGTTGCGCTGATCCTTCAGCACCGCAAGCGCGTCGGGGATCGTCTTCAATGCCTTGTCCACCACGGGTTTCTGCGCCGCGAACTGACCGACCAGGTTGTTCAGGCTGTCTGCCGCCGCGATGATGTCGTCTTTTTGGTCGTCGAGATAGCCGATGGCCTTGTCGAGCTGCTCGATCAGGCTGCGCAGGTCGTCCTCGCGCCCGGTGAAGGCGATGCTCAACGCGTCGGTGATGTCTTGAATGTTGCCAATGCCACCGCCGTTGAGCAGCAGCGCAATCGCCGACAACGTCTGTTCGGTGCTCGGATACGCACCCGCCGATGCCAGCGGAATCAGCGAGCCTTCGTGCAGCTTGCCCTGCGGTGGCGCATCTTTCGGCGGGGCCAGCTCGATGTGCAGCGAACCCAGCAGGCTGGTCTGGCCGAGCGTGGCCGTCGCGTTGGCGGGCAGCTCGACGTCGCGGTTGAGCTGCATTGTGACCAGTGCATGCCAGCCCTGGCGTTCGATCTTGGTGACGGTGCCGACGTTGACGTCGCCGACCCGCACGCGGGAGTTCTGCTCGATGTTGTCCACGTCGGGCATTTGGGCCTGGATGGTGAACGCCCCAGGTCCCACGCCCTGCACGCCCGGCAGCGGAACCGAGTTCAGCCCTCGCCAGTCCCCGCAGCCAGTCAACGCGACGGCGAGCACCATTAAGCCACCCGCGACGCGTATCCACCTGGCCCGCATCATGATCCGGCTCCCGGGGGCACCATCATCCCGGTCAACCCGTCGGCCGGATTGGTGGCGGTCGGCACTTCTGCAGGCAGCAGAGGGCCAGGAGGCGGTGGGGGTGCCCCGGCGTCCGCAGGTGGCGGCGCTGCACCGGGCGGCGGCTGCGGCGGAATGTAATCCGGGCGCATCCAGTCCTCGCTGTAGGTCAATTCGTTCGGCCGCGTGGTGGCGCCGACGAACACGTTCTGCGCGACGGGCAAGAAGTTGTATTGCCGGTTCTTGATGATCGGCGCGAGGTATTGCACGCACAGCTTCGCCGACTGCTCGGCGCCCAGTCGTGACGCCGCCTGAATAGCGCCACACAGGAAGGAAATTGGATTGGCGAAGTTGTTGATCATCGGCACGCTGCTCACCGCGCCCTGGGCGGGCTGCCAGATGTTCACGTAGTTCTGCAGCGTGTTGGGCGCGACGTGCAGGAACTGCTTGAGGTCGGCGAGGCTGTCATTCAA
>DATJIX010000440.1:0-3586 GCA_035492865.1 Mycobacterium sp. | reverse complement strand
AGCGCGCCGCGGTACTCATCAAGCAGCTGTCGTTCGGCCCGGCGGCGATCCTCGATCGTCAGTGCGCCCTGCAGGAAGTAGCCGAGGTCCAGCGACCAGTTCCCGCGCCGCACCATCTGCCAATCGAGGAACCCGACTTGGTCGTCGGGCAGCACGTAGGTGTTGCCGATGTGGGGATCGCCGTGCAGCAGGGTCTGCGGCGAGGTGGTCAGCGTGCCGATGTAGCGGGCCCAGACGTCGACGAAGAGCTCGGTCCCACTCATCGCGGGGATTTCGGCGGGCACGGTGTCGCCCAACCGTTCGTGCGCGATGTGCAACGGTGCGTACTCGAGTCCGGCGAACGCGACGAACGGTTCGACCCACCGCAGCGACGGGTTACCCGTGATTCGCTCGCCCCAGAACTCGCTGTGCATCCGCGCCAGTCCGCGCACCCCAGTGGCGACCTGGTCGACGGTCATGGGCCGGGTGGAGTCGCGCGGATGGGCCCCGCGCGCGACGACGTCCTCCATGATCATCAGGAAGTCGCGCCGGTCCTCGTCGATGATCGCCGTGTACACCTCCGGATGATCAAGCGGGAGAACGACTCCCGACGTGAACAACCGCGGCTCGTGATACAGCCCGCTCGTCAGTGCGACCAGGTCGGCGTGCTCGGGATCCACGGCCTTGGCGAACACCGTCGCAGGGCCGGTGCCTGCGGAGTAGGTCAGTTTCAGCCTGGCGCGTCGGTTGGTGCCGTCGTCGCGCAACGCGACCGTCACGTCTTCGACTGTGGCGTCAGGGAAGTGGCCGGCCAGCGCCGCAGTCATCCATTCCGCGGTGATTTCGTCCCATCCCTGCGGAATGGACAACTCGGCGGTCGTCACTTCAGGCAGCTGCCGCCGTCGACCGGCAGCGTGACACCTGTGATGTAGCGGGCTTCGTCGGAGGCCAGGAAGAGTACGGCGTTGGCGATGTCTTCGGGCTCGACCCAGCCGATGGGCAGTGTGTGCATCAGCTGTCCGACGACCTTCATGTCCTCTGGGCCCGGGTTCTCCAGGTCGGGACGGAACAGCTTCATGGTGCCCTCGTTCATGAACAGCGGGGTGTTGACGTTGGTCGGGTGCACGGAGTTGACGCGGATGTTCTGCGCGCCGAGTTCGACGGCGAAGGTGCGCATCAGGCCCACCACACCGTGTTTGGCGGCCACGTAGTGACCGGTGTGCGGGTAGGCCTTGAGGCCGCCGACCGAGCTGGTCAGGATGATCGAGCCGCCGTTGCCGCCGGCGAGGATGTGGGGCACGCCGGCCTTGACGGTCTTCCATACGCCGCCGAGGTTGATGTCGATCATGGCGGTCCAGTCGGTTTCGCTGGTCTTGTCCAGCGTTTGGCCGCCGTTGCCGATGCCTGCGTTGGCCACGATGATGTCGAGCCGACCCAGCTGTTCGACCCCGGTGTCGACGGCTGCCTTGAGGGCGTCGTAGTCGCGGACGTCGACCTCGGCGGTGTAGATGCGCCGGTTGTGGCCCTTGACCAGGTCGGCGGTCTCGGCCAGATCCTCCGGTGTGGATGCCGCGATCAGGTCGACGGTGTCGATCTTCTTACAGATGTCGACGGCGATGATGTCGGCGCCCTCGGACGCCAGCCGTACCGCGTGTGCCCGACCCTGTCCGCGGGCCGCGCCGGTGATGAACGCGACTTTGCCTTCTACACGTCCTGCCATGTCTCTCAGTCCTTTTGGTGGTGGGTGTGGTGATTTCAGGGAACGAAGGTGGGCATGGATTTCCAGCCGCGGACCGCCGTGGTCTGGGACGGATGCGCGTTCGGCCAGTCGACCTCCCACGTCGGGAACCTCTTGAGGATCTCCTCGAGCGCGATCCTGCCCTCGAGACGCGCCAATGCGTTGCCCATGCAGAAGTGCGTTCCCGCACCGAATGTCATGTGCGAGTGCTGCTCTCGGTGGATGTCGAAGACATCGCCGTTCGGCGGGAAGCGGCGGTGGTCACGGTTGGCGGCGCCGATCAACAGCAGAATCGCGCTGCCTTCTGGCACCGTCTGGCCGTAGTGCACGGTGTCACGCGCCACATAGCGCGCCATCTGTAGAGCCGGCGGTTCCCAACGCAGGATCTCCTCGATCGCCTGCGGGATCAGGGCGGGGTTCTCCACCAGTTCCCGCCGCTGATCGGGGTTTTCGGCCAACGTCTTACCTGCCCAGCCGATCAGCCGGGTGGTTGTTTCCGCGCCCGCCGTGGCGACGACCGTCAGGTACATGAGCAGTTCTTCTCGGCGCAGCCGCCGCACAGCACCGGTCTCATCCTCGAATTCGACGTTGAGCAGGTCGGTCATGATGTCATCGGATGGATGTTCGGTGCGGTAGTCGATGAACTCGGCGAACACCTCGCCGGTGGCCATCAGGTCGACTTCCTTGCTCTCCAAGGTGGCTTCGCCGTGGTCGGCGACGCGGCGCTGATGCTCTTCGGGAATGCCCAGCAGCATCCCGATGACGCGCATGGGCATCTGCTCGCCGAGGTCGTTGACGAAGTCGAAGCGGCCGGTGCCCACCAACGGGTCCAGGCACCGCGAGGTGAACTCGCGGATCTGCGGTTCCAGGGCGAGCACCTTGCGTGGCGTGAACATCCGCGACAGAAGATTGCGTTGGATGTTGTGAAGCGGCGGGTCCTCGAAAATCAGTGTGCCGGGCGGAATCTCCATGCCGGACTTGATGATCTCCAGCAGAGCCCCGCGGCCGGAGATGAAAGTCTCGTGGTCGATCAACGCCTTGTTGACATCGTCGAAACGACTCAACGCATAGAAGTCGTGCTGGTCGTTGTAATACAGCGGCGCTTCTTCGCGGATACGGGCGAACACCGGATACGGGTTCATGTTGAGTTCGACGCTGTACGGGTCGTAGTACAACTCTTCCGCTGTCGCGGCGGCCTGCACGTCGGAGTTTTCCGCGCTGATCGTCACGGTGTCGCCTCTCGCTTGCCAAGGATCTCGTAAGACATATGCCTCCGGTTTGTCTCACAACTCTGGCATCGGTCACGCGTGGGTGTCAACAACAGACTCATTTCTGGCTATTTAAGCTCTCCGCTTAGAAGAATCGCCTTCTCATTGACAACCAGGCATTCACGACCACGGTGGTCAGTAGTGGTGGGCGGCAATGGTTCTACGTGCATCACGCGTCCCCGTCAGGGAAGCGGAGGAGGGCCTCCTGTGCATAGGAGGCGACGAGCGTGCCGTCTTCGGTGAGGATGTCACCGCGGCCGAAGCTGCGGCCATGGGCAAGTACGGGGCTGTGCTGCCGCAGCAGGAACCACGCGTCGGTGCGGAAGGGCCGATGGAACCAGATGGTGTGCGACGTGACCGCGGAGGTGAACCACGTGCCGTTGCCGCGCTGGCTGACACCGTCCATCGGGCGCAGCGCCGTACCGATGAGTGTGAGGTCGGTGCCGTAGGCGGCCAGCGCGGGCGCCAGCATCGGGTCGACCGCCGGGGTGCGCATCCACACCTCGAACTCGGGAGGACCCGTCGCGGTGGCGCTGAGGTCGACGGCCGCTCGCGTTTCCCAGGGGATCAGGTCGAGCGCGAGTTGGTGGTCGGAGCCCAG
>DATJIX010000439.1:0-10450 GCA_035492865.1 Mycobacterium sp. | reverse complement strand
CAACAGGTCGATGGGCCGCGAGGATCTCTACCCGTTCGTGCTGCCGCCCGCCGTGCTGGACAAGATGCGGTTCATCCACACGATCATCGACGAGATCACCTCGGACCCGGCCAAGCTCGCCGAAGTCTCGGCCTAGTCACTGGTGCAAGCGCACTTACGTCGCGGATCTCAACGGCCCAGTCGTTGACGTATCGGGCGATGATGCGGCGTGACAGGCCCACTTGGATGCTGCGATGGTCGAGTTTCGCGTCGAGCAATGAATACTCCGGGTCCCATTGCACGCGAACGATCGCGCGGCTGAACGCTTCCCGCCACTGCTGGTGGCTGTCGTAGACCTCGCCGGCCGACAGGCCTGGTAGACCACGATCGTCTCGCCGTCGTAGTGGCTCGAATCCCGAATCATAAATTAAGACGACTCTAAGGTTTGATCTTACGATTCGCTTAATTTATGTGTAGAGTCCCCGCCATGACGCATGCCGTTGTGTTGGGAGCCGGCATGGCCGGCCTACTCGCTGCCCGGGTGCTCTCGGAGTTCTACGACGGCGTCACGATCGTCGAGCGAGATCGGTTGCCCGACAGTTCGATCCATCGCAAGGGCATTCCGCAGGGGCGGCATCTGCACAGCTTCCTGAGTCGCGGCTGCCAGCTGCTCGACCAGTTCTTCCCGGGAATCCTCGACGAACTTGTCGAATCGGGCGCCCACGTCGTGGACGACGGGAATTTGTCGCGCGTCTACACGCGCCTGGGTGCGTACGAGATGAATCGCACGGAGAAATTGGCCGATCCCGCGGCGCTGGTTATCCACCTGGCGAGCCGACCGCTTGTCGAGCTACACGTGCGACGGCGGGTAGCCGCTCTGCACAACGTGAAAATCGTTGACCACCACGACGTCACGGCGCCGACGGTGATCACGCGAGATCGGATCACCGGTGTCCTGCTTGTCAGGCGGGACACGGGTGAGCGGCGGACCCTTGAGGCTGACCTGGTTGTCGACGCGATGGGGCGCGCGGCTCGCACACCGGCGTTCCTCGAGAGTCTGGGTTATGGCAGACCTGCAGCGGAACGCTCGGCGGCCAATTGGACCTATTCGAGCCAACTGTTGCAGATGCCCGAGGGCGCCATCGCAGAGAAGATGCTGCTGATCGAGTCCGGGAACGGATTGCCCCGCGTCGGCCTGATGGCCTATGAGCACGACATGTGGATGCTGACGGTCGGCAGGCGTGCGGCTGACGGTGACCCACCGACGCACTTGGCAGGGATGCTCGCGCTCGCCGAGCAGTGCACGCCACCATCCGTGCTGGCCGCGTTGCGGTCGGCGCAGCCGCTCCACAATGTCGCGATCTACCGCAACAGCGGGGGGATGTGGCGACGGTATGACCGCATGCAGGATTTCCCGGCCGGGTTGCTGGTCATCGGCGACGCGCTCTGCTGCCTGAACCCGATCTACGGACAGGGGATGACCATGGCTGCGCTGGAAGCCCTTGCCCTGCAGGAGCATTTGCGAGACGGACGCGACGATCCTCAATGCTTCTTCCGGGCTGCGGCTTCCCACATCGGGCCCGCGTGGGCGATGAACCAGGCCCGCGACCGCGTTCCGTCGGGGGCGCAACGGCATTCCCTGCGAACTCGGTTGTCGACGTGGGCGATGAGCAAGGCGTTGAAGACTGCGGAGCACGACATCGTGCTCACCGAGCGGTTCATGCGGGTGGCGCATCTCGTCGACCCGCCGACCGCGCTGCAGGATCCCGCGCTCCTCGCGCGGGTAGTCGCAGGCAGCCTCGGCCGTCGCGCACTCAGAGCCAGTACGCGGCGGTCGTTGTGTACAACCGTGCGGCTAGCTCAGCGACGGGCAGCTCGCGCAGTTGCGCGCTGAGCACCTCGACGCTGACGGTTCCGTCCCAGCCGCGGTCGAGAAGCGTTGCGGCGAAACGGTCCAACCCGAGGACGCCTTGACCGGGCAGCGCCCGACGGTGCAGGCTCTCGCGGATCATCCGGTTGCGATACTCGGGCTCGAGCGCGTCGGTGAACTGCACATAGGCGATGTCGTCCAGCGGGACCGCGGCCAGGTCCTCCCAGGTGTTGTCGCTGAAGCAGAAGTGCCAGGAGTCGATCATCAGTCCGGCCCGCGCAGTCCGGCTCGCCGCCCGCACATACTCCATGCCATCACTGATGCGCGGGATCGCGCCGAGCGGGGTGTATTCCACCGCAATGCCCGCGCCCGCGTCATCGAACAGCTTGGCGCAGTGCTGAATCCGTGCGGGCGGCACCTTGTCGGTGAACACGGTCAGTATCCACTGCGCGCCGATGGTCTGCGCGCGGTCGGCAAGTTGCTCGGCGCTCGACAACGTTTCGGTTTCGTCGTCGCCGACGATGAACGCAAGCAGCTCGTGGCAGCGCAACCCATTTGAGGCGTAGGCCTCGACAGCGGCGGCGTCGACCCGGTCGGCATTGATCCCCACCGCGGTGAAGCCCGCCGCGCTTGCCGCCGACACGAGCTCGGCCGTCGCGAAAGGCCACTTGCCGTCGGGGGTCAGAGCAAGCCGCACAATCGCAGGACGCTACCCCCGTGCGACGGGTGCAAGGTTGGTTTTAGAGCGGACAGACTTGTTTGATCCAGCCTTCGATGGCGTTGTTGTACTTGTCGTAGTCGGGGTCGTCGAACTGAGCGCCGCCCGTGCCGACAAAGTGCTCCACCGCATCCTTTACCGACGCGGGGAGGTCGTACTTTTCGAAAGCATCACCGGCCTTGTGGGCGGCATCGGCGTCGGTCGCAGTCGCCAAATCCACGTTCGCCTGTGTGATTTCGACGCACGCGTTCGCATCTAACGGTTCGCTGGCGGCTGCGGTCTCGGACGAGTTGGCTGGCGACGGCGAAGCGACGGCGGTGCTTGGTTTGGATGCTGCCGGTGTCGGAACGGTCGGCTTGGTGGTCGAGCATCCCGACACGACCAGGGCGGCAGATGTGATCGCCACCGCCATCCATCGATACATACAGACCTCCCGAGGTAATTGCGCGTTGCGCCTAGCTAACAACGCGGGGTTGGAATCCGATTGGAACTGGTCGACCAGACCGTACGCCGGTACACCCGGCAATGAGCGCATAGCCGATGACCTCGGCAAGCGGCGCTCCAATCGAATTCCAAACGGACGCGGTTACCTTGCGGCGATGTTCGACACCGCAGCCATGACTTGCCGCAGAGAAAGGCGTTTCATATGACCGAACAACCGTCGCCGCTCCCCGCGAACTACCCGCCCCCGCCGCAGGGCGCAGCGCTGCCCCCAGAGGCATACACACCGTGGCTGACGCGCGTGCTTGCGTTCGTCATTGACTTCATTCCTTACGCGATCATCGTCGGCATCGGGTACGGCATTGAGGCGGCGACTCAGGAGACTGCCTGCATCACCGATACCTCGGAGTACAACCTCGGGCAGTTCTGCGCGACCGGGAACTCCACACTCGGAGTGACTGCGTTCTCGCTGTCGGTGCTCGTGGGATTGGCCTTCATGGTCTGGAACTACGGGTATAAGCAGGGCACAACAGGATCGAGCATCGGTAAGTCGATCATGAAATTCAAGGTGGTCAGCGAGCAGACGGGCCAGCCTGTTGGCTTCGGTATGTCGGTCGTGCGCCAGCTCGCCCACTTCGTCGACGCCATCATCTGCTACATCGGCTATCTGTTCCCGTTGTGGGATGCCAAGCGGCAGACCATCGCAGACAAGATCATCAAGACGATCTGCGTGCCCATCACCTGAGGACTATTCGGCGATTGACAGTCCGGCGATGCGGCGCGCCAGCGGCTCGTCCCAGGCGCGTTCGCCGGTAGCGCAGGCGACAGCTTGCGCGCGGGTGAGGAGTTCGTGCGCGCGATGGGTTTGGCCATGATGGTTTTCAATATCGGCGAGCAGGGCGAGAAAGAACGGCGTCATGGCGGTACTGCCATCGTTGGTGTAGAGGTCGAAGGCCTCGAATGCCCGGTCCCGGTCGGCGTTTTCGTTGCTGAGGGTTTTGGCCCAGACAGACACCATGGCGGCGCACGCTGCCCATTGGTGAGCACCGGTCGCGCTCATTTCCGCGTACACGCCGTCAGCAGCGGCCGCCGTGCCGTCGACGATGCCGAGCACCGCATCGATCTCTACCATCACCAGTTTGGCGGCGAGCACGTTGAAAAGATCGCGACGGCTCTGGGCCAATTCGAGACCGCTTCGGCAGTACTCGAGGGCCGTGTCCCTGTTGCCACGCAAGGCCTGTCCTAGGGCCAGCCAACAGTAAACCCGGGGATGGAAAAACTGAAGCGGGTCGACCACTTCATCCGGCGGCGGGAACAACGCAAGCATCTTGCGGGCAGTGGCATCTTGCGCGTCGATGTCTCCGCGGAGGCCGTGGATCATGACCTCGACGAAATGACTTGCCACTCCAATGTCAGGGTCGTGACTCTTCGCGTATTGATCGTTCAGTCCGTTCGCAAGCGCCTGCGCCTCGTCGATTCTGCCTTGCCCGCAGAACGTCAAACACTGCAACGCTACGGTGCCATAGAAGTTGCGGCCTCTCGCTCGTTCGCCGATCTCGAAGGCTCGTTGTACTGCATCGCCGACGCTTTGGGCGCTTTGGCCGTCGAGAATCGACCGCATACATGCCAGGTGCAGCCACAATGTCGCCTGGTGCTCAAGCGATTCGGGCTTCGGTGGCATCCGGCGGCAGATGTCCAGTGCATGGGCGGCGAGAATCGCGACATCGTTGTAAGCCGATCGAATGAGGGCTCGTCGGATAACTGCGTCGTGGATGTCAAGGCCCAGATCGGCGTCGAGCTCCGAGCCGGCACGCCAGGCGTGGTCGGCAGCAGCGATGACGTCCTCGTAGGCGGCGGTGTCGAGTGCGGCCGCCTCGCTCGTCGCGATGGCGGCATGTAGGAACGCACGGTCGGTGGGTGGCACCCGAGCCAGGACGGCATCACGTAGCAGACCGTGGCTGAACCGGTATCCTCCGGGGCAACTGGGAATCTCGTCGATCAATCCTGCCTCGAAAGCCGGCTGCAGTCGGCTGTGGACCGTCACGGTAGACAGATGGACGATGTCGGCAAGCGTCGTGACATCGAACTGCGGCCCGATCACTGCCGCTGCTTCCAGGATCTGCTGGCATTGGCGGTCAACGGCAGCCAACCGGCGACCTACCACGCCGGCAACTGCAAGGGATACGTTGTCCTCGATCGCTTCCTGCGCACCCTGCAGCCCGTTGGCCGCGGCGAACATCCGGACAAGTTCTTTGATGTAAAACGGATTACCGGCGGCACGCGTCCATACGTACTCCAGAACCGTTGCAGGAGCCGGCTTGCCAACGAGTGCCTCGACCAAATCGTCTGCTGCCTCATGCTGCAGGCCCTTCAAGTGCACGGTTTTGACGCCACTTGACCTGATCAGTCGCTCGAAAGGGCGGCCATTCACTGGTCGGTCTCGGCCGAGGAACGTCCAGTTGCCGATGACCGTAATGGGAAGTCGGGGAAGATGATCGGTCAGGAGGGCGAGTGCGTCCCACGACGCGGAATCCGCGATTTGCAGATCGTCGAGGATGAGCAGTAGCGGTTGCAGGGAAGAGAGCTTGCGTACCGCGGTGACCACACCTTCGACCAACTCGAAACCGGTTGCCGGGGCACGCATCGACGACGCGTCGTGGCGGTCGACCCACTCCGGCACCAGGGCGTCGATGACGCCTGGGGCCGTTTGATGTAGTGCGTCACGTCCCGGCTCGCCAAGGTCAGTGCCGAGTTGTCGCAAGATTTGGATCCACGTCCACAGGAGCGGTAACTGGATGTCCGACGGATGCGTGGCCCAGGCGACAGCCATTTCTGAGGAGGCTGCGTCATCGCAAACAGCTTGTGCAAGCGACGATTTCCCAATGCCACTGTCTCCGGTGACTAGAATCAGCCCGCCGCGCCCGGCGCCGGCATCCGAAAGGGATTGGGCCATCGCATCCAGTTCTGTGCCACGGCCGACGAGCCGCTCTCGCCCCCATGCCGGGCCGCCTCGGAGGACGATCCGCTGGTGGGGTTGTGCGTCCAGCAGACGTTCGGGGGAGTGGTCGCTGACCTGTTGGTAGAGAATCTGCAGGCGTTCACCGGGTTGTGTGCCGATCTCACGGTCCAGAACCGCGCAGGCGCGGTCGAACGCGCGAACCGCTTCTGCCGGACGACCGGTTCGGTGTAGCGCCAGCATCAAATGCGCCCACAACCGCTCCTGAAGGGGATCTAGGGCAATGGCGGCCTCGATCTCCGGAATCAGATCGCCACCGTCGCCGAGCCGCAGCGCGGCGTCGAACCGCGTCTCGACCGCCGTGTTGCGCAGTTCGACATATCGCAAGGTGTCGCTGTGCGCGAAGTCGCGGTAGGTGAACTCTCCGAAGGGATCACCCCGCCACAAATCCAGCGCGCGGGTGAGCACGTCGAACGCCTTGCCCGCCTCACCTCGGCCCAACGCGCCGTACCCGGTCTTGACCAAAGCCTCGAACTCGTGCAAGTCGACGGAATCCCCGTCGACGAGGTTCAGTTGATAGCCGGACGGACGCGACTCCAGCCGCGATGGTCTTCCAGCGGCAGCCTCCGGACCGGAAGCCAGGCTTTTACGCAAGTTGGCGAGATAGGAGCGAAGTGAGGTCAGCGCTTTGGCCGGCGCTTCGTCTTGCCACACCGAGTCGATCAGCCGGTCAACGCTGACAACTGTGCCGTGGTCGGCAAGCAGTACGGCAAGCACGCAGCGCTGCTTCGGACCCCCAAGCGATGCAACTGCACCGTCGATGCGGGCTTCAACCGCACCGGAAAGGAAGTACGCGACCATTACACCTAACCAGGAGACGTCAACTGTCGGGCAGACAGTACCCGGTAGCCAGCAAACGTGCTGTGCAACGCTTTCGTGCGGCGGAACCTGGTAGAAACCTGTGAATCGCGCGGCATGTATCCACGAGCGCGACGGTCCGACTAGCGCCTCAAGAAAGCCTTGCCCCGCGGCGACAGTCGGTAGCCCACGTCGAGGCTGATGGTCAGCCCCAGCCCCTTGAGTTGACGCACGCGGCGCTTGAAGCGGGGTACGTCGAGTCCGACACGGGCCGCCAAGTCCGGCGCTCGCACCGCTTCGTTGGCGGCGATCATCTCCAGATATGTTCGTGTCCAGGGTGTTTCGGCGGCCGCGTCCCACCGCGCCAGCCGGGCGGCGATCGCATCGACGTCGCCGGAGGACAACCGGTCGTCGGCCGCCAGCTCTGGGCGCTCATCGGGCGCAAGGAAGGACACCGTGATGACGT
The DNA here is from genome assembly GCA_035492865.1 of Mycobacterium sp. Taxonomy (GTDB): domain Bacteria; phylum Actinomycetota; class Actinomycetes; order Mycobacteriales; family Mycobacteriaceae; genus Mycobacterium. The sequence continues at coordinate 3,162 of DATJIX010000439.1, read as the reverse complement.
AGGTGTGGTCGGCCGGGCGTCGGTCGAGTTCCGTCTGCGCGGTCTTGGCGTCTGGATAGCCGGCGGCGCGTGCCTGGGCGGCGGTCACCCGGTAGCCACCCGGGTGTTCGGTGACGTCGTCGATGCGGATCGTGCCCGCCACCGTGCGCTGCGTGCCGCCGCGCTTGGCCCGAGGTGCGTCCCATCGCCGCAACACGACTGTGATGTCACCGTTCGCAATGCCTTCGGCCGTGTCGCGATTGAGCAGCACGCGTGTGACCCTACGATCGCTCGGTGGCTGATCGCTATGGCACCGACATCCTCGCCAACAATCCGCACCGGAAGCCCCGCTCAACTGAGCAGCCCGTGGAGATCGGCATGGTCGTGGAAGACGCCCAGACCGGCTACGTGGGTGCCGTGGTGCGCGTCGAATACGGCCGGATGGAGCTCGAGGACCGGCACGGCCGACGCAAGCCGTTCCCGGTCGGCCCCGGCTTCCTCATCGACGGCAAGCCCGTGATCCTGACCGCGCCGAAGCGCGCAACCCCGAAAGCGCCGACGCGCACCGCATCCGGCTCGGTGGCGGTGCAGGCCAAGGCCAGGGTGGCACTGGCCAGCCGGATCTACGTCGAGGGCCGACACGACGCCGAACTGGTCGAGCAGGTGTGGGGCGACGACCTGCGCGTCGAAGGCGTGGTGGTCGAATACCTCGGCGGCGTAGACGATCTCGTCGGCATCGTCGAGGAGTTCAGGCCCGGTCCCGGCCGTCGGCTCGGCGTTCTCGTCGACCACCTCGTGGCTGGCTCGAAGGAAGCGCGCATCGCCGACGCCGTCCGGCGCGGTCCCGGCGGCGCGCACACACTCGTCGTCGGCCATCCGTTCATCGACATCTGGCAGGCGGTCAAGCCGGCGCGATTGGGCGTCACCGCGTGGCCGGTCGTGCCGCGGGGCACGGACTGGAAGCACGGGGTGTGCGAGGCGCTGGGCTGGCCGCACACCCAGCAAGCCGACATCGCACGGGCGTGGCAGCGGATCCGCAGCAGGGTGCGGGACTGGAACGACCTCGACCCCGCGCTGATCGGGCGCGTTGAGGAGCTGATCGACTTCGTGACCGCGGGCGCCTAGCCCAGCGTGTGGCCCGTGGTGCTGTCGATGTGGTCGGGGATTTCTCCCTCATACCGGTCGCCGGTCGTCGAGGTTCCGCGAGGCTCAAACATCAGGATCGAGGCGCCGGGCGACGACGGCTTGTGCTCGGTGCCCTTCGGCACGACGTAGGTGTCGCCCTTGCGCAGTACCACTGTTGACTCCTGGCCTTCGCCATCCCGGACAGCGACGTGGAACTCACCGTCGAGGACGAGGAAGAACTCGTCGGTGTCTTCGTGGACGTGCCACAGGTGATCGCCTTTGGCGTGTGCGATCCGGACGTCGTAATCGTTGATACTGGCGACAATCCGCGGGCTGTAGATGGCGTCGAACGATTCGAGAGCCTCGGACAGATTGACGGGCTTGGTGGTCACCAAGCGATCGTATGTCTGCTTCCCGTGGTATTCCTGAACGGTGTCCGACGGTCTGTTCGACGTCCCCGGCGACGAGATCCCGAGGGCGGGTGGACCTGTCGGCGCGTCCGCCCCGCTCGCGGTCAAGATGCGGCCGGCCACCCTCGACGAGGTCGTCGGCCAGGATCACCTGCTGAAACCGAACTCCCCGCTGCGCCGCCTCGTCGAGGGCTCCGGCGCGGCCTCGGTGATCCTCTACGGCCCGCCGGGTACGGGCAAGACCACGCTGGCCTCGCTGATTTCACAGGCAACGGGACGCCGGTTCGAGGCGCTGTCGGCGCTGTCAGCAGGCGTCAAGGAGGTCCGCGCGGTCATCGACATCGCGCGCCGCGCCGCCGTGCACGGTGAGCAGACGGTGCTGTTCATCGACGAGGTGCACCGGTTCTCCAAGACCCAGCAGGACGCGCTGCTGTCGGCCGTCGAGAACCGGATCGTGCTGCTGGTGGCGGCCACCACCGAGAACCCGTCGTTCTCGGTCGTCGCGCCGCTGCTGTCGCGGTCGCTGATCCTGCAATTGCAGCCGCTCGACGCCGACGCCGTCCGTGCGGTCGTCCGCCGTGCCATCGACGACCCCCGCGGCCTCGGCGGCCAGGTCGACGTCACAGAGGACGCGGTCGACCTGCTGGTGCAGCTGTCCGCAGGCGACGCGCGGCGCGCACTGACGGCGCTGGAGGTCGCGTCCGAGACGGGGGAGCAGGTCACGGTCGCGACCATCGAGGAGTCGCTGGATCAGGCCGCCGTGCGCTACGACCGCGACGGCGACCAGCACTACGACGTGATCAGCGCGTTCATCAAGTCGGTCCGTGGCTCCGACGTCGACGCCGCGCTGCACTACCTGGCCCGGATGCTGGTGGCGGGGGAGGATCCACGGTTCTTGGCCCGCAGGCTGATGATTCTGGCCAGCGAGGACATCGGGATGGCCGATCCGACCGCGTTGCAGACGGCCGTCGCCGCTGCGCAGACCGTGCAGCTGATCGGCATGCCGGAGGCGCAGTTGACGCTTGCCCACGCCACGGTGCACCTCGCCACCGCACCGAAGTCGAACGCGGTGACGACGGCGCTGGGCGCCGCGATGAGCGACATTCGGGAGGGCAAGGCCGGTTTGGTGCCGCCCCATCTGCGCGACGGGCACTACTCCGGCGCGGCCAAGCTGGGCAACGCGGTCGGCTACAAGTACAGCCACGATGACCCGGATGGCGTTGTGCCGCAACAGTATCCACCCGATGAACTGGTTGGCGTCGACTACTACCAGCCGACCACTCACGGGGCCGAACGCGAGATCGCCACCCGGCTCGACAAGCTGCGCGCCATCATCCGCAAAAAGCGCTGAAACCAGACCTTGACAGTGGACTCGCAGACTCCTACCTTTGTAATCAATCAAACAGTTGATCAATGATATAGTTGATTAATGGGGAGTGATGGAGATGCAGACGCCCGGCTGGACCGCGCCTTCATGGCGCTGGCCGACCCGGTTCGGCGCGCGATGGTGGCGCGGCTGTCCCGCGGTCCGGCCACGGTCAACGAGCTGGCCGCGCCCTTCGACATCACGAAACAGGCGGTGTCCAAGCACATTCAGGTGCTCGAGCAGGCGGGCCTTGTCACCAGGACCCGCGACGCGCAGCGACGG
>DATJIX010000438.1:0-2466 GCA_035492865.1 Mycobacterium sp. | reverse complement strand
CGGTCCGTATTGGATTTCTTTCGCTGAAGGACCAAGACGAACCCGTCGTCGTCGGTCAGAAACGCGATAGTCGAAGACCGTCGGTTCGATTGCAGCTGAAAGCCAAACGCCTCTTCGAAGAACGTGACCGCATGTGGGACGTCAGCGACCTGAAGATCGAGATGATTGAGTTTCATAGTGAGCCTCCCTGGGCACGCGAATGCCCCGCAGGCCGTGGGACCTCTCCGCGTCGGGATTGAGGCGGATGATCAAGTGCTTCCGATTGTGGAAGTGACCGGGGCTCACCGAAACCGGTCTGCCGTTTTTCGACGAGCGCAGACTAGCACGGCGGTCTTAGTCGACCACGCCGCGCTGGGTCAGGTGGTCGATCAACGGCGTCGCGCCTGCCGCAAGGTGCTCCGACATCGCCGTGCGCGCAAGCGCTTCGTCGCGCTGCTCCAGGGCCGCCAACAGCTTCCGATGGTGCTCGGTCGATTGCTCCGGCCACCCGGTGATGGTGGGAAACACCGATTCTGGTGCGTAGCGGGTGATCTGCGACATCAGCTGGGCCAGCTTCGGTGAATCGGCGGCCACGTTGATCGCCTTGTGGAATTCGTGGTTGAGCCGGACTGCGCGATCGTCGTCGTCGCTGGCGTAGGCGTCCTCGAGTTCGGTCTGGATCTTCTCCAACTCCCGTAGCTGCTCGACGGTGATATTGGCCGCGGCCCGCGCGGCGAGCTCACCCCCGATGTGCGCCTGGACATTCGCCACATCCGTGAGATCTCGAGGTGTCACCGCAACCACCACGAAACCCCGACGCGGCTGCTGCGACAGCAGACCCTCTGCGCTCAGGACGAAGAGCGCCTCCCGCACCGGAGTGACGCTGACCCCCAACTCCGCGGCCAGCTGATCCAGCCGAATGTATTGGCCCGCAGCGTAAGTGCCGTCGAAGATGCGCTTGCGCACATGCCGCGCGACATCGTCGGCCAGCTGCGGCCGGAAGGCGAAATCGGGTGCTGTCATGGCCTAGATCCGATAGTCGGCGAGCAGTCGCTTGCTGATGATGTTCTTCTGGATCTCGCTGGTGCCCTCGCCGATCAGCAGGAACGGGGCGTCGCGCATCAGCCGTTCGATCTCATATTCCTTCGAATAGCCGTAGCCGCCGTGGATGCGGAAGCTTTGCTGGGTGACCTCCGAGCAGAACTCGCTCGCCAGGTATTTTGCCATTCCCGCCGCCACGTCGTTGCGTTCGCCGGAGTCCTTCAACCGCGCCGCGTTGACCATCATCAGATGTGCCGCCTCGATTTTCGTTGCCATTTCGGCCAATTGGAACGCGATCGCCTGGTGCTCGGCGATCGGTTTCCCGAACGTCTGGCGCTGCTGCGCGTAGCGGACCGCAAGTTCGAACGCGCGGATGCCGACACCGCACGCTCTGGCGGAGACGTTCACCCGCCCCACCTCGATGCCGTCCATCATCTGGACGAAACCTTGGCCCGGCGCATCGCCGAGAATGTCGTCGGCGCTCGCGACGTACCCGTCGAAGATCAGCTCGGTGGTGTCGATGCCCTTGTAGCCGAGCTTGTCGATCTTGCCCGGAATCGTCAGCCCCGGCGCGACTTCGCCGAAGCCGGTGGGTTTTTCGATCAGGAACGCGGTCAGATTGCGGTGCGGCTTCTCGGCGCCCTCGTCGGTTCGCACCAAAGCCGCGACCAATGTCGAACTGCCGCCGTTGGTCAGCCACATCTTCTGGCCGTCGATCGTGTACGTGCCGTCGGCATTGCGCTTCGCCCTGGTGCGGATCGCAGCCACATCGGAGCCGAGTTCTGGCTCGGACATCGAGAACGCGCCACGCGTCTCACCGGTCGCCATCCGAGGCAGGTACCGCTGCTTCTGCGCGTCGGTGCCGTGCTGGCGGATCATGTACGCGACGATGAAGTGGGTGTTGATCACCCCGGAGACGCTCATCCACCCACGGGCAAGCTCCTCGACGCACAGCGCGTAGGTGAGCAGCGATTCACCGAGCCCGCCGTATTCCTCCGGGATCATCAACCCGAACAGGCCCATCTCCTTCATCGCATCGACGATGGCCTGCGGATAGGTGTCGCTGTGCTCGAGCTCCTGCGCGGTCGGGATGACCTCTTTGTCGACGAATTGCCTTACCGTCGTGATGATTTCGGTCTGAAACTCCGTCAGGCCGAGTGTCTGCGCGAGCCTCGTCATGTTCCGACCCTCTCGAATACCGCCGCCAGGCCCTGACCGCCGCCGATGCACATGGTTTCCAGGCCGTAGCGGGCGCCGCGCCGGTTCAACTCGCGCGCCAAAGTCGCCAGCATCCGGCCGCCCGTCGCACCGACGGGGTGTCCGAGCGAGATGCCCGAACCGTGCACGTTCGTCCGCTCCAGGTCTGCCGCGGTGAACTTCCACTCCCGCATCACCGCGAGTGCCTGTGCCGCAAAGGCCTCGTTGAGCTCGATCAGATCGATATCG
>DATJIX010000437.1:0-9337 GCA_035492865.1 Mycobacterium sp. | reverse complement strand
CATTCATGCGCTGCCCTCCCCCATGGCCGAATGCACCTTGTCGAAGGCCCCGAAAAAAGTGTTTGCTGCCTATTTTCATCTAGGCAGTTTCACTGCAGAATCGAGTTAGTTAGAGACGAAAACTGTGCGACAATTCGCACCGTTACCTACCGACGAGACAACTTGCTGGCGGGGGGAGACCACAATTTCGACGCAAATGCGCCTCGCAGCGGGTGTCTGTGTGCTCGCCACGGGCCTCTTCATCGGCAGTGCCGGCGGAGCAATCGCCGCGGCTGATCCCGAATCCACCCCTGCAGCCAGCCAAAGCCAGGGTGTCGAGCCTGCGGCCACCAGCGCCACGGTCGCGGGCTCGCCGGCGACGACCTCGACCCATCCGAAGTATCCGATCCGGACCGCCATCCAGGACGTGATCAAGAAGCTTCAAGCGCTCAGCAAGCCCGCACAGAAGTCGGTCATCGTGAAGTCGACCCCGCCGACCGTGATCCCAGACGCCGACGCCGATACTCCCGACTCCGACGAGGTCACCCCTGCGGCCGCCGACCCTGCGGCAGCCGACCCGAATGTGGCCGCCGCGGATTCCAACACGACTCCGCCGGGGACGACCGTCGCCCCGCTGAGCGCAACTGAGCTCGCACCGCCGTCCAATGGGGTCGCGCCCGCGCTGAAAGCCATCCAGCCAGTGACCAACGCGGTCGCCACGGTCGCAGGCGTGGCACTGTCCGTGCCAGGTGTCCTCGCGTCGCTTCCCACTTCCGAAGATCCGGTTGGCGACGTCATCACGTCGATGCAGAACATGCTGATCTCGGTCAACGATGCGGTTGCGCCTCTGGCGCAGGTACCGGGTGATCTCTACTCGCTGATCGTGGTTGCCGGAATGAACACGACACCGGTCGGCACGGTTGGCGCAGGCTCCGGCCTCGGCCTGGCCAGCGCGACAGGCACGGGGTCCACGCCCCCGACCGCGCCGTCTGCCCTGCCGGTCCTGCCCGTTTCGCCTTTCCCAGGCACGCCACTGCTCGGTGATGTCACCGCAGCCGCAACTCTCGGAGGAATCGCGACCGCGGGCTTGAGCGCCGAGTTGGCGCTTTCCGGGACGGCTCCGCTGGCGACCGAAGTCGCCGCTCCGACAGGCGCGCTGTCGTTCCTCGAGCACACTGTCAGGGCGGTGTTGGCGCCTGCGTCACTGACGGCGCTCGCCGCGTTCGCGCTTCCCGGCATCGGTGGGCTGCTGATCATCTGTGCGGCGGGGATGCGGCTCGGATACCGCCAGGCCAAGGCCGCATTCGTGGTGCGGACCACCAGCATCTCGCGCTTCGCCAAGCAGGGCCCGTTGGGCGTCGTCCGGTCGGGTTCACTGGTTTCCCTGCATACGCGGCGCCCACGCAGGGCGGGCGCCATCCGGCCCGAGGTGGCACGGGCTGCGCCGATTCTCGAACGGGCCGCCTGACAATCCGGCCGTAGTCGGCCATGACGCGAGAGATCTCACGTCAGGCCTTTCTTCGCGGCACGCTTGGCACCGTTGCGGCCGGTGCGCTAGCGAGCGCGTGCCGGTCGAGCGCACCGGAAACGGGGACACCGCCGTCCTCACAGACCCCCTCGGCGGTGTCAGGCCCACGGGGCTGGAGCGACCTCGACGACGCGATCGACGGCCACGTCGTCCTGCCGTCCAGTCCCGACTACGCGGCGGCAAAGGACATCTTCAATGCGCGGTTCAACGACTCCGCACCGGCCGCGGTCGTCACGGTGAAATCCACCGCCGACGTATCGCGAGCGGTCGAGTTCGCCGCGAGTAAAGACATCAAGGTGTCGGTCCGCAGCGGCGGACATTCCTACATTGGCGCCTCCGCGGCCGACGGCGCGATGGTGATCGATCTGCGACAGCTACCCGGTGAGACCACCTTCGACGGATCGGAACATGCGACGATTCCGGCTGCAGCACAACTGGATTCGGCACAAACGACGCTGGCATCGCATGGGCGGTCGGTACCCAGCGGCAGCTGTCCGACGGTCGGTATCGCCGGTCTGACGCTGGGGGGTGGATTCGGCTCGGACGCCCGCCTTTCGGGGCTGACATGCGATGCGCTGGTGTCTGCCGCCGTCGTGCTGCCCAGCGGCGAGTCGGTCACTGCGTCGGCAGATGAACATCCCGACCTGTTCTGGGCGCTGCGGGGCGGCGGCGGAAATCTCGGCGTGGTCACGTCACTGGTGTTCCGCACGTTTCCCGTCGCCGACAGAGATGTCGCCACCCTGGTGTTCCCGGACGGTGCGACAGCGCAGGCGGTCTTCGGCTGGTACGAGTGGCTGCGCACCGCGGACCGCGCGATCTGGGGCATGGTCAACATCACGGCGGATGCGGGGTCGCAGCGCTGCACCATCGTGCTGGCGACGACGGCAGGAGACGGCAATAACAGAGCCCGTGACCTCAGCGCCGCGATCGGCGTGCAGCCCGTCAGCACCACGACGCGCACCCTCGATCGCATGGACTTCGTTCACTACTTCGAAGGCGGACCCCAAGCGACGCAGCCCCGGTCGTTCATCGCGGGCTCCGACATCATCGGGGAGATGACGCAGGCGGCGGCGGACTCCATCGTCAACGCGACGTCGGCCTGGCCACGTGACGCGGGGTCGGCGACGGCGGTCATCGAGTCGCTGTCGGGCGCGGTGGCAGATGCGGGGCCCGGCGATACCGCGTTTCCCTGGCGACGGCAGGCGGCATGCGTCCAGTGGTATACCGAGCCGCCCACCCCGCAGGAGGTCGAGACGGCGACCGCGTGGCTGGCCGATGCCCATGCGGCGGTGCAGACGCACTCGGTGGGCGGCTACGTCAACTATGTCGAGGTGAGTACACCCGCGTCGCGTTACTTCGGCGACAACACCGATCGCCTCTCCGCTATCAGGCGGAAGTACGACCCTGCGGGGTTGATGTATTCAGCGATGTGACATCTTCGCCCCGCCGCGCGACATACCAGCATGGAGATCTCAGGCACCTACCGAATCATGTGCGTCATCGGGGCTGCAACGGCGGGGTGGGCGCTCCCGATCGCATCTGTCAACATCGCGACCGCGGCAGCTGATCCGTGCCCCGACGTCGAGATCGTGTTCGCGCGCGGGACGACCGAGCCGCCGGGTACCGGAGGCATCGGGCAGGCCTTCGTCGACTCGCTGCGTTCGCAATTGGGCGGCCGCTCAGTCGGGGTGTACGCGGTCAACTACCCGGCCAGCCGCGATTTCGACACCAGCACACCGGCAGGCGCGAGCGATGCCAGCGCCCACATCCAGTCCATGGCCGCGAACTGTCCGAATACCCGTCTGGTGCTCGGCGGATACTCGCAAGGTGCGGGCGTGATCGACCTTTCCACCACGGCCATGCCACCGCAGGTGGCCGACCACGTCGCGGCCGCGGCACTCTTCGGGGCGCCGCGAAGCGCGTTCGCCGACACGCTATCCCCCGGCCCACTGCCCACAATCGGCCCTCTGTACGCGGGCAAGACCATCGACTTGTGCGTGCCGAACGATCCGATCTGCTCAGACGGCTGGGACATGCGTGCGCACACGGCGTACGTCGAGACCGGAATGGTCAACCAGGCCGCGACTTTCGCCGCCGGCCGCATCTAGCAAGGCGAAACGTCAACGCGCTCAAACCGCTTCGCTGAGGCCCGGACAGCAAGCCTTAAGGAGACGCTAAGAGACCACGCAATCGCGTAATACATGGCGACCGTCCCCCGACATAGATGACAACGTTGCGAGTCGGGAGGTCGCCCATGGCGAAGCCGCAGTTGGTCGCTGCTGCCGTTGCGCTGCAAACAACGGGTAAACGCAAGGCGCGTGAACGGTTTTCCGGTCGGCGCGCAATACCCGTCGCGGTGTGTCAGCATAGGTCGGTGAGGCCACGCCACATCGCGTTCTCGATTGGCGCTGCGGCGCTGTCGGGTTGGGCCTTGCAGTGTGCACCGGTTCCCTCCGCGCAGGCAGAGCCGTGTCCCGACGCCGAGGTGGTTTTCGCGCGGGGCACCACAGAGGCGCCTGGTGTCGGGCCAACCGGAGAAGCGTTCGTCGACGCACTGCGCGCGCAGGTCGCCCCGAAGTCGCTCGGGGTGTACGGGGTCGACTACCCGGCCACCATCGAATTCTCCACTGCCGTCGACGGCATCAACGATGCCCGCACGCACATCCTTGCCACCGCCGCGAACTGCCCCAAGACGAAGATCGTGCTCGGCGGGTTCTCACAGGGCGCGGCCGTGGTGGGCTTCGTCACGGCGAGCGCTGTGCCCGACGGGGTTTCGCCGACGGACGTACCCGCACCGATGCCGCCCGAGGTGGCCAACCACATCGCAGCGGTCGCCCTGTTCGGCAAGCCGTCGACACGCTTCATGCGTGCGATCAATGACCCGGACGTCACGGTCGGCCCGCAATACGTGGGCAAGACCATCGACCTGTGCGTCGACAATGACCTGGTCTGCGACGCCGGCGGCAGGAGCTTCTCGGCGCACAACACCTACATCGACTCCGGAATGGCCGATCAGGGAGCGACTTTCGTCGCGAATCAACTACAAGCGAGTTGGGCCGCCGACGCGATAGCGCAGCCACCCGTGGCGGGTCCGGCGCCAGGACCGCAGGCGACGCCTGTACCTTCGCCGCTGTCCGCAGTCTTGGCACCGGCAGCACCCCAGATCGCCGGTCCCGCACCGCATTTGCCGACCGCGCCGGTGCCTCCGGGGCCGGCCGCACCCGTCGCGCCACTCACGTAGGGCGTGTAGCCGAGTACGGCTGTCCTGCACGGACAACCAGCTGACCAATTCCTGGATCGACACTGCGAAAGAGTTCGCGCACCCCTGAAGCGACACACGGTAGTTGAAAAGTCGAAAAGGTTGCCTGGCGATTCGCTGAACTACATAATCAGCCGGTGACCCAACTGAAGAGTCGTTTTCGCGCGTTCGCCGCGGTGCTCAGTCTGGTAGCGCCGTTCCTGTCAATCCCCGTAGCCGTGGCGGATCCGCCGGGTAGCGCGCCGCAGGGCGCATCCATCACCGATATTCAGCACGTCACCGATCGTTGGGACAAGGTCTCCGTCTTCTCCCCCTCGATGAACAAGGTCGTTGTCAACGACGTCTTCAAGGCCCCGAAGTCAGGCGCACCCACCTTCTATCTGCTGCCCGGCATCGACGGTGGCGACGACCTCGACCCGGGGGGTCAAATTCCGCCTGGCGGCAAGGCCTGGTTCGGCATGACCGACATCCCGGGATTCTTCGGCAACAAGAACGTCAACGTGGTGTCCCCGCTGGGCGGCGCGTTCAGCTGGTACACGGACTGGGTCGCCGACGGCAGCAAGCAGTACCAGACCTACATGACCAAGGAACTGCCGCCGCTGATCAACAAGCAGTACAACACCAACGGCAGGAACGCGGTGGGCGGCTTGTCGAGCACCGGCGGTACCGCTGTCGACTACGCCGTTCAGGCTCCAGGGGTCTACCGGGCCGTCGGCTCCTACAGCGGTCTGCTCAACCCCTCGGATCAACCGCAGCAGGTGGCGTTGACGTTGGGTGGAGGCGGCGCGAGCGCCGACGCGATGTGGGGCCCGGCGGGCGGCCCGCTGTGGGTGGCCCACGATCCGTCGAAGAACGTCACGAAGCTCAAGGGCACTGCGGTCTATGTCGCCGCGTCGACCACCGGCGGGGAAGGCGCCGTCGACCGACTGCCTCCGGGATTCGGCCCCAACATCACCGGCGGGCTCGTCGAGCGCATCGTCGCCGACAGCACCAAGGTGTTCGCCGACGCCGCGGCGGCTGCAGGCGTGAAGGTCAACTACGTTGCGCGGCCAGAGGGCTCGCACACCTGGGGCCTTTTCGAGTCGGAGATGCAGGAGTCCTGGAACACCACGATCGGGCCCGCGCTCGGCGCCTAGCGGTCAATCGGCTTGCCCGTGGCGCAGAGCCGGGCGGCTCCTGCGGCGGCGACAAAGCCACCGAGGTCCGTCCAACCTGCCGCATCGCCTAGCCCGTTCTTGGCCAGCAGCAGGAGCGCAACGCCCGCAACGCACACCAGCGCACCGGCGATGGTTGAGCGTGCGCCACGGGCGCCAACCGGCGAATCCCACCACGGCAGGCGGAGATGCTCGAGTGGTGACAGCAGTCGGAACGTCACGCCCATGACGACCGTGAACACGACCGCGCGCAGCGCGAGGTTGGCCCAAAACCACTGCGCGTGAACGTCGTACGCGTCAAGGCCGACCGCGTTGAGTGCGAAGGTGGCCACCGCGATCGCCGGGATGTGCCAGAGATAGAGGGTCATCGCTCCTCCGTTGCCGACCGCGACAATGCGCCAGACCCGCGGCCGGGCAGCCCATCGCCGGATTGCGCCGGCGACAGCCACGAACGCGAACGACATCCAGGTGCAGTGCAGCGCGAGCAGCAGCGTCGGCGGCGAGACGTTGGACATCCGTTCGTTGCCGGTGACAACCAGGGACAGTTCATAGGGCCCCGCCATCGCGAGCACCACCTGGGCGCCAAGGGCGATGGCGGCAACGGCCAGTGCCACGCGTCGTCCGATCAGCTGACGCGCATACGCCACGCCGATCACCACGGGGATCAGCCAGACGATCACGTAGTTGGGGACGCCGGCGGTGTCCGTGCCTGCGGCGATGCGGGCCACGTCGATTGCGGCCGCCGCCGCGAGCAGCGACGCAAGCAGCACAGCCACTCCACGGCCGGTCTGCACGCGGGTGAGGGCGGGCACGAAGGCCAGCACGACGAGATACACGCCGAGGAACCACAGCAGCGCGACGCACTCGCGCCCAAGCCCCTCGGCGGATTCCGCGCCGAGCGTCATGCGCGCCGCGACCAGACCCACCGACCATACCGCGAGATACCAGAACACCGGCCGACACAGTCGCTGCGCTCTGCTGAACAGCCAAGTGCCCCAAGGTTTTCCGGTGTGCCAGCCGTAGGCGCCCGCCGCGCCACCTGCGAGAAAGAACAGCGGCATGACCTGGACGACCCAGGTGAGTGGGGTGATCGCGGGTATCTCGCCGAGCAGGTTGCCGATGTGCAGTCCGCCGCCGTCGATCGTCGCGAGCAGCAGTGCGCAATGCCCGAACATGACGACGACGAGAGCGCCGAGCCTGGCAACGTCGACGGCGCGGTCGCGGCTGGCCGGGGTGTTGTCGGCGACCGTGCTCGTAACGGACGTGGGCTGCGAGAGCGACATATGTACAGCATGCCGTGCCAGGGCGCTTAGCGAATGAGTAGTAATACGCGCTAGTCTCTCGTCCGCGGCGCGGTGCCGCAGTTTGCCAGGAGGGAAATCGATGATGCGCACCTTCAACATGGCCGTGCTCGTCGCGGCCGTCGCCATCTTCGGATCTTCGGGCGTGGCCTCGGCCGCGCCGAAGGACTACTGCGCCGACCTCAAGGGCGGCAATACGGGCACCACGTGCGAGATCCAGCTGAGCGACCCCGGCTACAGCGTCAACATCAGCATCCCCCTGGATTACCCCGACCAGAAGTCGATCGCCGACTACATCGCCCAGACGCGCGACGGGTTCCTCAACGTGGCCAAGTCAGGCGCTCCCCGCGATACGCCGTACGAGCTGAACATCAAGCCGACGGAGTACAACTCGGCGATCCCCCCGCGAGGCACCCAGGCCGTGGTGTTCAAGGTGTACCAAAACGTCGGCGGTGGTCATCCGCAGACGATGTGGAAGTCGTTCAACTGGGACCAGACCTATCGCAAGTCGATCATCTGGACGGCAGCACCGGACGACAAGCTGAATACTCCGCTGTGGCGAGTGGATGATCCGCTCAAGACCGTCGGGCCGATCGTGCAGGCCGAATTACAGAAGCAGCTGGCACCGCCGGTGCCGGCCACGCCGCCCGCGGCACCCGCCGCACCAGGACAGCCAGCGACGACGACGCCGACGACCACGACCACGCCACCTCCGCCGCCCCCGTTGCCGATCGCACCGGCGGCGCTGTACAACCCGAACAACTACCAGAATTTCGCGGTGGTCAACGACGGGGTGATCTTCTTCTTCGACCAGGGCGTGCTTCTTCCGGACGCGGCTGGCGCCCTGCAGGTGCTGGTGCCGCGGTCGGCGATCGACCCGATGATTGCATAAGTCTCAACCTTTGGTGAAGGTAGCCGCGTCAGGCCGGACGCGGCAGTAAGGTGCTGGTCGTGCGCAGGAATCTGTTAGCCAACGGCCGAGGCCGCTGGCTGGCGTTGGGGGCGTCGGTCGTGCTTGCCTGCGGGATGTTCTACGCCCAGGGCGCGGAACCGCGGCATGCTCCCGAGAAGGCGGCCGTAACCCCGACGACGCAGGAAGCTGCGCCCTCCAGCGCGGCGAAGGTCGCGACTCCCACGGAGGCTGAGTTGTTGGCGGCGAGCGCACCGGTCGCCGGCCAGGATTTCCGGTTCTCGTTGCCCGCCGGCATCGCGCCGGAGAGCGGGTTGCAAATCCACACGATCTGGGTGGCCCGTGCGATCGCCGTGATGTTCCCCGAGGTCAAGACGATCGGCGGGTACCGGCAGGATCCGTTGCCGTGGCATCCCAACGGGTTGGCGATCGACGTGATGATCCCGGACTACCACTCCGACGAGGGCATCGCCCTCGGCAACCAGGTCGCCGGGTTCGCGCTGGCGATGGCCAAGAAGTGGGGAGTCATCCACGTGATCTGGCGACAGGGCTTCTACCCCGCCCAGGCCGCGCCGAGTTGGACGGCGAACTACGGCAACGAAACGGCCAACCACATGGATCACGTTCACATCGCCACCGACGGCGGCGGATACCCGACGGGGAAAGAAACGTACTTCCTCGACTCCATGAAGTCGTGAAACCGGCTCGGCCCGCCACCCTTTCGAGTGGCGGGCCGAGTTTTACCGGGATCAGGGCTGCATGCTGAAGACCGGCACGTTGCCGCTCTTGAGCACCGGGAGGTTGCCGCCCTTGACCACGGGGGGCCGAACGTTGCCACGCTGGGGGGCGGTGGTGACAACGATCGAGCCACCGCGGCAGCTGACGATCTTGCCGTCGACGAAGACGTCCTGGCCCTCGTCGATCGGGATGTCATAGCCATCCGCGTCGGTGTAATGGCATCCGCCACCGCCGGGGGTCGGCTCATTGTCGACGGCGAAGGCGGTCGCCGGGGCGACGGCGAGAATGGCGAAGGCGCCGAGGATCGTCGCCGCGTACTTGAAACCGGTCAGCTTGCGGGTGGTGGAGATCGTCATTGTGGTTCCTCTCGTGAAAAGCCTTGGGGTGGGGTTGTTTTGTTGTTGAGAGGAATACTGCTGTTTGCGAGGAGCGTTAGTAATCGCCCGCAAGCCAGAGTCCACAGCCAGG
>DATJIX010000436.1:0-4842 GCA_035492865.1 Mycobacterium sp. | reverse complement strand
ATCGTGATCGCGACGCTGCCGCCCGAGTATTCGGTTTGGCATCGCTTCGATGTCGTCGATCGTGCCCGCGCCGAGCATGGCGTGCCGGTCACCCATGTGGTCGCGACCCCGGTGGCGGCGTCGACGCGCTAGCCGGTGCCGGTGCCGAGCAGCAGCCCCAGCAGGTAGGTCACGGTGGCGGCGCCGTAGCCGATCATCAGCTGGCGAAGCCCACGGCGCACGGGCGGGCCGCCTGAGAGCAGTCCGACGACGATTCCGGTTGCAAGCAAGGCGATTCCGACCAGAATTGCGGCCACCACGACGGCCGCGGTGCCCTGCAGCCCGAACAGGTAGGGCAGCACGGGAATCAGCGCGCCTGATGCGAAGAAGCTGAAGCTGGAGATCGCCGCGCGAAGACCCGTCCCAACGGCTTCGTGCTGGTCGGGGTCGGGCCGGGCGAGTCGGCTGTGGCTGCCGCCTGTCGCAAGGTTGTTCAGCACTTTAGCCGCGTGACCGGTTGCCTCGTCGGCGCTCATGCCGCGTGCCCGGTAGACCAGCGCCAACTCGTTGGCGTTCACGTCCAGCTGCGGTAGCGCGGCGCCGGCCTCGGGGCTCGGCGTGGAGGCCTCCAGCAGTTCGCGTTGCGAATTCACCGACACGTATTCACCGGCACCCATCGACAGTGCGCCCGCGAGGAGGCCGGCAAGGCCAGTGGCCAGCACCGTGTGGTTGGTGACGCCCGTCGCGCTGATGCCGAGGACGAGTGCAAGGTTGCTGACCAATCCATCGTTGGCGCCGAAGACCGCGGCGCGGAAGCTGCCCGACAACTGGTTGCGCCCACGGGTTGCCAGTGCGCGCACGACCTCCAGGTGGATGCGCTCGTCGGCGGCCATCGTGGGCGTGGCGTCGACGTCTGTGTCGTAGGCGGAGCGGGCTTCTGCGCGTTGCGCGAGGGCCAACACGAAGACCGACCCGAAGTGTCGCGCGAGGACGCTGAGGAGGCGGGTTTGCAGGTCCGCGCGTCGCGGCTTGCCCACATGATCGCCGAGCAGGTTCAACCAGTGTTGCTCGTGGCGTCGTTCGGCGTCTGCCAGCGTGAGCAAGATGTCACGTTCCTCGCCGGTCTGGCGCTGGGCCAGATGCCGGTACACACCCGCTTCGGCGCGTTCATTGGCCAGGTGCTGACGCCAGCGACGCAGATCGGCTCCTCGCGGCTGGCCTTGACTGTCCATGTCGCGATCATTCCCCGAAATTCGAGTACCCGGATACTCATTCGGTGCAGCTGGACCCCTGCGAAGCTGATCGCATGCTCGAGGTGATCGACAAGGGATCGGTGAGCGACGCGCACCCCGTGCCTCTTCTGTTCGTGCACGGCGCCTGGCATGGCGCCTGGTGCTGGGACGAATACTTCCTGAGTTTCTTCGCCGACAGGGGGTATCGCGCGCTGGCAGTCAGCCTGCGCGGGCACGGCAACAGCCCGACGCAGAAGCCGCTGCGATGGTGCTCGATCACCGATTACGTGGAAGACGTCGCATCGGTCGCACGGGACCTGCCCACCGACCCTGTCGTCATCGGTCACTCGATGGGCGGTTACATCGTCCAGAAGTACCTCGAGTCCCACAATGCAACGGCGGGAGTGTTACTGGCGTCGCTGCCCCCGCAGGGAGCCCTGAGGTTCGTAGGACGACTTCTCCGACGCGTCCCGTGGCCTCTGGCGAAGGCCATGGTCACCGGGAATTCGCTGCCCTGCATCGGAACCCCTCAACTGGCGCGTGAGTTCTTCTTCTCGGCTGGGGTGCCTGCAGCGGATGTAGCGCGCTACTCTGCGCGGCTGAGCAATGAGAGTCAGCGAATCACGTCTGAGGCGATGTTCCTCAACCTGCCGAGACCAAAGCGCGTCAAGGCCCCGATGTTGGTGCTGGGTGCCGAAATAGACCGCTGCTTCACCCACAAAGAGGTGCACGCGACGGCGCGTGCGTACGGTACCGAAGCGGAGATCTTTCCCGGCATGGGGCACGACATGATGCTCGAGCCCGACTGGGCGGCGGTGGCCCAGCGCATCGATACGTGGCTGGGCGACCGCGGCCTCTGACTTACAGCGGGATGTTCTTGTGCCTGCCGCGGCGCTGCGGCGCCTCGGCCAATGCCTGCGTCAGCTTGCTGCGGGTGTGCGCCGGGTCGATCTTCTCGTCGACGACACCGATCTCGATGGCGGAATCCACGCCACCGGCGATCCTTTCGTGCTCGGCAGCCAGCTCGTTGTGCAGCGCCTCACGCTCGTCGTCGGGTGCGGCCGCCAGCTTCTTCTTGTGCAGGATGCCGACGGCGGCCTTGGCGCCCATCACGGCGACCTCCGCGTCCGGCCAGGCGAACACCTTGGTGGCGTTGAGCGAGCGCGAGTTCATCGCGATGTACGCGCCGCCGTAGATCTTCCTGGTGACCAGCGTGACCCGCGGCACCGTGCACTCGCCGAATGCGTGCAGCAGCTTCGCGCCTCTGCGCACCACGCCGCCCCATTCCTGATCGACACCCGGCAGGTAGCCCGGCACGTCGACGATGACCACCAGCGGAATCCCGAAGGCGTCGCACAGCCGCACGAAACGCGCTGCCTTCTCTGCACTTTCGGAGTTCAGGCAGCCGCCCAGCCGCAGCGGGTTGTTGGCGATCACGCCGACCGACCGGCCGGACAGCCGACCAAGGCCGACGACGATCGACGGTGCCCACTTGGCCTGGAACTCTTCGAAGGGCGCATCGGCGTCGAGCAGCGCCTCCACGATCGGGTGCACGTCGTATGCGCGTCGCGGCGAATCGGGCAGCAGCGCGTGCAGATCGGAATCGCCCGACTCGGCCTTGCTGCGGTCGAAATGGCCCTGCTGGCAGAACAATCCGACCAGCCGGCGACCGCGCTCGTAGGCGTCGAGTTCGTTGTCGGCGACGATGTGACACACACCGGACTTCTTGTGGTGGGTGTCCGGTCCGCCGAGCGACGCCATGTCGACGTCCTCGCCGGTGACACTGCGCACGATATCGGGTCCGGTGACGAACACGCGGCCCTCCGGCGCCATCACGACGACGTCGGTGAGCGCTGGCCCGTAGGCGGCGCCACCGGCGGCGAAGCCGACGACGACCGAGATCTGTGGGACGTAGCCGGATGCGCGAATCATCGCCTCGAACACCAAACCGACCGCGTGCAGCGCCTTGACGCCCTCGGCCAGCCGCGCACCGCCGGAGTGCCAGATACCCACGATGGGGCTCTGTTCCTCGATCGCGGTGTCGTAGGCGTTGACGATGTGGGCGCAGCCCTCGGTACCCATGGCGCCGCCCATCACGGTGCCGTCGGTGCAGAAGGCAATGGTGCGCACGCCGTTGACGGTGCCGGCCGCGGCCAGCACGCCCGAGCGGTCACGCTCGTGCAGCAGCTCGACGCTGCCGTTGTCGAAAAATGTGCTCAGCCGCAGCAGCGGATCGCGGGGGTCAAGCGATTCGCCGACTGTCTCGGGGGCCATGATTGTCATCGAGATCTCCTGGGTCTCAGTACTTCCCGAAGGCGAGCGCGACATTGTGCCCACCGAATCCAAAAGAATTGTTGATTGCGTATTGATAGTTCCCGGGTCGGGCACCGCCGTGCACGACGTCCAGGTCGATCTCTGGATCCTGGTTCTTGAGGTTGAGCGTCGGTGGGATGATGCCGTGCTTCAGCGCGTACACGGTCAGGATCGACTCCACCGCGCCCACGGCACCAACGGAGTGGCCCAGCGCGGACTTCGGCGCGTAGACCGCAGGCTTGTGGCCGTGCAGGGCGTTGTTGATGGCGTGCCCCTCGGCCACGTCGCCGACCGATGTACCTGTCGCGTGGGCGTTGACGTGATCGATATCGGTGGGCGAAAGGCCCGCGAGCTGGATGGCCCGCGTCATCGCGTGCCCGGCCTGTTCACCGGTGGGATCGGGGGCCACGATGTGGTACCCGTCCGAGGTGATGCTGGCGCCCATCAGGCGCGCCAGGATGTTGGCACCACGCGCCTTCGCGTGCTCCTCGGTCTCGATCACGATGAGCGCGCCGGCTTCGCCGAACACGAAGCCGTTCCGGTCCCTGTCGAAAGGGCGGCAGGCGCCGGCCGGATCATCGTTGGTGGTGGACAACACGATTCGCATCTGTGCGAACCCCGCGATCGGCACCGCCTCGATCTTGGTTTCGACGCCGCCGCAGATCGCCACGTCGGCCTCACCCAGCACGAGGTTGCGCCAGGCATGGGCGATGGCTTCGGACCCCGAAGCGCAGGCGGAAATCGACGTTGTGACACCGGCTTTCGCCCCGCGTTCGAGACCGACCGCTGCGGCGGCGGCGTTGGGCATGTACATCTGCACCGCCAGCGGGGAAACCGCCCGAAGACCCTTCGCGCGCATGCCCTCGTAGGCGAAAAGCAGCTCCTCGCTGGAGCCCATCCCCGTGCCGATCGCCACCATCAACCGCTTGGTGTCGACCTCCGGCGCGCCTGCGTTCTCCCATGCACGGCGGCCGACGATGGTGGACATCTTCTGCAGGTACGACAGCCGACGCAGTTCGACCCTGTTCAGCTCGTGATCGAAGTCCTCGAGGAGGTGCCCGCCGATTCGCACCGGCAGGTCGTATTCCTCGACGAACGGATCCTCTAACTTGCGGATGCCGCTCTGGCCATCGAGCAGTCGCTGCCAGGTGTTGTCCGCATCAGTCGCCAACGCTGTCGTCATGGCAACGCCAGTGACGACGACATTGGGGAATCCGCTCCCCGTTGCGAGCCCAGCCATCGTTATGTCGAACTTCCCTCTCGTACCTCAGTAGCGCCCGAATGCCAGGGCGACATTGTGACCACCGAAACCGAACGA
>DATJIX010000435.1:0-6631 GCA_035492865.1 Mycobacterium sp. | reverse complement strand
GACGCCACCGGCACCGAAGAGGTCTGCAGCGGCGTGCCCGCCGATCCCTGATGCCGGCCCACCTCGAACGTCAGCACAGGTCCGTCGGGGTTGCCGACGTTGACCTGCTGGCCGTCGTGGATATCGGTCGCGGGCACCCGGCGGCCGTTGACGTACAGGCCGTTGAGGCTGCCGTTGTCGATCGCAACCCAGCGGCCCTGGTCGAAGCGCAGCACCAGATGGGCGCGCGAGATCAGCGGGTTTGAAACTCGGACGTCGGCGCGCAGGTCACGGCCGACGACGACATCGTTACCTGGCGCGAACGTACGCGTCGAGCCCTCGTACCGAACGGTCAGCGCGGGCGGGTTTGGTCGGCTCATCGGCACCGACTCTATCCGTCCCGCGCCCGGATGGAGGGCTGGTCGGTGGGCGCGTCAGGACGCCGGTTCGATGCGCCATCTGGCGGTGTCGGTGATCTGTTGCAACGCGGCGATCCTGTCGCCGCGCGTGGTGATGATGTGGGCGAACGCGGCGTCGACCGCCGAACGTCCGTCCCTGGCCGGGCCCCAGTACCTGCCGAGCACCACGACGCGCTCGTCGTCGACGCGCAGAAAGTCGTGCGGATCGACGTGCATGTCGTAGGCGGCCGCGATGCGGCCCCACACGGCGGTGAGCATGTCGGCCGCGCCGTGATGCTCTCCGCCGACTCCGTGGGGCATGCCGTCGCTGACGGTGCCGACGAAATCGTCTGTCAGCAAGGCGAATATCGCCTCGCCGTCGGCGTGTGCCATTGCATCGTAGAGCCGCTGCGCGACCGCGGTAGGAGTGGACATCACACCTCCAATCGATATTAGAGACTACTCTCTACTATAGTCTTGGGCAATGCCGAGGCCCGCGCTCTTCACGCTCGACGAGCTGCTCGATGCCGCCGCGGCGCTGCTGGCCGCCGACGGGGCCGCCGCGGTGACCATGTCGGCGGTCGCTCGTGCCGTCCGCGCGCCGAGCGGCTCGATGTATCACCGCTTTCCGACCCGTGCCGCGCTGTGCGGCGAGCTGTGGCTGCGCACCGAGGAGAGGTTTCACGCCGGGTTCACCGCCGCGTTGTCCACGTCGGAAGATCCGCAGGACCGGTGCGTGGCCGCTGCGCGGTTCACCGTGCAGTGGTGCCGCGATCACCCGATCGAGGCTCAGGTGCTGTTGACCGGCGCAGACGCGCTTGGCGCAGCCGAGTGGCCCGACGAACTGAGCAGCCGCCGGAAACGACTGCACCGCGCGCTGCGCAGGCACCTGACGGGGCTGATGGCCGACCGGGATCGGGTCACCGCCGCGGTGATCGACATTCCGTACGCAGTGGTGCGCAGGCATCTGATCGCTGGACAGCCCATTCCCGCGAGCGCCGACGCCATCGTCGAGCAGTGCGCGCGGGCGCTTATCGAGCCTTAACCGCGGTACTCGCTCACCGCGGCGGCGTACTCGTCGAGCAGCCGCAGCGATTCGTCCGTCGGCACCGTCGGCAGCAACAGGGCGGCCTGGCCGAAGCCGAGCTCATCGAGGGCGTGCCAGTAGTCCGGCTTCAGCGGTGTGCCGAACGTCGCCAACGAAACAGCGTGACCCAAGCCGTCGCTCATCTGGTCGATCCGCTTCCTCAGGTGTTCCGCCGGGGAGGGGTTGGCAATCCAGCCGGCGTCGTGCCTGATCACGCGCTTCACCGTGGCGTCGGAATCCCCGCCGATGTAGATGGGCGGGTGCGGCTTCTGGACGGGCTTGGGCCGCACGTACGAGGCGTCGAAGTTCACGTGCTTGCCGTGGTATTCAGCGGGCTCGTCGGTCCACAACGCTTTGATCGCTTCTATCTGTTCGTCCAGCAGTGCGCCGCGGGTCTTGGGGTCCGTGCCGTGGTCGCGCATCTCCTCGAGATTCCAGCCTGCGCCAACGCCGAGGACCATCCGGCCGCCGGAGATCAGGTCGATACTCGCGGCCTCCTTCGCGGTGATGATCGGATCGCGTTGGATCAGCAGGGCGATCCCCGTGAACAGCTCGATCCGCGAGGTCACCGCCGCCGCTGCGGCCAGCGTGACGAACGGGTCCAAGGTGCGGTAGTACATGTCCGGCAACTCGCCCCCGAGCGGGTACGGGGTTTCGCGGCTGGCCGGAATGTGCGTGTGTTCGGCGATGACCAGCGAGTCGAACCCCCGCTCCTCGATCGCCCGCGCCAAGGTGACCGTGTCGATGGTGTCGTCGTTCACAAACGTGGAGATTCCGAACTTCATCGCCATCCTCATCTGTCGGCTTCGCCCGGTACTTACGCCCGGCGGGCCGAGCCTATTCCCCAGCGGTCAGGCACTTAAACCGGCTAGTTAACTTTTCGTGGCGCGCCCGGCGCGTCGCGGTCGATGTCGAGCCACTTCGTGATCTGGTGAGCTATGCGGTCCGTGAAAGCCACCGCATGGCGGCACGGCAAACTGGGCCGGGCGATGCTCCCGGTGTTTCTTGTGTGCGCCGCGCTCATGCTTACTCTGTTCGTGGCCAACCTGCTGTCGAACGCGCGCGCAGAGCCTGGCGCCCTTCAGACCGACGACCGCGGATTCATCGACATGGCGGCCCGATGCGACGCGCCGAAGTCCGCCGTCGCCCTCGGCCGCACCGAACAATCGCTGGTCGCGATCTGCGTCGACGGCAACGGCCACTATGAATATCGCGGCATGCGGGTGAAGGACGATTACGCGCTGCACGTCCCCGGCGCGGTGCTGGTGGGCGGCAAGTACGTGGCCCGCAACACCGACTTCAGTTACATCTTCTCGGCGAAGGAATTGATGATTCTGCAGGGCTGGGGCTGGATGATCCGCAAGGAGCCGATGGTCGCGTTCATCGAGCCCCGGCAGTCCGTAGGCGGCTAGCCGATCGCGACGCGGTCCGGCGATCCGGTGACCACGCAGTGGGTGTGGCTGTAGATGGTGGCCATGCACTGATTGCAGTGCGTGCACTTTGAGCGCACCGACTCGTCCAGCTGGATTCGGTTGAGCAGATCCGGTTCGGCGAGCAGCGCCCGGCCCATCGCGACGAAGTCGAAGCCCTCGGCCATGGCGAGGTCCATGGTGTCGCGGTTGGTGATGCCGCCGAGCAGGATCAGCGGCATCTTCAGCTCGGCGCGGAACAGCTTGGCGTCGCGCAACAGATACGCCTCGCGGTAGGGGTACTCACGGAAGAACTTCTTGCCCGTCATCCGGATGCCCCAGCGCAGCGGCGGTTTGAACGCGCCCGCGAATTGCTTGACGGGCGCATCGCCGCGGAACAGGTACATCGGGTTGACCAGTGAGCTGCCCGCGGTCAGTTCGATGGCGTCCAAACCGCCGTCCTCTTCCAGCCACTTCGCGGTCTGCAGCGACTCCTCGGTCGAGATGCCGCCGCGCACGCCGTCGGACATGTTGAGCTTTGCGGTCACCGCGATCTGGTCTTTGACCGCGCGGCGCACGGCCAGCACCATGCCGCGCGCCACCTTGGCGCGGTTCTCGAGCGAGCCCCCGAATTCGTCGGCACGACGGTTGATCAGCGGGCTGAGGAACGAGCTGGCGAAGTAGTTGTGGCCGAGGTGGATCTCGACCGCGTCGAAGCCGGCGTCGATCGCGTAGCGGGCCGCGTTGGCGTGCGCTTCGATGACGTCGGCGATGTCGTCTTTGGTGGCCTTCTTCGCGAAGCGCATCGAGAGGGGATTGAAGAACCGCACCGGCGCGTACGCGGTCGCCTTCGTCGAGCGGGCATTGGCCACGGGCCCGGCGTGACCGATCTGCGCGCTGATGGCTGCGCCCTCGGCGTGGATGGCCGCCGTGAGTTTTTGCAGCCCGGGGATGGCCTCGGGACGCCACCAGATCACGTTTCCCTCGGTACGCCCACCCTTCGACACTGCGAGGTAGGCGACGGTCGTCATCCCGACTCCACCCGCAGCGGGCAGTTGGTGGTACCTGATCAGGTCATCGGTGACGAGCGCATTCGGCGTCGACGCCTCGAACGTCGCCGACTTGATAATGCGGTTGCGCAGCGTCACCGGGCCGAGCTTGGCCGGGGTGAACACATTGGGCTGAGTGTTCATACAAGGTGAGCCTGCCACAATGGCTCCCGTGGGTGCGATCACACTGGACGGTAAGGCCACGCGCGACGAGATTTTCGTCGACCTCAAAGAGCGGGTCGCGGCGCTGACCGCGGCAGGCAGGACGCCCGGGCTGGGCACGGTACTGGTCGGCGACGACCCCGGCTCGCACGCCTATGTGCGCGGCAAGCATGCCGACTGCGCGAAGGTCGGCATCAACTCGATCCGCCGGGACCTGCCCGCCGATATCAGCCAGGCAAAGCTCGACGAGACCATTGACGAGCTCAACGCCAACCCGGAGTGCACGGGCTACATCGTGCAGCTGCCGCTGCCCAAGCACCTCAACGAGAACGCCGCGCTGGAGCGCGTCAACCCCGGCAAGGACGCCGACGGACTGCATCCCACCAACCTCGGCAGGTTGGTGCTCAACGAGCCCGCCCCGCTGCCGTGCACCCCGCGCGGCATCGTGCACCTGTTGCGCCGCTACGACGTTGAGATCGCCGGCGCACACGTCGTGGTGATCGGCCGCGGCGTCACCGTCGGCAGGCCGCTCGGGCTGCTGCTCACTCGGCGGTCAGAGAACGCGACAGTGACGTTGTGCCACACCGGAACTCGTGACCTTCCTGCGCTCACCCGGCAGGCCGACATCATCGTCGCCGCAGCGGGTGTCCAGCACCTGGTGACCGCGGATATGGTGCGGCCCGGTGCGGCTGTGGTGGACGTGGGGGTGGCGCGTGACGCGGACGGCAAGCTGGTGGGCGATGTGCATCCCGACGTGTGGGAGGTTGCAGGCCATGTGTCGCCGAACCCCGGCGGCGTGGGTCCGCTGACACGGGCGTTCCTGCTGACGAATGTGGTCGAGCGCGCAGAAGCCCAGGCGTGACGTTGAAGGAGTTCGCCCGCAAGGTGTTTGGCGGGCAGTGGCCGATCCTGATGGTCGGATTGATCATCGTCGCGGCGTTCGGGTTGGTGGTCGCGGGGTACTGGCGACGCGGCGCGTTGGTGCTCGCCATCGGCGTCGGCGTCGCGGCCACGTTCCGGCTGGCGCTGCCCGAGGACCGGGTGGGTCTGCTTGCCGTGCGCAGCAGGACCATCGACTTCGTCACGACCGCTTCGGTCAGCGCGGCCATGCTCTATGTCGCGTGGACGATCGATCCGCTGGGCACCAGCTAGCGCCACTCGAGCGTTCAACTCAATTTCAGCGCGGCGGCGACGATCGGCTTGGCCCACTCGGGAGTCAGCGAAAGATCCTGCGGCCCAACGATTTCGGTATGGTCGAGATGTAATACGAGCACCGGCTGCGGCGCTTTCCCGGCCTTCGGGTCCGAGTCGGCGGAGTTGTCGTAGACGCGAAGCTCGGTCAGGTGCGGCATCAACTCGATGAGGTTCAACCTGCTGTGCCGCCACCGGCGACGAATGCTGGATTCCGGGATGTCGTGGCCGCCGGCCTGCACGCGGTTGCGTACTCGTTCGATGTGCATTTCCGGGCTGGCCAGCCCGACATACCAGACACGCACCTCAAAGCCCTGCGACGCCGCCTCGGACAGCAACCTCGGCATGGTGCTTCCGCCGAGCGTGGTCTCGAACGCAAAGTCCTTGCGCTCCAAGATCGCTCGTTCGAGCAGCCGTCGGCCCTCGTGCCACGCGGCGGCGTTGGCCTTCACCTGGTCGAGCCCCGGATTCGCCTCGATCAGCTTTCGCGCCGCCTCGTCGGGGTTGAAGTAATCGGCGCCGGACGCGCGGATCATCGCGCCGCCGATGCTGCTCTTGCCTGCGCCGTTGACCCCGGCGAGAACGTACAGCCGCGGTGCGTGGGCCTTGCGGGCCATGCGCTCGGGTTAGCGCTTGGCGCGGGCTGCCTTGACCGCCGCGCGGCCGAGTTGCTCCGGCGTGGCGTCGAACGCCGACGCCATCGCGCTCCTGGCCTGCGGCGTCTGCATGCTTTCCAGCAGTCGGTCGAATTCGTCGGACAGGTCGTCGAGTGCGGGCGTACTCGCCTTGGTCAGCGCCTCGAATTCGGCGTAGGACAGCAACACCGCCTTCGGGGTGTTGTGTTTGGTGATTGCGACCGCTCCGCCGAGGGACGCCTGCTCGAAGATCGTGCCGAACTCGTTCTTGAAGCGGGTGGCGGCGACGGTTGGGACGTCGACCAGCTCGCCGTCGCGGTTCCGGAAAGTCAGGGTAGGCATACAGCCATTCTAGCCATTCTGTCCGAAATGGCTATTTAGCGCGCTACGGCCGAGGGCACCCCAAGAATTGGCAGGTGACGTTGGTGTCCTCGCCTGCGACTAAGCGCCAGCTGCCGCCAATGGCGCCGTCTTGGACTTTCAACCCAACGATCTGAGGTGGATAGCCGCGCGACATTGCGTAGTAGTTGTGGCAGACCGTCCAGTCCCAGTCAACGTCTACAAAACCCCCGGGGACTGGCTGGCCCGGACACCAGGTCTCTGCTTGGGCGATGCCGGCACCGAGCCCAAGTGCCGCCAGACTCATCCCGCCCGACACGAGTGCCGCCGCTGCCAGTCCTGCCATGTGTCGTTTCATGAGAACCCCCTGTGTGTTGGTGGT
>DATJIX010000434.1:0-11210 GCA_035492865.1 Mycobacterium sp. | reverse complement strand
CCTTGATTTTCCGCCAACCTACGGTAGCGTAGGTTACGCAGCCGTAGGTAGACGGACGGAGAGTCTGGATGACGACAATCCAACAGGCATTGCTCACTGAGCTGGAGCCAGTGGTAGAGGCCAACTTGAACCGACATCTCGAGATGGCGAAGCCGTGGAATCCGCACGACTACGTGCCGTGGAGCCGTGGCCGTGACTTCGCCCTATTGGGTGGTCAGGACTGGTCCCCAGAGGACTCCCAGCTCGACGAGGTTTCCAAGGCCGCGATGATCGTGAATCTGCTGACCGAGGACAACCTGCCGTCCTACCACCGCGAAATCGCGACGCGTTTCGGCCGCGATGGCGCCTGGGGTCAGTGGGTTGGTCAATGGACGGCCGAAGAGGGCCGTCACAGCATTGCGCTACGCGACTACCTGCTCGTCACCCGCGGCGTCGATCCCGTGGAACTCGAGCACGGTCGCATGGTGCACACGGCGGCCGGCTATGACTCGGGTGACAAATCACCGATCGAGGCCCTGGCCTATGTGTCCTTCCAGGAGTTGGCGACGCGGATCAGCCATCGCAACACCGGGCGGGCATCTGGCTGTCCTATCGCCGAACAACTTCTCACCCGGATCGCCACCGACGAGAACCTGCACATGGTCTTCTACCGCAACCTGGTGAACGCTGCGCTCGATATCGCGCCCAACGAGACCATGAAGGCGATCGCTCGCGAAGTGATCACCTTCCAGATGCCGGGAAGCACCATGCCAGGCTTCGCGGAAAACGCGCTGGCGATCGCGAAGGCGGGCATCTACGACCTGCGTTCGCATCTGGACGATGTCGTGCGTCCGGTGTTGCGGTTCTGGCGGGTGTTCGAACGCGAGGACTTCGACGGCGAAGGGGCTCGCGCGCGAGACGAACTGGCGGCATTCCTTGATCTGGTGGAGGAAAAAGCCTCCTACTATGACCGGCGTCGCGAGGAACGACTGGTCACCTCGGCACGGTAGATTTCGCGGTCGGGCCGGGCTTGGTCTTGATACTGTAACTGTTACAGTATCAAGCCGTAGCCCAGGAACGTGAGGTGCCGACTCGTGACCACGCCTGCTCGCTTCGACGTCATCGTCATCGGTGCCGGCTTCTCCGGACTGTATGCGCTGCACCGGTTGCGTGAACTCGGCGTCCGCACGCGTGTGCTGGAGATGGCCGAAAATGTCGGCGGTACATGGTTGTTCAACCGCTATCCGGGCGCCCGATGCGACATCGAGAGCATCGAGTATTCCTACAGCTTCTCCGAGGAGATTCAGCAGGACTGGGTGTGGTCAGAGACGATGCCGGCCCAGCCCGAGATCGAGGCGTATCTCAACTTCGTCGCCGACCGGCTAGATCTGCGCCGCGACATCTCATTCAACACCGAGGTCGTCGCGATGACGTTCGATGAGGATGCCGGTGAGTGGCTGGTCGAGACATGGGCGGGGGAGACGTTCGTCGCACCGTTCGTGGTCGCCGCGTCCGGCATTCTGTCGGTGCCGCTCGAACCTCGGATAGCGGGAATGGACACATTCGCCGGGCCCTCGCTCTACACCAGCTGCTGGCCGAAGGGGGACGTGAACCTCGCAGGCAAGCGCGTCGGCGTGATCGGCACCGGTTCGACAGGGGTGCAACTGATTCCGGTGGTGGCCCGGCAGGCGGGACACCTGTCGGTGTTCCAGCGGTCGCCTGCCTACACGCTGCCGTGGCAGGTGCGACCGCTCGAACCGGGCGAGCTGGACGAGATGAAGTCCCGGTACGACGAGATTCGCGCGGCACAGCGTCAGCACCCGGTTGGAGCCGCCCGGCTCAGCGCCTTCTCTGTGATGCTCGAGATGATCCAGCGGCCGCCGTTGAAGTCGGCCTCGCGCGAGGACCAGTTGCGCGCCATCGACGAACACGGCGTCATCGGTGCCCTCAGTTGGGGCGACGTGTTCTTCGACATCGAGGCAAACCAGATGGCGGCAAAGCTGTACGGCGAGGCTGTCGCCAGGATCGTCGAGGACCCCGATACCGCCGCGGCGCTGACACCGAGTCATCCCTTCGGTTGCAAACGGCCGATCATCGACCAGGGCTATTACGAAACCTTCAACCGCGACAACGTCACGCTGGTCGACCTGCGTAAGGGACCGATCCGCGCTGTCACACCCACGGGCATTGACACCGAGCAGGGATTCCACGATCTCGACGTCCTCATCTACGCCACCGGGTTCGACGCGATGACGGGGGCGCTGACGCGCATGGACATCCGCGGGCGCAACGGTATGTCGCTCCGGGAATTCTGGGCCGACCAGGGCCCGCTGTCCTATCTTGGACTGGCGGTCGCCGGGTTCCCCAACCTGTTCATCGTGCAGGCGCCCGGGAGCCCTTCGGCGGCAACCAATTTCGTTGCGGCGCTGGAGCAACACGTCGAATGGATCGGCGACTGCATCGGCTATCTTCGCGGCCACGGCTACCGCACCATCGAAGCGCAGCCCGAGGCGCAGCGCGAATGGATCGAACACACGACGTCGTTGGTGGCCCCGACGGTGCTCGTCCACCCCACCTGCAATTCGTGGTACAACGGCGGCAATGTTCCAGGCAAGAAGCGGATGTACATGGGCTACACGGCAGGGATTCCGGAATATCGTCGCCGGTGTGACGAGGTTGCGGCCGCCGGATACACCGGTTTCAAGCTGGCCTAGCCGATGAAGACGTCGGAACGGGTGTGGCGGATCGGCCGGGACGTCGCGGGCGTGCTGCCGCGTGCGCATGCCGCGCTGCGGTCCGAGGGTTGGAATCCGCTGTCGCCAAGTGGCGTCCGCCTCCTGGCCGAGGTGTTGATGGACGAGGCGGCCCTGACAGGCATGACCCTGACGGCACCGCCGCCGCAACTGGAGCGCTCGGAGGAGGCGTGCCGGGTCGCGGCAGACGAGTTGGCTGTACTGGGCACCAGCGCTCACGCAGACCCGGAACCGTTGCGCGTGAGTGCGATTCGCCGACAGAGGCTCGGACCGCTGGTGTATGAGCGGCTGACGTTCGACCACGATCCGTTGTTGCCGCGGTCGCTGGCCGACGAGGGCCTCGGCGGTCAGGCCACCGCCGCGGTGCACCTGTGCAGGCACGGCGACCAGCAGCGGCCGTGGCTGGTATGGGTGCACGGTGCGGGCCAGGGACAGCCGCTGGACCTGTTGTTCTCGCGAGCCCGGCGGATCCAGAACGTGTTGGGTTTCAATATCGCGCTACCGGTGCAGCCGGGCCACGGTGTCCGTCGCAAGGCCTGGCCTGCCTATCCGAATATGGACCCGCTGGCCAATGTCGCAGGGATGATGCGCTCCGTATCAGAGGTCCGCGCGTTGGTGCGTTGGCTGCAGCCGCAAGCCACGGCGGTCGCGGTATCCGGTGTCTCCATGGGCAGCCCCGTCGCCGCGATGGTGTCGCACCTGGAGCCGGTGGACGCGGTCGCGGTGTACACGCCGATCTTCGGCCTCAACGCGATGATCGCGCAGCATCTCGGACGATGGGGCCCCACGGTCGTCGACGTCAGCGACCTACTGCGGTCGGCGACCGTGGCGAAGTTGGCGTCGCCGGTCGATCTGCTGGCCACCGAACCGACGCCGCCGCACCAGCTTCGCCTCATCGTCGGTGCCTGGCACGACCGAATGGCGTTGCGGCAGCCCGCCGTTGCGTTGCACGAGCGGTGGGGCGGCGAACTGTACTGGCACGATGGCGGCCACGCAGGACACCTGTTCTCCAGCCGTGTGCAGGCGGTATCTGAGCGGTTCCTCGGCGGGCTCAGTGCGGAAGGCGCCCGCCGATTGTCCGGGTGACCTGCTCGGCATAGCCCACCACCAGGTCGATCCATTTCTCGCACTGCGCCTGCGGCATGCGCACGTTGGGTCCGCTGATCGTGATCGCGCCCAAGATATCGCCCGCAGCATCGAAGACCGGCGCGGAGAGCCCGGACGCGGAGTCCTCGCGCTCGCCCGTCGTGATCGCATAACCGTCCGCCTTGGCCTGTGCGATCAGCTTGCGCAACTCCTCCGCGCTGGTGACCGTTCCGTCGGTCATCGGCTCCAATGGGGCGGCGAGGATCTTGTTCGCCAGGTCCGGATTCCAGGCCAGCAGGATGCGCGACGCGGACCCCACGTGCAGCGGAATGACCTTGCCCACGTACATGTCTCGACGCAGCGGATGATGCGTCTCGGCGACGGCGACGGCAACCCTGAAGTTCTGCTCGACCTTGAAGAAGCAGGCGGTCTCACCGGTTTTGTCGCGAATCTCCTTGAGCACCGGGTTGACGACAGCCAGCACATCGAGGTCTTTGAGGGCGGTGGCGGCCCAGTACGACATCCGCACACCGATCCGGATGCGATCGCCCACTCGGTCCAGCAGCCCCTGGGCGACCATGTTGCTCACGAGTCGCTGCACCGTGGACGTCGGTAGCCCTGTCGCCTGCTGGATCTCGCCAAGCGACATATCCGGATGTGTCAGTGAAAAGGCATCGAGGATCTCGGTGATCTTGCCGAGTACCAGCAGCGGTTGCTGCTTTGACGAGGCTGCCGAGTCATCGTTTGCCATGAGCCGAATGTACCGTCACTCGGTGCGGTCGATGACCCAGTCGAACGCCTTGGCCGTGGACCGCGCGCCTTGGGCGGTACGAGAGCGGTTCGGCTCGCCGAGTTCGGCGAGAAGCTTCTCGGTGATATCCACCATCGACGCCAGCGTGGGGGGCGTGAACCAGTCCGGTCGGGTCGCGAACAGCAGATCCTCGGTGGGGGTGTTGCCGCTGGCACCTGGCGCGAACGGGCAGCCGCCGAGGCCGCCGAGCGATCCGTCGACCATCGTGGCTCCGGCGTTGATCGCGGCGAGTGTGTTCGCGACGCCGAGACCCCACGTGTCATGGCCGTGAAAGACTATGCGGCGCTGTGGACTCCACGCTCTGAGCGTCGCGATCAGGTCGGTGACCTGGGTCGGGATGGCCTGTCCGACGGTGTCACACACAACGATGTCGTCGGCTCCCGAGGTGCGTGGGTCGGCGGCGATGCCGACCACCCGTTCCGGAGCAGTCAGACCTTCGAACGGACACGTGAACGCCGTCGCGATGCACAGTTGGATGGACCCGCCCACTTCCTGCGCAATGCGGACGGCATCGGGCATCGCTGCCACACTGTCTTCGGTGTAGCGCCCGATGTTGGCCTTGTTGTGGGAGTCCGACGCCGAGAAGCAGTACTGGAACTTCCTCGCGCCCGCGGCCGCCGCCTTCTCGACGTGCCGGGGCGTGGCCACCCAGATCCAGCAGCGGTCCAGCTCGTCGGCATCCAGCGCCGCGATGACATCGAGCGTATCGGCAAGCGGCGGAACGAGATCCGCGCGTGCCATCGATCCGATCTCAAGGGCCGGCACGCCAAGCGCCAACAACTCGCGGACGATCTGTACCTTGCGGTCGGTAGGTAGCATCTTCGCGGTCAGTTGCAGCCCGTCACGCAGTGTCACGTCACGGAGTTCGGCGCGTGGGGTGTATGGGCGTGGCCTCATATCAGCGCTCCTATCTGTTCGTCGCTGAGGCCAAGTACGGAAGACAGCACCTCGTGGGTGTGCTCGCCGAGGTCGGGTCCGACATTGCGAATCGGAAGCGATGCCCCGCCGATCACCGGCACGATGCCGGGAAATCCGACGTCGCTGGGTTGCGATGCGCCGGTGTCAACGGCGAAGTGCTGAATCATGTTTCGCGCCTCGTATTGTTCGTCGGCGCAGATGTCGGCGGCGGTGTAGATCGGGCCGGACGGGACGCCTGCCTCGTCGAGCAGTTTGAGCGCCTCGTCGCGTCCGCGCTGCCTGGTCCACTGCCCGATGGCGGCGTCGAGTTCCTCGCGTCGGTGCCAGCGGCCGGCGTTGGACTGCAGTTCCGGATCGTCGGCGAGGTCTGGGCGGCCAATGGTCTGCATGTAGCGCTGGAAGATCGCGTCGCCGTTGCCGGCGATGATGATGCTGGTGCCGTCGGCGCAGGGGTAGGCGTTGCTGGGGGCGATGCCTTCCATCCGCCCCCCGACGCGTTCCCGCGTGACGTCGTAGGCCAGGTAGTCGGGCACCAGCGACTCCATTACCGACAGCACCGATTCGTTCAAGGCGACGTCGATGACGCGCTGTGGCAGAGGGACTTTGACGTGCTCCCGCTGGAACAGAGCCATCACCGTGCCAAAGGCGGCGTAAATGCCGGCGATCGAATCGCCGATCGAGACACCTGTGCGCACGGGTGGCCGGTCGGGGTCTCCGACCAGTTCGCGCAGGCCGCCGAACGCCTCGGCCACGGCGGCGAATCCCGGCCGCTGAGCCAGCGGCCCGGTCTGGCCGAAGGCGGAGATGCGGGTGATCACCAGATTCGGGTTGACCCGGTCGAGGTCTTCGGGGCCGAGACCCCATTTCTCGAGGGTGCCTGGGCGGAAGTTCTCGAGTAGTACGTC
This sequence comes from Mycobacterium sp., assembly GCA_035492865.1. Classification (GTDB taxonomy): domain Bacteria; phylum Actinomycetota; class Actinomycetes; order Mycobacteriales; family Mycobacteriaceae; genus Mycobacterium. Next base: position 4,758 of record DATJIX010000434.1, on the reverse strand, counting down.
GCAGTGTCGGACCAGTTCGAGCGCGATCGCGCGGCCGCGCTCGGTTTTCAGGTCCAGCACGATGGACTTCTTGTTGCGGTTGATCGTCCGGTAGAGCATCGACGTGTCGCCGGAGTACAGCCGCCAGTTGCGCAGCTCATCCCCGGTGACAGGGCGCTCGACCTTGATCACCTCGGCGCCGAAGTCGGCCAGCATCCTGCCCGCGGTCGGCGCGGCGATGTAGTTGCCGAGCTCCAGTACCCTCACGCCGGCGAGAGGGCGAATCGCTTTGGTGTTCAACGTCATTCCTCGATCCGTATCAGAACAGGACGCTCATCGGCAGGATGAGCAGAATCGCCACGACAGACGCGACGGATACCCCGACTGTGACGGTCTTGAGCGCACCACGCGTCGACTGTCCCAACAGTGACTGCAGCAGCCAGAACGTATTGCTGGTGACATGCACGGCGAAGAGCGAACCGGCACCGGCGGCCAGGGCGATCAGCACGGGGTCAAGCCCGATGATCGGCGCGACGGGCGCGAGGATGCCTGCCGATGTGATCGCGGAGATCGTCACCGAGCCGACCGCGACGTGCAGCGCGGCAGCGATCACCCAGACGACGAGCAGTGGGGCGGCGGTGCTGGCGGTGAAGTACTCGCCAAGGATGTCGCCGAGACCGGCGGCTTTGATGGTCGCGGCCAGCGAGCCGCCCACCCCGGTCAGGATCAGGATCTGACCGCTCTCCTTGAAGCCGGTGGCGATGGCGTGCTGGACGGCATCCGCGCCGAGCGCGTGGCGGCCGACGAAGCTGGTGCCGATGAGGCCGATCAGCAGTGCGATGACAGGGGAGGAGAGGAATTTGATGATCGGGTTGTGGATATCGGCCGCGTCCAGAATCGCGCCCGTCGCAATGAGGACCAGCGACGTCAGCATGGGTGCGAATAGCACAATCAGCGGCGTCTGCGTACGGGTAGCCGTCGCCGTCTCCGTGGCGACGCCACCACCTGTGTCCGGTGTGGTTGCCCCGCTTGCGGATTCGTCGTCCGCATCCGTCGGCTCTGGATCGGCCCCGAGGAACTCCTGCTCGTCACGGTCAGGGTTCCACCAGCCGTGGTTGAACAGGAAGGACATGATCGCCACGGAGATCGCGACGGTGGGGATGACGAGAAGAACGCCGAACAGCAGGTACTTGCCGAGTGGCACACCGAGCAGGCCGGCAAGGGCGAGCGCGCCGACGCCGGGGACGGTCAGCACGATTCCGCATTCCAGCCCGATGGCCATCGCAGTCGCCATGCGCGCGGTGCCGTTCTTGCCGATCTTCTTGGCCAGGTTGCGGCCTAGCGGTGCCGAAATGACAAGCAGCACATCGAGATAGATCGACTGAAGCACCGTGGTAATCGTCAGCGACATGGCGTAAGGCATCCGTTTGGGGCCGAACAGGTTGAGCAGCGTTTGCACCAGTCGCTGGATGGCGCCCGTCTGCTGCAGTATCGCGCCCATCAACACACCGAACGCGATCAGCAGGCCGACCTCGGCCATGATGTCGCCGAATCCCTTCATGATCGCGTCGATCGTTTTCTCCACCCCGAGGCCCGCCGCCAGGCCCAGATAGGCGGACCCGATCACCAACGACACCACCGGGTTGAACTTGAATCGCACGATCATCACGACCACCGCGATGATCGCGACCGCGGTGTTGACGACTATGGCGGTATGTGACATGGGTACGGCCCCTTCGCGTCCTGCGCTTGTCGGTGATGGTCACCACGGGCCACTCGGGGTGTGACCCACGACGCATTCATATTATGAGCACATACCCACAATATAAGCAAAATTGCGGGCATGGTCGGTCGTGACCAGGGGTTATGTCACTGTGACGTCGGCTCAGGGGCGGCCGTAGGTCTCCACTATCCGCGCTCTGACCTTCGCCAACTCGCGCGCCAGGTCGCATTGGTCGGGCAGTGCCGTCCACCAGAAGGCGATGCCGAATACTGACGTGCTGATGTCACTGACCGCGCGCGCGATGTCGATACCGGACCGGACCGAACCGTCGCGGATGCCTTTTCTCAGGCCCTTCTCGACCTTTGTGGCACCGCTTTTCAGCTGGTCCCGCACGCGCTGACGTAAGGGCGAGGTGGTCTTAACCGCCTCGAACGTCGCAACGAACATCGCCAGGAGCATTCCGCGATCCTCGACGTAGATCTCCTCGATCCTGTCGAAGTGGGCGAGCACCTGCTGTAGGCCGCTGGTTTTCGGGTCGGGATCCGGATTGAGGTGCTTCACGTACTCGTGAAGGAACGCCTCGAGGATGGCGTCCTTGCTGCCATACCTGGCATGGACCATTGCCCGGCTGTAGCCGGCGCGGCGGCCGATCTCGGCCGCAGTCGTTGCCTCCCAACCTTTTTCGACGATCAGCTCCGCGGCAGCCTGCAGAAGCCGGCGGTTGGAGGTCTCCACGCGCTCCGGCTGTGTCAATCCACGGGTGGGAGTGGGCACTATTGCATATTAGACGCTCGACAACTAACTTAGTTGTTCGGCGTCAAATTTCTTCGGGAGAGCAATGGTGACTTCGGGGATGGCGGCGGTGCCATCGACAATTGAGGACGTCACCGCGCAATGGCTGACCGCCGCGCTCGACGGCGGCACGGTCAGCGAAATCCGTGCTGAACGGATCGCCGAAGACTCCGGATTCTCGTCATTGCTCTATCGCGTTCATCTCGTCGGCGATGGCGTACCGGCGAGTGTGATCGTGAAGTTGCCTGCCGAGTCCGAGGCGCGCGGGGCCATGGAACTGTTGGGCGGCTACCAGCGCGAGTTGTCCTTCTATCGGCAGGTGGCCGGCCGCGCGCCGATGCAGACGCCGCGTGTTTACGCCGCGCGCATGCTCGACGACTCTGCGGACTTCGTCTTGGTGCTCGAGGACCTGTGCGAGTGGGACAACGCCGATCACCTCGCAGGATTGTCGATGGAACGCGCGCGACTCTGCATTGAGCAACTCGCAGGGCTGCACGCATGGTCCACCGACCTCAGCAATGCCGCTGTGCTGGAGGCGTTCCCGAGTATCGACACCCCGATCGCGCGCGATCTGCTGGTGCCCGCGTTCGGGCCCGGGTGGCAGATCTATCGCGACAAGTCATCACAGCCTGTTTCGGCGGCGGTCGCCGCGTTCGCCGAGCGGTTCACCGAGGCTGCCGGTCAGGCGCTGCAGGCGCTGACCGAACGGTCGATGCTTCTGCACGGTGACATCAGGGCCGACAATTTGTTTTTCGACGGTGATCGACTCAAAGTGGTTGATTTCCAGTTCGCTTCTCGGGGAGCGGGCGTCGCCGATATCGCGTATCTGGTCAGCCAGGGGCTGCCGACCGAGGTGCGTCGCGGTAACGACGAAGAGTTGGTGCGTGCGTACCTGGCATGCTTGCGCGCGTACGGTGTCACCGACTACACGTTCGACGAGGCATGGTGCCAGTATCGATACGCCGTGGCTTACCTGATGGTCCTTCCGGTCATCACCTTGAACGGTTGGGACGCCATGCCCGAGCGCTCCCGCGCGCTGTGCCTGACGCTCACCGACCGGGCGGCCGCGACCATCGACGACATCGACGCACTGGAGGTTTTCGAGTGACACGCACGGCACGTGAAGTGGTCGAGCTGTACAACCTCGTCGTCTGGAATGAGCGTGATTTCGCGCTCGCCGAAGAACTATTGGGTGACACGGTGATCCGTCATGAGGTGGGCGAAGCGCAGACGCTCAGTCACGAAGAGGCGGTGAACCGAATCGTCGACATGTGGAAAGTGTCGGAGGAGCTTCGCTTTGATCTGAACCTTGTGGTCGCCGGTGACGACGGGGAGCATGTGGCCATCGTCTACGAGTCGCCGATACGACTGAAGGACGGCACCGATACCACCGTCGGCAGCATGGAGATCTTCCGCGTCGTGGACGGTCGGATCACCGAAGTGTGGAATTGTGGCTACAAGCAAGGGGTTTGGCAGTGACGCGAGTACTCGATGAGCTGGGTTACTACCTGTTGGCAGGCGCGGGCGGTGAAGGGCCTGCGACGCTGATGGACGAGGCCCGCCGCGGCGAGGAGCTCGGCTTCGGCACCGCCTTCATCTCCGAGCGCTGGAACGTCAAGGAAGCGTCGTCGCTCGTCGGCGCCGCGTGCGCGGTCACCAGCCGGATGCAGATCGCCACCGCCGCAACCAATCACAACACCCGTCACCCGCTGATCACCGGTTCGTGGGCGACCACCATGCACCGGCTGTCCGGGGGACGGTTCACGCTCGGCATCGGCCGCGGCGTGGCGGCGATGTACGCCGCATTCGGTGTGCCGGCCGTGACGACCGCGCAGATGGAGGACTTCGCCAAGGTGATGCGGCGGCTGTGGCACGGCGAGGTGATCTTCAACCACGACGGACCGATGGGCAAGTATCAGGTGCTGTTCCTGGATCCCGATTTCAGAGAAGACATCCGGCTCGCTTTGGTCGCGTTCGGCCCGAACACCTTGGCCCTGGGTGGGCGGGCTTTCGACGACGTCATCCTGCACACCTACTTCACCCCGGAGACGCTGCAGCGGTGCGTAAAGACGGTCAAGGACGCAGCGGAACAGGCAGGCCGTGACCCCGACAGCGTGCGGGTATGGTCCTGCTTCGCGACGGTTGGCGACCATCTTCCCGAAGAGCTGCGGCTGAAGAAGACCGTCGCCCGGCTCGCTACGTATTTGCAGGGCTACGGCGATCTGATGGTGACCACCAACAACTGGGATCCCGCGGTGCTGCAA
>DATJIX010000433.1:0-3226 GCA_035492865.1 Mycobacterium sp. | reverse complement strand
GGTGGAATTCCCGGACCCGAGCAGTCGCACGATCTCGCGTTCTCGCGAGGTCAGTGGCAACGGTTCGCTGACCTCGCGCAGCGCTGGCGTGCTGATGCCGCCGCATCGCTGTGCCAGCGACTCGGCGCGCGACGAACAGCCGAGGGCCGAACCCCGCAGATCGCCCTGGCGGAAGGCGATGCACGCGTGGGCGGCGGCATCCACCGCTGCGACCAGATCGCCCATCTTCTCGAATTCCTCGGATATCGCTGACAATTCGGGCGCGTCGGCAGCGGCGAGCGCGGTCGCGAACCGGGCGGCCAGTGCAGCCCGCGGTCCCTCGACCATCGCCGTGAGTTCGGTCAGCCGCGGCCCAACCGAACCATCACCGAATTGGGCCGCGGTCTGCAGACACACCACCTCAGCGGCGAATTGCCCTTTGGCTGCTGCGATTTCAGCGGCCGCCAGAGTTGTGGCGATCGCCTCGGTGAGTGCGCCCTGCCCTGCCGCCAACCACGCGCCTGCCAGACTGCGCTCGTAATCCAACTTGCGAAATGGCCGACGAACCTTCTCGAGCGTGGCGAGCACTGCGCTCGCCTCATCTGTCGCACCCCTCATCGCCAAGGCAGTGGCGTAGGGGACGTGATAGCGGAAGCCCCAGCCCATCTCGTTGCCGGACGCGGAAAGCGCAGGCGCTGCGGTGCCGAGCAAGGCGCACGCTTCGTCCAGTCGACCCGCGAACAACGCTGCCCGACCGGCGATTGCGGTGCCGACCAATTGAGCGGCACCCGGCATCTCGGCGCCCTGCTCACGCACCCGCTGGGCCACCTCGAGCCCGTTCTCGAATTGGCCGGCCAGCAATAAGGCGCTGACGTGGGCATCGGCGATGTTGAACCGCATCTGCGGGGAGTCGAAGAACCGGGTCGCGACGGCGTATCCCGTGTCCGCCGCGGCGACGGCATCGGCGGTGTGCCCCGTATCGGCGAGCATCACCGCCAGCGCCCATGCGGTTTCGGCGCCTGCGACGGCCGGGAGATCCTCCAGGACAAGGCTTTCCGACGCCTGCAGCGCCTCTTGAGGCTGATCGAGTGCGAACCAGTACACGGTGAGGAAGGCGTCGATCCACAGCCGGGGCGCGGGCCCGCGCGCGGCGTCGTCGATGATCTTCTTCGCGCGCGGGGCATCACCGAGCGCCCACAACATGTTCAGGGCGCGTAGGTAGGCGAGACGGCCGCGGTCGTCGTCGCTGAGTTCCAGATCAGCCATTTCCGCCAGCACGGCCTCGGCTTCCTGGCCGGCTGGGAACCACGACAACGCATGCGCGCGAAGGAAGTAGGCGCGTGGCGAGCCACCGGCGCGGATCGCCGCCTTCGCGAGCCGATCGGCCAAGCGAAGATCTCCTGCCCAGACGGCGCCGCCCGCGGCCTTGAGCAGCAGATCGGTATCCGGGGTCAGGTCGGAGTCGAGGATCAACGACGCCCGGCGCACCACGGTGCCCATCTCGTCGCTGCCAGGGGCGGATGCCAGTTCGGCGGCGACCTGTCCGCGCAGGCGCCGCAACCGGGTTTCGGGTGAGCGAGACCTTCGTACCTCGCCATAGAGCGGATGCGCCAGCCGCACATCGAGCCGGGTGTCGACTTCGTCGACGGTGATCAGGCCGTGGACCTGGGCTTCCTCGATGGCATCGGCGTCGGCGATGCGTCGCAACGTCGCCATCTCGAGCGGTTCACCGACGGCCAGTGCGTCGATCACTTCGCCGACGGGCTGCGAAAGCCCACTGAAGCGGGATTCGATCAGCTCGACCAATCCCTTGGGCATCGTCGGCTCACCGATCCATTGCCAGTAGCCGTGCTGCCGCTGAATTCGACCGTCGGCGATCTCCTGCTCGACGATGTTGCGCAGGTATAGCGCGTTGCCGCGGGTGAGCTTCCACAGCCGGGTTGCGGCATCGGGATCGACCGGACCGTCCAACGCTGCGGCCAGCAGCTCACCGATGTCGGCCGCTGAAAGCGGTTGCAGATCAAGGCGATCGAACTGCCCGCCCCGCCAAATCTCGTATATCTCAGTTGGCACCCGTTCGCCCTCGCGCACGGTGAGCACAACCTTGGCGGCCTCGCGCTGAACGATCTGGTGCAGGACGAACGTCGACAGTTCGTCTAGCAGGTGCACATCATCGACACCGAGCACCACCCTGGTACCGGGCGGTGCGGATGTCACCGAGTCGATCACGCTGCGCACCAGCTGGAGGCGGTCGGTGCCTGCGGACCCCGTCCATGGCGCGAACGCGCCGAGGGGGAGCTTGCGCGCCGACATCGTGCCCACGGCCCAGCGCGGTTCGAACCCCTGCGCCGCAACCGACGACAGCGCCTCGCGCACGATCCGGCTCTTCCCGACGCCTGCGGGCCCGCTGACCAGGATTCCTGCCAGGCTCGGATCCGATATCGCGGCCACGATGGTTTGCATCTCTTCGGAGCGACCGATCAATGGCCAGGTCAACCGCACATCGAAAGCCTAGAACGCTGATGGGGCCTGACGCGCAAAACACGACATTCCGCGCGTCAGCCTGCCTCGCCGGGTGAACGATCCAGGTCCCGCAGCGCAGGCAAAAAGACCGCGACCAGCCCGAGCACCAGCATCGGCAGCGATAACGCCAGGAAGGTCGCGTGCAACCCCGCGGCGTCGGCCAACGGTCCGGCCACGATCAGCCCCAACGGTCCCGCCGCATACGCCAGCGACCCCATCACACCGACGACGCGGCCGCGCAAGTGCTGCGGCGCACGGGTCTGCATGACGTAGTTGTAAATCGGCGCGATCGGCCCGTACACGAACCCGACGACGGCGCACAGCACGAGGATCACCGGCAGCGGTGGCAGGAACGCGATGATCGTCATCGCCACGCCGAGGGTCAGCACCGCGGTCAGCATGACGGTCCGCCTACGCGAGTACTTCGACATCACCGCGTAACCCAGCGCCCCGATCAGGCCGCCGACGCTCAACGCCATCAACACCCAACCGAGTTGCGCCGGTTCGTTGCGATCCGTGAAGTATTTCGGGAAAAGGACCGACTCCATCGGCATGTAGAGCCCAGTAGCGGCGAGGTCGACGATGGCCAGCGTCCGCAGCACCTTGTTGTTCCACACGAACTTCAGGCCCTCGACGATGCCGGCCCACACGCCTTCTGGCAGGGCCGCGCGATCGGGTTTGCCCGCGCCCTCCAGCCGCAACAATGCGGTTGCCGCGATCGACA
>DATJIX010000432.1:0-7579 GCA_035492865.1 Mycobacterium sp. | reverse complement strand
TGACACGGTCGCCGTGGCGGGCGCGGCCGGAGGAGTCGGCAGCCTCGCCGTCCAACTGGCGAAGCGTTTGGGCGCAACGGTTTTGGGCATCGCAGGTCCGTCGAACGACGAATGGCTCGCCGCGCACGGCGTTGTCCCGGTGAACTACGGCGACGGTCTGGCAGAGCGGCTGCGAGGCGCGGCACCCGGCGGACGCGTCGATGCGTTCCTGGACTTCTTCGGCGGGGGCTACGTCGAACTGGCGGTGACCGAACTCGGCATCGATCCGCAGCGGGTGGACACCATCATCGACTTCGCGGCCATCGAGCGGTTCGGCGTCAAGAGCGAGGGCAATGCCGAGGGCGCCGACGCCAGCGTGCTCGCCGAACTGGCAGGGCTTATCGCGGCGCACGAGCTGGAACTGCCTGTGGCCCGAGTCTATCCCCTTGACCAGGTCAAAGAGGCGTATCGCACGCTCGAGCAGCGGCACACCAGGGGAAAGATCGTGCTGCTGCCGTGACGGCCGGGCTCAGTGATTGGCGGGGATCTCTTCCTCGTCCGGGTGCTTCCCAGTGACCTGGAAGATCACCCGGCGAGCCACCTCGACGGCGTGGTCGGCGAAGCGTTCGTAGAAGCGGCCGAGCAGTGTCACGTCGACCGCAGCGGCAACGCCGTGCTTCCATTCCCGATCCATCAGCACCGTGAACAGATGCCGATGCAGGTCGTCCATCGCATCGTCTTCTTCGCGGATCCGGGCGGCCTTCTCCGGGTCACGGGTGATCAGTACCTCTTGGGCGCTGTTGCCTAATTCGACTGCGACACGGCCCATTTCGGCAAAGTAGCCGTTGACCTCTTCGGGCAGCGCGTGTTGCGGGTGGCGACGGCGGGCGATCTTGGCGACGTGCAGCGCCAGCGCGCCCATCCGGTCGACGTCGGCGACGATCTGAATCGAGCTGACGATGGACCGCAGATCGCCTGCCACCGGTGCCTGCAGCGCAAGCAGCACGAAGGCGCTTTCCTCGGCGCGGGCGCTCATTGCGGCGATCTGCTCGTGGTCGGTGATGACCTGCTCGGCGAGTACCAGATCGGCTTGCAGCAAGGCTTGTGTGGCGCGCTCCATGGCAGCGCCCGCCAGCCCGCACATCTCGCCGAGCTGGGCTGTCAGGGCATCCAGTTGCTCGTGGTACGCGGTTCGCATGCGCCAAGCCTACGGGGTCTCTCGTCCAAACGTCACGACGCTTGCGGTGAACGAAAGGTGAATGCCACCTGCCTAAATGTGTTCGGCGGGACCGTTGTTACGGCGTTATTCGCAAGTGGTGTCGGCCGCGTTGGTGACCGTCAAATCCTCGGGCAGGTGGGTCGGGGTGGTACTGGTTCCCTTCACCACATGAACCTGCACGGGCGACCCGCTCGGCGACGGCGGCGTCACGGAGTAGAAGTCACTGCCAAGCACCACCCGCACCACATCGCCCATGCCGGTGACCCGTTCGATGGTGGGGTTGGTGAATGACGACGCGACCGTCGCGGCGGCCTGCTCGTTGCCCGGTGAGAAGAACACGGTCGTCGCGTTCAACGGGCCGGGGTAGTCGTCGGGAGTGGTGACGTTGAAGCCGTGCGACTGCAGTTCGGTGGCCGCGGTGTTCGCCAACCCGTCCTCGCCGGTCGAATTCGACACCCGCACAGTGATGTCCTGCGGATTCGTGGTGACCGCACTGACCAATTCCGCAGCCTCCGGTGCGGGCGTTGGGGAGGCTTCCGGCGTCGCGCTGGTCTTCGACTCTGGCGTGCCTGGCACCGGGGTGTTGTCGGGGTTTTTCTCCTCCGGCAGCGGGTCGTCGTTGATGATCGCGTCGAACAGCGCACGCATGTCTTCGGAGCGAGGCGTCTCGTTGCCGTACTCGTCGGCGTATCCGACCGTCGGCACGGTGACGAACGTGATCCGGCCGGCGTTCACGCCCTGAATGGACTGCCCGAGGTCGACGAGGTCCTTGGTCTTGATGTTGTCGACGAAGCTGTCCTCGATGAACATGTTCACCACGTTGTTGAGCTTGGACAGCGAGAAGAACACTTCCTTGGAGATCAGCGAACGCAGCAGCGACGACAGGAACAGCTGCTGGCGCTTGATGCGGCCATAGTCACCGTTGGTCTCCGTCGTCACCTGCCGGGCGCGCACGTATTGCAACGCCGTGTGACCGTCGACCACCTGCCTGCCTGCGTTGGCCAGCACGGTGCCGATTTCGTAGTCCTCCAGCGGCGTGGTGCTGCACACCTCGACGCCGCCGATCGCGTCGACCATCTTGGCGAAGCCGGCGAAATCGACTGCCATGAAACGGTTTACGGATAGACCGGACAGCTTCTGAATCACCTTCACCAGACACTTGGGACCGCCCACCGCGTAGGCGGAGTTGATCTTGGTCTCGGTGTACACCTGGTCCTGTCCGTACATCTCGGACTCTTGGTCAGTGACGGGTCCGTATTGGCCGGTGTCGGGATCCCAGTGCTCGCACTTGGTTGGTGTGATCGCCAGGTCGCGCGGGAACGACACGGCGACAACGCGTTTGCGGTTGGCCGGGATGTTCACCAGCATGATGGTGTCGGAGCGTGCGCCTGCGGCGTCGTCGGTGCTACCCGCGCCCATGTCGCTGTTCTCGCCGATGCGGCTGTCCACACCGACGATCAAGAAGTTCTCGTCGCCGAACTGCGCGTTGGGGTCGACGATGTCGCGTGAGCCGAGGTCCAATGCCGAGACCTTGTTGAGCATGTTGTTCTTCGACGTCTGCCACTGCCAGGCGCCGCCGGTCAGGGCCAGTGCGCTCACGGCGAGCAGGGCCGCGGCGGCACGTCCGGCCGCTGCCGTCTTGCTGAGACGGCGCCTGCGCGACTCCGGCCGCTTCGGGCCACGGTCGGTACCGACGCGCACCGGCTGCACCCGGTCGTCTTGGCGCAGCGCCGCAAGATCGGGCACCTCGGAGGCGTACCCCACTACGACGGGGATGACCTCGGTGTCCGGATCCGTCGGTTCGACGCTGACGGGCTCGATGACCTCGGTGGGCGGGGCCTGGGGCGCGGGCTCGGGTCGGGCCTCGGGTACCGGGCGCGGCCGCCGCAGCTCTTCGGGAACGCTCGACGCGCCGTTCAGCTTGGCGATCAGGTCGGCAACGGTGACACCGTCGGTGTGGTTACCACCCTGCCCGGCCTTCGCTGTGTCGTCCGATTCCGAACTTCCGTTGCGCTCCCACGGCGCGGAGCCTGGCGATGGCGGCTCGCTTCGGGTAAGCCATCGATTGGGCCCAGAGCTGGGAAGCCCAGGAGTGGCGTTGTCGCCGTCACTCATGTTTCTGGTGGCCTCCGACCTCTGGACCATCGTGCGCCTCGGTGCGCATGGGCGTATGCAGTGCTCCGTCTGCCTCTAGCTGGTATTGCAGCACTCTGCGGGCTCCGCCGTTGGAGCCGGATACGACAAGAGTCTTATCGTACTGAGACATCCTGAGTAACGGCCAGTCCAGGGACGGTACCGAGAACGTCTCGGTTTAGCCTCCGGAGTGCATAACGTCTGCCCCCGCGGGGACCGTGCAGTCATCTGGGTTTGCTAACCAGCCCTCGGGCAGGGCCACCGATGCCGCTGATCCCTGCCGTCCCCGTGGGCCGGTGGCGGCCTGCGGGAACGGCACTTGCGGATCCAGCTGATCGAGCAGCGCATCCAGCTCAGAAAGCGTCTTGACCAGGGCCAATGCTCGTCGCAGATCGGCGCCGGCCGGGAAGCCGTGCAGGTACCACGCGATGTGCTTGCGCATATCTCGCATGCCCTTGTCCTCGCCGAAGTGCTCGGCCAGCAGCTGGCCATGCCGCCGCATGATGGCCGCTACCTCGCCGAGCGTGGGCGGCGTGGCCGGCGTCGTATCGGTGAAGGCCGCCGAGAGCTCGGCGAACAACCACGGCCTGCCCAGGCAGCCGCGGCCGATGACGACTCCGTCACATCCGGTGGCGGCCATCATCGCCAGCGCGTCATCGGCGTCGAAGATATCGCCGTTGCCCAGCACGGGGACCGTGGTGACGTGCGCCTTGAGCTGGGCAATCTGGTCCCAGTCGGCAGTTCCGGAGTAACGCTGCGCCGCGGTGCGGGCATGCAGCGCGACGGCGGCTGCGCCCTCCTCGGCCGCGATCCGGCCGGCGTCCAGGTGGGTGTGATGGGCGTCGTCGATGCCGATGCGGAACTTCACGGTCACCGGGATGTCGGTGCCCTCCGTCGCGCGTACAGCCGCCGCGACGATGCGGCCGAACAGCCGCCGCTTGAACGGCAGCGCGGCACCGCCCCCGCGGCGAGTGACCTTGGGTACCGGGCAGCCGAAATTCATGTCGATATGGTCGGCCAAGCCCTCGTCAGCGATCATTTTCGCCGCCGCGAAGGTGGTGTCCGGGTCGACGGTGTAGAGCTGCAGCGAGCGCGGCGTCTCGTCTGGCGCGAATGTCGTCATGTGCATGGTCACCGGGTGACGCTCGACGAGCGCACGCGCGGTCACCATCTCGCAGACGTACAGCCCGCTGACCGTTCCGGCCCTCTCCAGTTCCAGTTCCCGGCAGAGCGTGCGGAATGCGACATTTGTCACACCGGCCATCGGGGCCAGCACGACCGGGCTGCGGAGGTCGATCGAACCGATCCGCAGCCCTGATCGGGCTTCGGTCAGGACGCTGATGACGTGACCAGGAGGTTCTTGGCAGCCCTCTTTTCGGCCACCTTGGCGATGCGTTCGAGCCTGCGCTGCTTGGCGATCTCGAACTTCTCGCAAGCGTCTTCGAGCTCTTCGACCAGCTTGGCGAGCTCGTCGCGTTGCTGTTCAGCCACACCGGTGAAGTCGTCGCGCTCGAAGATGCGCCACTTCTTGAGCACCGGCATCACCACGTCATCCAGGTGGATGCGCGGGTCGTAGACCCCGCCCGAGGCGATGGTGACGGCCTTGCGGCGGAAGTCCGGAATCGTGTAGCCCGGCATCTTGAAGTTGGTCAGCACCTTGTGTAGCGAGCTCATCGCCTGGTTGGGGGCGATATCAAAGCCGGCGGCCGACACATCCCGGTAGAAGATCATGTGCAGGTTCTCGTCGGCCGACACGCGCTGCAGCAGCTGGTCGGCGATCGGCTCGTTGCACGCCTTTCCGGTGTTGCGGTGGCTGACGCGCGTCGCCAGCTCCTGGAACGTCACGTAGATGACGGAGTCAAACAGGCTGTCGGCGAACAGATCTGCCTCGATCTGCTGGTTCTGGCCGGGCGAGAAGCCACGGGTGACCTGCTCGATGCGGAGCTGCTCCAGCTCTACGGGATCGATGGCGCGGGTGACGACGAGGTAGTCGCGCAGCGCGATGCCGTGCCGGTTCTCCTCGGCGGTCCAGCGGTTGACCCAGAAGCCCCACGGCCCGTCCATGCTGAAGTTCATCGCGATCTCGCGGTGGTACGACGGCAGGTTGTCCTCGGTCAAGAGGTTGGTCAGCATCGCAACCTGCGCCACTTCGGACAGCTTGGACTGTTCGGGATCCCAGTCCTGCCCGCCGAGGGCGTAGTAATTCTTGCCGTCCGACCACGGGATGTAGTCGTGCGGATTCCAGTCCTTGCGCATGGACAGGTGCCGGTTGACGTTCTTCTCGACGACGGGCTCGAGCTCGTGCAGTAGCTGAAGATCTGTCAGACCTTGCGCCATGGCCCCTCCCAGTTATCTGTACCTGTTGGTTGCAGTCAATATATCTGTGTACCTCAGTGACATCAAGTTGTTGATCGGAGTGTCACATCCGCCCCACGGGCCACCGTGCGTCGCGCTAATATCTGCCCGGGCATACGGGGAGCCCGCATTTCCTACCGCAGCCAGGTTCACGACTCGGAAGGTCGGGCTCACATGAGAACCCTCTCTGTTCTGTTATGCGCTGCTGCCGGAGCGGCAGCAACCATTTCCATTGGCGCGGGTGTCGCGGCGGCCGCGGTCCCCGATGTCGTGGGGCAGACCTACAAGGATGCCAAGAACACCATCCAGAGCCAGGGGTCGGCGGTCGTCATCGCGACGCGCACCGGCGGGTCGGCCGACGTCGACAAGTGCATCGTCACCAACGCATGGTCCAAGCCCAGCGTCACCCAGCCCAGGCAGGCGCCGGGCCCGAACGAGGTCTGGGTCGCGTTGAGCTGCAATGCCGCGATCGCGGGCCCTGGTACGCCGGGCAACTCGGCCGCCAGCCCGGAGGGTCGTCAGGCGATCACCGCGCAGGAAGCCGGCTGAGGCAGACGGCCGGTTCAGTAGCGGTGACGCATACCACGCAATAGACTCCGACCAACAGCTTTCCCAGGCAGTTCTACGATATTTCGGAGGTCCGGCTCAGTGAAGAAGTCCCTCGTTTTTTCGGCCTGCTCGGCCGTGGCCGCATCAGCCGCGTTGGCGCTGTTCGGCGCCGGCGTGGCCACGGCGGACGATTACGCAGGCCAGACCTTTGCGGACGCCTCATCGGCGGCCAGTGACGCCGGCCAGTCCGTGGTCGTGGCCGCCCGCGTGGGCGACAAGCTGTCGCAGGACGAATGCCTGGTGACCCGCTCGCAGACGGCGCCGTTCGCCAGCGCCAATGACGGCGCGCACTACGACAGTCAGGTGCAGTTCTACTTGAACTGCAACGGCGGCTATGCGACCGCGACCAACCCCGGCGCATCGCTGGCCAGCCCGGAAGGCCGGGAAGCCAAGGCCGCCGCCGACCAGGCCGCCGCCGAAGAAGAAGCCCAGCTCGCAGAGGTCAGCACTCCCGACCAGTAGCCGTCAGTAGCTCGACACCCTGCTGAGCAGCATGTCGACGCAGTAGTCGATGAACTGCTCCCGCGTCGCCGTCAGGCGGCCGTTCAGATAAGCGGTGAACAACGCCGTCAGCGCGCCGATCAGGCCGGTGGCCACCATGGCCTGCACGGCCGGATCGGTGATGCGGGTCAGCTTGCGCTGCAGCAGGTCGATGAAGTTGGGCATCCACTCCGCGCCGGAGCGGGTGAGCACCGGCTCCACCCCGGGGGCCAGCAGCAGCACCCGCCCGCGCAATGGGTCGTCGACCATCAGTGCGACGAACTGCTCGACGGCGTCGCGCGGCGTCTCGGCGGTCATCAGGGTCGACATCGCCCGCGCACAGACATCGTCGTAGACGGCGCGGACGAACTCGTCGCGGTCGGCGAAACTCTCGTAGAAGTAGCGTTCGGTCAACCCGGCTGCGCGGCAGACCGCCCGGACTGTCAGCGCGGGCCCGGTCTCACCGCCCAGTAGCTCGACGCCTGCGCCGATGAGTTCGTCGCGGCGCAGCACCTGGCGATCCTGCAGCGGAACGCCTGACCATCGGCCCCGTCGTTGACCCGAAGCCACATCACTCCCTAAGCTCATGGTGACAACGCACGTAGTCAGAATATGCCTGACCTCAATCGGAAGTTCACCAGTGACTCAAGATACGTCTGCGACGTGCCCGGTGACCAACGAGACCGCCTCGGTGGCCGCCGGTTGCCCCGTTGCGCCCGGCGGGTATGAGGCGCCGCCGGTGCCCCTCGGGCCCGAATCGCTGACCTGGAAGTACTTCGGCGATTGGCGAGGCATGCTGCAGGG
>DATJIX010000431.1:0-3507 GCA_035492865.1 Mycobacterium sp. | reverse complement strand
ATCGAATCGGTCAAGCCTCCAGAGGACCGATAACCGATCGTGGGCACGCAATGCTGACCCGCTTCTGGGACAGCGAGTCCCCACCCCTCCTTCGCCGACGGCAACACCTGCACCCAGCACCGTTGCAGCACAAGGTGTTTGGTCTCGTCGTCGACGTGGCCGTGGAAGGTCACAGCATCGGAGATGCCCAGCAGCGCGGCGTGGTCGACGAGCCGCTGTTCCCACCAGCCGCCCCCGAGGACGTCAAGACGCAGGTCCGGCATCCGGGGCCGCAGTGCGGCGACCGCTTCGAGCGCGTCTTCAATCTGCTTGTGCGGCACCAGCCGTGACAGCACCACGACGCGCGGCGTCGTCGACTTCGGCACGGTCAGCGTCTGCTCCGGCGCCTCGTCTAGCCCGTTGCGCACCACCGCGATCTGACCGGGACGCACCCCAAGGCCGGTGAGGTCGCGCGCCGACGGCAGCGACACCGTGACGTACTGGTTGTTGCGGTGCACTCGGGGCGACAGCTTCGATTCGACAAACCAGCCGATCCTGCCCATCACCGGACCGGCCACGGGCCATTGTTCGCGATGGCAGTGGTGCACCAGCACAGCCACCCGCCTGCCGAACGCCCAGCGCGCCATGAAGGGCAGGCCGTTCTGGGTGTCGACCACCACATCCGGCCGCACCCGACGCAGCGGGCCGAGCCCGATCCGCGCCGCGACCATCGCCAGCCCCGCCCAGATATAGACCGAGTAGCGGCCGCCCGCGCGGCTGATCTGTACGCCGTCCCTGACTTCCCGCCGTCGCGCGCCTGGGTAGCGGGCCGTGCGCAGCGTGACGCGCACACCGGATTCGGCGAGTTGGGCGCCGATGCGCTCCAGGTAGGCCTCGCTGCCGCCGCCCTGTGGGTGCCCGGTATCACGCCAGCACAGCAGCAGGACGGAACGAACGGGGCGTGCAGACATCCGCACCAGAGTAGCCGCTGGCTAAGGTCGGTTCGGTGAGAGTCGCCGACCAGTTCGCCCGGCGGGCGACGCTGTCCCGGTCGCTGCGCCTGCTGAGCCAGTTCCGCTTCGAGCAACGTGACCCGGCGCGGTTCTACGGTGCGCTGGCTCGGGACACCGCCGCGATGGTCACCGACCTGTGGCGCGAGACCACCGGCTCGTCATCGGCCGGGCGGACCGTGCTCGACGTGGGCGGCGGCCCAGGCTATTTCGCGGCCGCGTTCACCGACGCCGGAATGCACTACATCGGCGTAGAACCCGATCCGACCGAGATGCACGCCGGTCCGGCGGCCGTCGACCGCACGACCACTTACGTGCGGGCGTCGGGCACGGCGCTGCCGTTCGGCGACGGCAGCGTCGACATCTGCTTGTCGTCCAACGTCGCCGAGCATGTGCCGCAGCCGTGGCGCCTGGGCCGCGAGATGCTCCGGGTCACCCGGCCCGGCGGCCTGGCCGTGTTGTCGTACACCGTGTGGCTCGGGCCGTTCGGTGGCCACGAGATGGGGCTGACGCACTATCTCGGCGGGGCCCGCGCGGCCGAGCGCTACGCCCGCAAGCACGGTCATCGGCCGAAGAACGACTACGGATCGTCATTGTTCGCGGCGTCGGTGGCCGACGGGCTCGAATGGGCGGCGAGCACCGGTGCGCTGGTCGCCGCATTTCCCCGCTACCACCCGCGATGGGCGTGGTGGATGACAGGGGCGCCGGTGCTGAGGGAGTTCTGGGTGAGCAATCTGGTGCTCGTCCTTAAGCCCTCGTGACCGACTGAACTGGAACAGGTTCTCGTTCTCGGGATCAATGGGTAATGTGACGCTCATGACACAGAGCACGGCATTCAAGACCGAGTGGGACAAGTTGTTCATCGGCGGCAAGTGGGTCGAGCCGTCGTCCACGGAGGTCATCGAGGTGCACTCGCCTGCGACCGGCGAACTCGTCGGCAAGGTGCCGCAGGCCGCGGCCGCCGACGTCGACGCCGCGTGCGCAGCGGCCCGCAAGGCATTCGACGAGGGCCCCTGGCCGCACCTGACACCACACGAACGCGCCGAAGTGCTGTCTAAAGCCGTCACGCTGATGGAGGAGCGCGCTGAGGAACTGAAGTTCCTGCTGGCCGCCGAGACCGGCCAGCCGCCGACCATCGTCGACATGATGCAGTACGGCGCCGCGATGTCGGCGTTCCAGTACTACGCGGGCGCGGCCGACAAGTTCGCCTGGCGCGACTTCCGCGACGGCGTGTACGGGCAGACCATGGTGCTGCGCGAGCCGATCGGCGTGGTCGCCGCCATCACGGCGTGGAACGTGCCGTTCTTCCTGGCCGCCAACAAGCTGGGTCCCGCGCTGATCGCCGGCTGCACACTGGTGGTGAAACCGGCCGCCGAGACCCCGCTGTCGTTGTTCGCGATGGCCGAGATCTTCGCCGAGGCAGGGCTTCCCGAGGGCGTGCTGTCGGTGGTGCCCGGCGGCCCTGAGACCGGCCGCGCGCTGACCGCAAACCCCGAGATCGACAAGTTCACGTTCACCGGGTCGAGTGCGGTCGGCAAGGAGATCGCCA
This sequence comes from Mycobacterium sp., assembly GCA_035492865.1. GTDB lineage: Bacteria > Actinomycetota > Actinomycetes > Mycobacteriales > Mycobacteriaceae > Mycobacterium. The sequence goes on along the minus strand of DATJIX010000431.1, from coordinate 969 downwards.
AGATCGCCGCCGAAAAGCTCAAGCCGTGCTCGTTGGAGCTGGGCGGCAAGTCGGCGGCGATCATCCTCGAGGACGCCGATCTGGACTCGACGCTGCCGATGCTGGTGTTCTCCGGGCTGATGAACACCGGACAGGCGTGTGTGGCGCAGACCCGGATCCTGGCGCCCCGGTCGCGCTACGACGAGGTCGTCGAGAAGATCGGCGCCGCGGTGTCGGCGATGCCGGTCGGGCTGCCCGACGATGCGGGCGCGATGGTCGGATCGCTGATCAGCGAGAAGCAGCGCGAGCGCGTCGAGGGCTACATCAAGAAGGGCGTAGAGGAAGGTGCGCGGCTGGTCACCGGCGGCGGCCGACCGGAGGGTCTGGATTCCGGCTGGTTCGTCCAGCCGACGGTGTTCGCCGACGTGGACAACTCGATGACCATCGCGCAGGAGGAGATCTTCGGACCCGTCCTCGCGGTGATCCCCTACGACACTGAGGACGACGCGGTGCGCATCGCGAACGACTCGGTGTACGGGCTGGCCGGGTCGGTGTTCACCACCGACAACGACAAGGCGATGAAGATCGCGTCGAAGATCCGCACCGGCACCTACGCGGTCAACATGTATGCGTTCGACCCCGGTTCACCGTTCGGTGGCTACAAGAACTCCGGTATCGGTCGCGAGAACGGTCCGGAGGGCATCGAGCAGTACACCCAAGCCAAGAGTGTGCTGCTGCCGTTCGGCTACACGCCTGAGGGTTAGACCCCTATCGCGCGAGCAGACGCAAAGTTGCCCTTTTTTCGGCGTGTTGGGGCACTTTTGTGTCTGCTCGCGCAGACCTGGCCAAGTCGCGGCGGCGTTGGTCGCGGTGGAGAAGGCCGGCTAGAAGGCCTCCTCGCGGAGGTCCATCACGGTGAGGTCGACGTTCGCGACGATCTCACGTTCGGCGGTCAGCCGGGGCAGCACGTTCTTCGCGAAAAACCGTGCG
>DATJIX010000430.1:0-11291 GCA_035492865.1 Mycobacterium sp. | reverse complement strand
CGACCGGGAATTCCGAGTTGTTGGAGCTAGCGGTGGGCCAGCCTGCGGTTGCCGCCGCCGAACATGTTGCGCCAGCCGCGATGACGGCCCTCACCCGTCGGCTGGATCTCCGTCACCTCGTCAGAAGGCGCAGGCTCGTACGTAGTTGCGGTGGCGACCGGGCGCTGCGCGTAGGCGATGTCGCGTGCGCTGCGCACCGACAGTCGACCCAGCGCAATGGCGCCGAAGAACAGAATCAGCGCGCCGAGCCCGTAGAAGTACGTCAGCTCCAGCCACACCCGCTTGGTTTCGGTCGACGCCACGGGCGCACCGACATCACCAATGCCCAACGGGCCGGCCAGCGCGCGGCCAACGACGAACCACGCGCCGGCGAGCACCGTCAGCCACCCACCGAGCATCGCGGTCGCGCGATTGCGCGACATCAGCAACAGCAGGCCGCCGAGCGCTGTCGCGGCGCCCGGCAAGACCTCGAGCCAGCCCCGCGCCGTTGTCCAGACCCATTCCTGGTCCGGTGTGAAAGCGAAATCAAATCTGGGTCCAATGAACGGGATGAGGGCACCCCAGGCGCCTAACAAGATCAGTAGAAATCCACTTGCTGCACCACGGCTGCGCGGCATCTGCAGCCTGCCGCCGCGGGCGCGAACGCGTGTGTCACTCATTGATGCCTCCTCGGTCGAGGGTCGAATACCCCAACTTGCACGGGCATAACCTCACGGCCGGTGATGGCGGTCACATCGTTCACAGGGAACTGACAGCCAGGTATGGAATAAAGTTAGCTTCGCTAACGTACTTTCCTTTAGGCGCAGCGTCGCGCCGAAACTTCCTGCGATTTGCTGAGGATTCTTGATGTCGACTAATACCCGTGAAGAGCGGCTCGAGCGCCGCATCTCCGATTTGTACGCCACAGACCAACAGTTCGCCGCGGCCCGACCGAGCGAGGCAGTCGCCCACACGATTGAATCGCCCGAACTGGGATTACCGCAGATCGTGCAGACCGTTCTCGCCGGCTATGCCGACCGGCCCGCGCTCGGACAGCGCGCCGTCGAATTCGTCACCGACACTTCGACCGGCCGCACCAGCGCCGAGCTGCTCCCCCGGTTCGACACGATCACCTACCGCGAGCTGTCGGATCGCGTCAACGCGGTCGCGGCCGCCCTGACACAGAATCCGGTGCGCCCCGGCGATCGGGTCGCAGTTCTCGGATTCACCAGCATTGACTACACCACCATCGACATGGCGCTGCTGCGCATGGGGGCGATCTCGGTGCCCCTCCAGACCAGCGCGCCGGTCGCCCAGCTGCGACCGATCGCCGCAGAGACCGAACCGGTCGCGATCCTGTCGAGCGTCGACTTCCTCGATGACGCAGTCGAACTGATGCTGACCGGTCACCTGCCCGAGCGCCTCGTCGTCTTCGACTACCACGGCGAGGTCGACGACCACCGCGACGCCCTCGCGGCCGCTATCGCGCGGCTGTCCGAAACCCCGGTTGTTGTCGAGACTTTGGCCGAGGCGCTGGTCCGCGGCAAGGAGCTGCAGACCACAGACTTCTTCGACTTCGGTGATGAAACCCTCGCGTTGCTCATCTACACCTCGGGCAGTACCGGTACTCCCAAGGGCGCGATGTACCCCGCGAAGGCGGTGAAAAACTCGTGGCGTCGCTCCAGCATGGCGATGTGGGGCAACGGCGGCGCCATCCCGTCGATCACCCTGAACTTCATGCCGATGAGCCACATGATGGGCCGTGGCATTCTGTACGCCACACTCGGCGCCGGCGGCACCGCCTATTTCGTTGCCAGAAGCGATCTTTCGACGTTCTTCGACGATCTTGCGTTGGTGCGGCCCACCCAGTTGAGCTTCGTGCCCCGGATCTGGGACATGGTCTTCGGTGAATACCAGAGTGAGGTTGACCGCCGGTCCGCCGACGGGGCCGATCGGTGGGCCGTCGAGGCCGACGTGCTCGCCGAGTTGCGCCAGAACCTGCTCGGCGGGCGATTCGTCTCGGCGATGACGGGCTCAGCGCCCATCTCCTCTGAGATGCGGACGTTCGTCGAGTCACTGCTCGACATCCACTTGACCGATGGCTACGGCTCCACCGAGGCAGGCGCCGTCCTCGTCGACGGCCAGGTGCAACGTCCGCCCGTCCTCGACTACAAGCTGGTCGACGTTCCCGACCTCGGGTATTTCCGCACCGACCGGCCCCACCCCAGGGGTGAGCTGCTCATCAAGTCGGAGACCATGTTCCCCGGCTATTACAAGAGGCCGGAGATCACGGCGGATGTGTTCGACGCCGACGGCTACTACAAGACCGGCGACGTCGTTGCCGAGCTCGGACCGGATCAACTCAAGTATCTGGATCGCCGCAACAACGTGCTCAAGCTGTCGCAGGGCGAGTTCGTCACCGTCTCCAAGCTGGAAGCGGTATTCGTCGACAGTCCGCTGATCCGCCAGATCTTCGTGTACGGCAACAGCGCTCGCTCGTACCTGCTGGCCGTCATCGTGCCGACCGAAGACGTACTCGCGCGCTACGGGGTCGACGAGGTCAAGCCGCTTATCACCGAGTCGCTGCAGGATATCGCTCGGGCCACGGGACTGCAGTCCTACGAGATCCCGCGCGACTTCATCGTCGAGACAACGCCTTTCACGCTCGAGAACGGCCTGTTGACAGGCATCCGCAAGCTGGCACGGCCCAAGCTCAAGGAGTTCTACAGCGACCGGCTCGAACAGCTCTACATCGACTTGGCCGACAGCCAGGCCAACGAATTGCGCGAGCTGCGCCAGCACGGCGCCGACCGGCCGGTGCTCGAGACGATCAGCCGGGCCGCAGGCGCGTTGCTGGGAGCGACGGCAAGCGAACTGCAGCCCGATGCGCACTTCACCGATCTGGGCGGGGATTCGTTGTCCGCGTTGACCTTCGCCAACCTGCTGCACGAGATCTTCGACATCGACGTGCCCGTCGGCGTGATCGTCAGCCCGGCCACCGATCTGGCGGCGCTGGCGGACTACATCGACACCGAGCGTCAGCCCGGCAGCAAGAGGCCGACGTTTGCGTCGGTGCACGGCCGCGATGCCACCGAGGTGCACGCCAGTGATCTGACACTGGACAAGTTCATCGACGCCAAGACCCTCGCGGCGGCTCCGTCGCTGCCGGGTCCGAGTTCCGAGGTGCGCACCGTGCTGCTCACCGGCGCGACCGGCTTCCTCGGCCGCTACCTGGCGCTGGAGTGGCTGGAGCGCATGGACATGGTCGACGGCAAGGTGATCGCCCTGGTTCGCGCCAAGGACGACGACGCCGCCCGCGAACGTCTGGACAAGACGTTCGACAGTGGTGACGCCGAATTGCTGCGCCACTACCACGAATTGGCCGCCGATCATCTCGAGGTGCTCGCCGGCGACAAGGGTGAGGCCAATCTCGGGCTTGACGACGCCACCTGGCAGCGGCTGGCCGACACCGTCGACCTCATCGTCGATCCAGCCGCGTTGGTCAACCACGTGCTGCCCTACAGCCAGCTGTTCGGACCCAACGCGCTCGGCACCGCCGAGCTGATCCGGATCGCGCTGACCACCAAGCAGAAGCCGTTCGTCTATGTGTCGACGATCGGAGTGGGCGCCGGCATCGAGCCCGGCAAGTTCACTGAAGACGGTGACGTCCGGGTGATCAGTGCGACGCGAGCGGTCGACGACAGCTACGCCAACGGGTATGGCAACAGCAAGTGGGCCGGCGAGGTGCTGCTGCGCGAGGCCAACGAGCTGTGCGGCCTTCCGGTTTCGGTGTTCCGCTGCGACCTGATCATGGCCGACACCACGTACGCGGGTCAGCTCAACGTGCCGGACATGTTCACCCGGTTGATCCTGAGCCTCGTTGCCACCGGGATCGCACCCGCCTCGTTCTACGAGCTGGACGCCGACGGTAATCGGCAGCGAGCCCACTACGACGGGCTGCCAGTCGAATTCATCGCCGAGGCGATTTCGACGCTGGGCGAACGCGTGGTCGACGGGTTCGAGACGTACCACGTGATGAACCCGTACGACGACGGCATCGGGCTGGACGAGTATGTGGACTGGCTCATCGATGCCGGGTACCCGGTCGACCGCGTCAGCGACTACGCCACCTGGTTGCAGAGGTTCGAGACCACGATCAGGGCGCTGCCGGAGAAGCAGCGCCAAGCCTCGGTGCTGCCGCTGCTTCACAGCTATCAGCGGCCGGAGACGCCGGTCCGCGGATCGATCGCCCCGACGGAGCGGTTCCGCACGGCGGTGCAGGACGCGAAAATCGGTCCGGACAAGGACATTCCGCACGTGACGCGCGAAGTCGTCCTCAAGTACGTCACGGACCTGAAGCTGCTCGGCCTGCTCTGATTGGCTTGAGTGTGCGGTTTCGTACGCGACACGCCCCCTCGTCTGCGTACGGAACCGCACACTCGCGCGTCGGGCTACAGCCGATGCATCGCGCGGGCCATACACGCATGTTCGAGGTAGGCACGCCGAGGCGGCGGATACACACGGCGCGGCCTGCGCTGATAATCCCGAGTTATCACATTGTGGATCAAGACTTTCCAGCCGATCCACAGAGTCGTCCGGCGGACTGCCTGGCCACCGGGGGCGGGCAATATCACTTCGTACTTCATCACATTGTCAAACGCAAACGCTTGACGAAGTCATGCACAGACGGGAGTGATCGGCGTCATGCGCCCTTGGGCCGCGCGGGCTACAGCGCCAGGTACACCCCGATGAGCACGATGGCGATCAACGGCAGGATGCCCTGCGTGATGGCCGCTCGCGCCTTATCCGGCGACGACACCAGCAACACCAATGCCGCGGCCAACATGGACCCCGTGCCTGCGAAGATCAGCGCCAGCGCGGCGTCGTAGTACTCGAAGGCCCCGAGCACGAGGCCAACGGCCGTCACGATGGCAAGGAACAGATTGTAGAAGCCCTGATTGAAGGCGAGTTCCTTGGTGGCCACCGCTTCTTCCTCGCTGATGCCGAACGTCGCACGGGTGCGCGCCGACGTCCAGGTCAGCGACTCCATCACCCAGATATAGACATGCAGCAGGGCCGCGAGACCCGCGAAAATCAAACCCGCATAGATCATTTGATCCTCCTAGTCGAACAGCCCGGACTGACCGAGGGTGTTGACCCCACTGGGCGGCGTCATGCCGAGATGTGTCCAGGCCTGACGGGTGGCGACCCGACCACGAGGCGTGCGTGCGATCATCCCGGCACGCACCAGGAAAGGTTCGCACACCTCCTCGACGGTGGTGGCTTCCTCCCCTACCGCGACGGCCAACGTCGACACCCCGACCGGTCCACCGCCGAAACTGCGTGTCAGCGCTGACAATACGGCGCGATCCAGCCGGTCGAGGCCGAGTTCGTCGACGTCGTACACCTCCAGCGCCGCCTTGGCGATGTCGCGTGTGATCACACCGTCGGCGCGAACCTCGGCGTAGTCGCGGACGCGGCGCAGCAGCCGGTTTGCGATGCGTGGCGTTCCGCGCGAGCGCCGCGCGATCTCGGCACCGGCGTCGGTACCCACTTCGATGCCGAGGATGCCTGCCGACCGTGACAACACCCGTTCGAGTTCGGCGGGCTCGTAGAAGTCCATGTGCGCGGTGAATCCGAACCGATCACGCAGCGGGCCGGTCAGCGCGCCTGACCGGGTGGTCGCCCCGACCAAGGTGAACGGCGCGACCTCCAGCGGAATCGACGTGGCGCCGGGGCCTTTCCCCACAACCACGTCGACGCGGAAGTCCTCCATCGCCAGATACAGCATTTCCTCGGCGGGCCGGGCGATGCGATGGATCTCGTCGATGAACAGCACGTCGTGTTCGACGAGATTCGACAGCATCGCGGCCAGGTCGCCCGCCCGCTCGAGGGCCGGTCCCGACGTGACCCGCAGCGACGTGCCCAGTTCGGCGGCGATGATCATCGCCAGCGACGTCTTGCCAAGCCCTGGCGGACCGGACAGCAGGATGTGATCCGGTGTGCCACCACGATTCTTGGCGCCTTCGAGGACCAGCTGCAGCTGTTCGCGCACCCTCGGCTGCCCGATGAACTCGCGCAGCGACCGCGGCCGAAGGCTGGCGTCGATGTCGCCCTCGCCGACAGTCAGCGCAGGCGAAACCTCCCGATCTTCGGGTTCTTCGTCGTCGTCGTCGAACCGGCTCATTTTTTACCAAGCATTGACAGCGCCGACCGCAGCGCGCTGGATGTGGAGGCTTCGGGCTCATTGGCGAGCACCTTGTCGGTGGCCTCCTCGGCCTGCTTGAGCGCAAAGCCAAGCCCGACAAGCGCTTCGACGACCGGCCCGCGCACGGAGTGTCCGTTCAGCGCGACGGCGCCCGAGGCGGCGTGCGTCGAGCCGATCTTGTCGCGCAATTCGAGCACCATGCGCTCGGCGCCGCGCTTACCGATGCCCGGCACCCTGGTCAGCGCGGTGACGTCGCCGTCGCCAAGGGCTTGGCGCAGCGAGGGCGCGTCGTAGACGGCGAGGGTGGCCAGCGCGATCTTCGGGCCTACGCCGGAGACGCCGAGCAGCGTCAGAAACAGGTCGCGCGCGTCGGCGTCGGCGAAGCCGTACAGCGTCTGGGAGTCCTCGCGCACGATCATCGCAGTGATCAGGCGGGCCTCGATGCCGCGGTGCAGCGTCGCGAGGGTCGACGGGGTGGCCATCACCTTGTAACCGACGCCGCACGCTTCGATCACCACGTGGTCGAGTGCGATATCGAGAACTTCACCGCGAACGGATGCGATCATCGTGCCGCCTTTGCCTTCGCCTGATTAGCTTTCAAAGTCGCCTTGTACCTACGTTGTTGCTCGGCGGCCAGCGCCTCCGCCGCCGCCATCCGGGCGATCATCGGGGCGCGCCAGCAGTGGCAGATCGCCAGCGCCAGCGCATCGGCGGCGTCGGCCGGTGTCGGTTTCGTCTGCAGCGCAAGGATTCTGGTGACCATTGCGGTGACCTGAGCCTTGTCGGCGTTGCCGTTGCCGGTGACGGCGGCCTTGACCTCGCTTGGCGTGTGGAAGTACACATCGATGCCGCGTTTGGCGGCCGCCAATGCGATGACCCCACCGGCCTGCGCGGTACCCATCACCGTCGACACATTCTGTTGCGCGAACACCCGCTCGATGGCGACGACGTCGGGGCGGTGGGTGTCCATCCAATGGTCGACGGTATTGCTGATGGTGAGCAGCCTGCGCGGTAGCGGATCATCGGACGGCGTGCGGACCACGTCGACGTCGAGGGCGATGACCTTGCGGCCCTGGCCGCCCTCCACGACAGACAGGCCGCAGCGGGTCAGCCCGGGGTCGACTCCCATTACCCGCACGTCAGGCCCCTTCTGTGAACACCTGTTCGACACAGTATCTCGATGGGCAGACGGATTTCGGAAGGACACGCGCTAGATCGTGTAGCGCCCAGAGCGGTCACCGCCGGCTATCTGGGCAGCGATCTCGTTGACGCGCGCCTTCGCCTTGTTCCCGCCACGCACCAATTCGCGACCCACCTCGTGCCCGTCTCGTTCGACGACGACGACCCAACGTGCGCCGAGGAACTTCGTCAGCAGCCAGAACGGCCACACCACCACGAACAGCAGTCCGATGGCGATTTCGAACAGGTCGGTGAAATCGAGGAGATCACCGGGAAACGGCCACCAGTCACGATGCACCGACCAGGACCTGCCGTGTGGGTCGAGAACTACTGCCATGTGGCAATCTTGGCGGCCAATTCGACGCCGCGATACCGCGGGGCCAGCGCCCGTCCCGCCGCGAGCAGCGGCTCGGTGCTGCGCAGCGTGCGGGCCAGCACGAACGCGCCTTCGAGCGCGCCGATCAGCGCGAGGGTGACCTCGCGGGCCAGCGTGTCGTCGAGCCCCCGCGATGCGAAGTACGCGCTGCCGCCGTCGACCCAGCTCTGAAATATGGCCGCGGACGCCTCGCGGAGTTCGGGGACGGTGTCGGCAGTCTCGGCGGCGACGCTGGCCACCGGGCACATGTTGGCAAAGCCGGTGCCCGCCATGTCCTCGGCCGCCTGGGTGAAGGCGGCGGCCATGGCGTCACCGAGGTCGGTGTGGTCGTCGACGATCGACGGGATGAGCAGTGCGTAGGCGGCCCCGGCGTTGATCAGCGCCTCGCGCGCGATCTGCACCTTGCCTCCGCGGAAGTGGTGGTACAGCGAGCCGATCGGCGCGCCGGAGGCCTGCGCGATGTCCTTCATCCCGACGGCGCCGTAGCCGCGGTGCCGCATCAGTTCCGCAGCGGCCGTCAGGATCGATTCCCTCGTGGACCTTGCCATTGTCGCCTCCCGGCTACACACTAGAGCATACGTTCTAGAATCAACGTTCTAATTAGAGGAATAAAGATGGACCTTGTCATTTCCGCAGGAACCATCGAATACCGCGAGGCCGGTGACCCGGATGGTCGTCCTGTCGTGCTGCTGCATGGGCTTCTGATGAACGACGCGCAGTGGAACCTGGCGCTGCCACTGCTGCCCTCCGGGTTCCGCTACCTACTGCCGGTGCTGCCGATGGGCGGGCACCGCATACCGATGCGCGAGGACGCGGACCTGACCCTGCCGGGGATGGTCGAGATCGTCGCCGATTTTCTCGACGCGCTCGACCTCGCCGGCGTCACATTGGTGGTCACCGACTGGGGCGGGCCGCTCTTCCTCACCGATGTTGGTCGCGACAAACGCGTTGCGCGACTGGTGATCTGCCCGTCGGAGGCATTCGACAACTTCCCGCCGGGGTTCCCCGGCAAGGTCGCATGGTTGGCCAGTCGCAACACGCTCACCGTCTCGCTCGCCATGCGCCAGCTCAAGATCGGCTGGCTGCGCCGACAGTGGCTGATGTTCGGCCAGATGGCGAAAAAGCCTGTTCCCCAAGACATCGTCGACCAATGGATGGCCGCGGGCCTGGCCGACCGGCGCATCCGGCAGGACCTCGTCAAGTATTGCCGCACCAAGTTCGTCAAGGCCGATCTGATCCGGGCCACAAAGGGGCTGGCCGATTTCGGCGGTGATGTGCTGGTGCTGTGGAGTCACAACCCGGTGATGCCTGACGATCACGCAACGCAGTTGGCCGACCTGACCGGCGCGACGTTGCGCTATGTCGACGACGCCAACGTGTTGGTCATGCTCGACCAGCCGGAGCAGACGGCGCGCGAGATCGGGGCGTTCTTGAGCTCTTAGGATGCGGCATGGCGTTTTCCGGCCCTGTCGACGACAAGCAGCTCATCCGCGAGCGGTTCGACAGCTACAGCGACGCGGTGATCCGGCAAGATCTCGACGCGTACCTGAGGTGCTGGACCGATGACGGCCGCAGGACCGGCTCGGGCGGTGAATGTGCCGGCAAGGAGGAACTTCGCACGCACTGGCACGGCATCTTCGCGACCATTGAGCAGATGGCGTTCTTCACCCAGTTCGCGTCGTTGACCGTGGACGGCGACCACGCGACGGCCAGGTCCTACTGCCTGGAGACCATGAAACTCCAGGACGGGACCAGCCGGCAGCTCGTCGGTGAGTACGACGACGAGCTCGTTCGGGTGGCCGGCGACTGGCTGTTCTCCCACCGTCACTACCGGGTGGCGATGACGTTCTAGGCGGGCACGACGCCGATCTGCTTCATCTGCGCCAAAACGTCGACCACGCCCCACGTCTCGACCACCAGGCCGTCGGCGAAGCGGAAGATGAAGATCTCGTTGTAGGTGACGGACTTGCCGGTCGGTGCGACACCCATGAATTCACCTCGGTGGGTACCGGTGACCGTGTTGCGCGCCACCACCTTGTCGCCCTCGGCGATGACGTCTTCGACGGTGAGGTGGATGTCGGGATAGATCGTGAAGAGCATCGCCCAGATTTGCTTGAGGGCCTCGGCGCCTGTCACGTCGATAGGCAATGGCGTGCGGATCACCGCATCTGGTGCGACCAAATCGTCGATCGTGCGCGCAAGCAACTCGAAATCGCCCGTGTTGGCGGCGTCGTGGAAACGTTTGAACAACGCCTTGTTTGCGGCCACCTCGGCTGACGACATGCGGGCTGGGCTACTCCTCGTCGAGCGCTGCGGCGACGTCGTCGGGAATCTCGATGTTGGTGTAGACGTCTTGTACGTCGTCGAGATCCTCCAGCGCGTCGACCAGTTTCATGATCTTGCGTGCACCGTCGATGTCGACTGGCACGCTGACCGACGGCTCGAAACCGGCTTCCGCCGACTCGTAATCGATGCCCGCCTCCTGCAGAGCTGTCCGCACTGCGACCAAATCGCCTGGCTCGCAGATGATTTCGAAACTATCGTCGAGGTCGTTGACATCTTCGGCACCAGCTTCGAGCACCGCGGTGAGGATGTCGTCCTCGGTCAGCCCGTTCTTCTCCAACGTGATCAGACCCTTGCGGGAGAAGAGGTAGGACACTGAGCCGGGGTCGGCCATGTTTCCGCCGTTGCGGGTCATCGCGACGCGCACCTCACCCGCGGCCCGGTTGCGGTTGTCGGTGAGGCACTCGATCAGCACCGCGACACCGTTGGGCCCGTAACCCTCATAGGTGATGCTCTGGTAGTCGGCGCCGCCGGCCTCCTCGCCTGCGCCACGCTTACGGGCCCGTTCGATGTTGTCGTTGGGCACCGAATTCTTCTTGGCCTTCTGGATGGCGTCGTAGAGCGTGGGGTTGCCGCCTGGATCACCGCCACCGACCCGCGCGGCCACCTCGATGTTCTTGATCAACCGCGCGAAGTTCTTGCCGCGCCGCGCGTCGATCACAGCCTTCTTGTGCTTGGTGGTGGCCCACTTGGAATGGCCGCTCATGCAGGTACTGCTCTCTTTCTTACGTTTCAGAGTCCGATCAACGAGTCTACGTGGACGTTTACCTGCTACCGAACCGCATCGGGTGGCGTCAGCGCGACGACGCGGTAGCCGACGCCCGCCGGCCAGCCCAGGTGGCCTGTGACGTGCACCTGGATCCAGGTCGGGGCGCCGGAGGGGTCATCGGTGAACGTCGCGGCGGCGCCGACGATGGCAGCCCTCTCCCCCGACGCCTGCAAGACGACGGAGACGGCCAGCGTCGACTCACCGAGCGCGGCCCGGTGATAGCGCAGGCTGTCGGGGACGAAGAACGAGGCCGCGAAGTTCGGCATGCGGATTCCCCGCGGCGCGTTGGGCGAGCGTTGGAGCGTCAGTCCCGACACGATCGGCTTGCCGTCGAACCAGGCGGTGCCGGTGTATTCGGTGCGTCTGGCCTCGCCGCCGCCGGGCAGGCTCACGACCGTGTCGATGCGTGGCTGCGGTTCCACTTCGATCATCGTCAT
>DATJIX010000429.1:0-11274 GCA_035492865.1 Mycobacterium sp. | reverse complement strand
TCGTATCCCCCCGGCGAAGTACTGAAAACACCTTGGAGAGCACGCGCTGCAGTTCACCGGCTAGTTCGCCGACCTGCGAATCCGTCTCCACCATAATTCGCCAGTCTAACCTGTCGGAGCCTGCCACATGCGAACGCGCGTCAATTAACCTCACAAAACTTGCGACAGAAATCGGCGCAGGCGGTCTGTCTCGGCGCCGTCGAAAATTTGCTCCGGTGGACCCGATTCGACGACCTGACCGTGATCCATGAAGACCACCGCATCGGACGTCGACCTGGCAAACCCCATTTCGTGCGTGACGACCACCATCGTCATGCCATCGGAACCGAGTTCGGCGATCAGCGCCAGGATGCCCTTGACCAATTCCGGGTCCAGCGCCGAGGTGGCTTCGTCGAAGAACATCACCTCAGGCGACATCGCGAGCGCCCGCGCGATCGCCACCCGCTGCTGCTGTCCGCCTGACAGCGTGCCCGGCCGGACGTCGGCCTTGTGTCGCAGCCCCACGCGGTCCAACTGCGCCAGGCCCAGCTCGCGCGCCGCCTCGGCGCCCAGCCGCTTGAGCTTGCGCGGCGCCAGCGTCACGTTGTCCAGGACGGTGCGATGCGGGAACAAGTTGAAATGCTGAAACACCATGCCGATGCGCTGCCGCAACTGATCGGGGTTGTCTGCCAACACCGATCGTCCGTCGAGCAGGATGTCGCCCTTATCGGGTTCGTATAGCCGGTTCAGCGTGCGCAGCAGCGTCGACTTGCCCGAGCCCGACGGCCCGATCACCGCGGTCGTGGTGCCTGCGGGCACATCGAGGTCCACCCCTTGCAACACCGCGTTCGGTCCGAACGCCAAGTGAATATCGCTGGCGGCCAACGAGACTGGATCAGCCATCAGATCATCTCCTGCGACGTGGACAGCTCGAGCGGGTCTTCCTTGCCGGGTTCACGGCCGCGCCGCAGCCGGGTGTCGATGAGGTTCACCAGGTGCGTCAACGGAACCGTTAGCAGCAGATAAAACAACCCCGCCGCGACGAGCGGCGAGAGGTTTCCGGTCTGTGCGTTGAGGTCACGGCCGACCTGGAACAGCTCCCGCTGGTTGGCCACCAGCCCGAGGAAGTACACCAGCGACGACGCCTTCAGCAGTGAGATGAATTGGTTCATCAGCGCGGGCAGCACTCTGCGCACACCCTGCGGCACGACAATCAATCGCATCGACGACGGATAACTGAAACCCAGTGCGCGCGAGGCCTCCAGCTGGCCGGGCTCGACGCTCTGGATGCCGGATCGGAAGATCTCGCCGACGTACGCGGCGGCCATCAAGCCCAAGGCGGCGATGCCGAGCGGATACGGGTTGTTTCCGGTCAGGCCGCCGACCACCGGTCCGACGCCGAGCCCGATCAGCAGGATGATCACCACCTCGGGGAGTCCGCGGAAGATATCGGTGTACACCCGCGCCGGCCAGCGCAGCCAACGCGACCGGGATATCCCCGCGACCGCCAGCGCCATGCCGAGCACCAGGCCGATCACCGCAGCGCTGACGGTCAGGATCAAGGTGTTGGGTAGGCCCGTCTTCAACAGGTCGGGGATCGCCTGTTTGTAGAGATCCCAGTCGAGGAACGAGTCCTTCAGCTGCGACAGCGTGGATTTCGGTGCAGCGGCACTCGACGCCGGCTTCTGGTTCTCGGCCGCGATCGCGGCGAAGTCGGGCAGCTGCGGCACGGGAGCCGCCTTCGATCCGGGCTTCCAGCCGGGCGGCAACGCGCGCGGCACCCAGTCCGAGTACAGCCGCGCCCAGGTGCCGTCGGCGATGATCGCGTCCAGTCCGGAATTCAACGCGTCGATCAGCGGCTGGTTCTCCTTGGCCACCGCCCACGCCACGAAATTGTCCAAGCTGAAGGTGTTTTCGATGATCTGTGCGGGGTCGCCCGGCTGCACTGTGCCCGAGGCCTGTTGCGACGGCGCCACCCACGCATCGATCTGGCGTGTCTTGAGGCTGGCGTAGACGGTGTTGTAGTCGGGGAACTTCACCGGCTGCAGGTGCAGCGTGTCGATCACGTACGCCTCCTGCACGGTGCCCTGCACGACGCCGATGCGCTGGCCGGCGGCGAGTTTGTCGAACCCGGTGATCGGCGAGCCCGTCGGCACCACCAAAGAGAAATAGCCGAAGTCATAGCCGTTGGTGAAGCCGACGGTCTTGCGCCGCGCATCGGTGGTGGTGATCGACGACGACCCGACGTCGAAGCGGCGCGACGCCACCTGCGCCAGCAGCCCGGAGAATTCGGTGCCGACGAAGTTGATCTTCAGCCCAAGCCTGTCGGCGATCGCGCGGAGCAGCTCGTTGTCGAAGCCGGTGAACTGGCCGGCGGTGTTGATACAGATGCTGGGCGGCGCATCGGACAGCGTGCCGACGGTGAGCGTGCCCGGCACACTCAGGCCGAGGGCGTTGACGTCGACGGCGGTCACCGGCTCGACCGTCGCGGTCGTGTACTTGTCGGCGCCGGGGCCGGCCGCGGCCTTCGCGAGATTGGTCGGCAGCGCGCTGGCACTCTCGACTCCCGGCGGCGCGCACTGGTCGACGTTCGCGCCGACCGGCGCCGCAAGGCCCATGCTGCCGATCAACAACGCGATCAGAGCGACGACGGATGCTTTGACGGCGGTCATCAGAGCAAGGTAGCCGCAGAGCGCGCGCCGGAATCGCCTTCAGCTCACTTAGAACGCAACCGGTGCACCTGCGGGCCGCAACACTCCGCGCCGCACCAATTCGCTCAGCATGATGCGGCCCATCACCTCCGAGCGCTCCGCGCATGCCGCGCGGGCACCCTCGGGGTCGCGACGTTGAATCGCGGCGAGCTCGGACTCGAAGAACGGCAGCATCTCGTCGTGGTTGTTCAGGTAAGCCAGCCAGAAGCCGCGCGGGATGAAGGTCTGCGCCGCGCGGATCGCGGCCTGCAATCGCGGTCCCGCATATTCTTCGTTGATCACGTTGCGGAATTGCCAGGCCGTTTCCTGAAATGCGCGCGAGTCTTTGCTGCTGCGCATGGCCGCCATCAGCACGCCCAGCTGGTCGAGAATTCGCGGCTGCCCGTCGACGGCGGCGCGGGACGACGCGAGACCACACAGCAGGCCGTAGATCTCGTGGTGTTCACGCACCACCGATTCGTCGAATCGCTCGACGTACGCGCCGCGGTGGTACTGCGTCGACAGGATGCCGTCATGCTCAAGCTGAACTACCGCCTCCTGGATCGGGACGCGGGACAGTCCTAAGTCATTGGCGATCTCGTTGCGATCAATCCGGTCCCCCGACCGCAGTTTGCCTGTCAGCACCAGGTTGACGACATGCGAGACCACGAGGTCTTTTTCTTTGACCCCATACTTCTTGGGCATGGCGCGCAAAGCATCTCACGTAGCCGCCCCGGCGGGAGCCGTTCCGCCAGTTCAGCTTCCATTCGTTTGGCGACGGTCGCGCCAGCGGCACAGAGCCTCGGCCTGGGTCAGGTCGTAGTCGGGTCCGTTGACGCCGACCGTCAGCAGTGTGACCCCGAGGTCGACGAAGGCGTCGGCCTGGGCAAGCAGCGCGTCGAGGCCATCGCCCTGGACGCCTGCCGAGCGCTCGATGGTGGCCGGGTCGCGGCCGACGTCGGCACAGTGCGCCGCGAGGATCTCGGCCTTCGCGGGGTATGTCTCCAGCGACGTGAACCCGTGCCAGGTGTCGGCGTACTCGGCGACCAGGCGCAGCGTCTTGCGCTCACCTTGGCCACCGATCAGGACCGGGATGTCACGCGTCGGTGCAGGGTTGAGCTTGGCCAGCCGCGACTTTATTCGCGGCATCGCGCCTGCGAGATCGTCGAGCCTGCTGCCTGCGGTGCCGAACTCATAGCCGTACTCGTCGTAGTCCTTCTGCTTCCAACCCGACCCGATGCCGAGGATCAACCTGCCGTCCGAGATGTGGTCGACGGTGCGGGCCATATCGGCGAGCAGTTCGGGGTTGCGGTAGGAGTTGCAGGTGACGAGTGCGCCGATCTCGAGCCGCGACGTCTGCTCGGCCCATGCGGCGAGCATCGTCCAGCACTCGTAGTGCGCGCCGTCGGGATCGCCGTAGAGCGGATAGAAGTGATCCCAGTTGAACGCGACGTCGACGCCGATGTCCTCACAGCGTCGGACCGCGTCGCGGATGTGGCTGTATTGCGAACAGTGTTGCGGCTGTAGTTGCACGCCGATGCGAATGGGGAGGCTCACGGTCGTCAGGCTAGACGCCAATCTGGCCGTTGGCTTTCCACACCGCGACGACCGACGGCCGAGCGGTTCCGTTGCCACCCTCGGGCCAGTGTGAGAACGGGTTGTCGATGCTGTTGTCGTCGTGCTCGCCCGGATGTTGCACGCAGACCGTGACCAAATCGTCGGTCACCACGGGCCCGCATGTCTCGGCGCCCTTCGGCACCGTGAGGAACTGCTTGGTCTCGCCGCGATTCGGACCTTCGAGCGCGACGGCGAAGAGCCCATCGTTGGACTTCAACGCGTTGCCGTCGGTGGAGATCCACAGATTGCCGTGGCTGTCGAAGGCGACGTTGTCGGGGCAGGAGATAGGGCTGACCTTCGTCTTGTCGAATCCGGCGAAGTAGGTGTCGGCCGCCGCGGGATCACCGCAGACAAGAAGCAGATCCCAGGTGAAGTCGGTGCCCGCGTGATTGTCGGTGATCTCGAGGATCTGCCCGTTCTTGTTCTCGTTGCGCGGGTTGGCGGCGTCGACCGGCGCCTTGCCCTCGGTACCGCGCTTGTCGTTGTTGGTCAGCGCGACATACACCTTGCCGGTCTTGGGATTGGCCTCGAAGTCCTCCGGTCGATCCATCTTGGTTGCGCCGGCCTTGTCCGCGGCGAGTCGGGTGAACACCGCCGCCTCCTGCGCGGTCACCCCGTCGACGAGCGACTGGCCCTCGCCGTTCGGGCCCGACCGCAGCAGCGGGATCCAGGTTCCGGCGCCGCTGAACGCACCCTCCTTCGGCAGCCTGCCTGAGCCGTCGATCTCGTCGGCGGGAATGTCGCTGGTGAGCTTGGCGACATAGAGCGTGCCCTCGTCGAGGATCGTCATGTTGTGGGCCATCGCGGCCGGATCGGTGCCGGGCTGAATCTTCTTCGCCGAGACGAACTTGTACATGTAGTCGAACCGCTCGTCGTCGCCTGCGTAGGCCACCACGGTGCCGTCGTTGGTGACGTAGACGTTGGCGGCCTCGTGCTTGAACCGCCCAAGCGCGCTGTGCTTGACGGGCTTGGAGTTGGGATCCCACGGATTGACCTCGACGACGTAGCCGAAGCGGTTCGCCTCGTTGGGAGTCTTGGCGACGTCGAATCGCGGATCGAAGGACTCCCACTTGAGCTCGGTCGGCTTGAGCGTGACGCCGTAGCGCTCCTGCCGGTCGGCGTCGACGGGACCCGGCTTGGGCGCGCCCTGCGCCGCACCGAAGTACTCGTGAAAGTTCTCTTCACCGGAAAGGACAGTGCCCCAGGGGGTTACCCCGCCCGAGCAGTTGGCGAAGGTGCCTGCGACGGTGCGGCCGGTCGGATCCGCGGCGGTCTTGACGAAGTCGGTGCCTGCGGCGGGACCGGTCAACGTGAACGGTGTGTCGGCGGTGATGCGCCGGTTGTACGGGCCGATCACCGGTTTCAACCCCTCCGGCGTGCGCTCGACCTCCACGACACCCATCCCGATCGCGGCGATCTCGATGTCGAACTGCTCTCGAGTCGGCTTCGCATCGTCGTAGCCGGGGAACATGAACTGCGGGCTGACGTACTCGTGATTGGTCACCAGCAGAAAGCGGTTCTTCTGACCGGGCACGGGCAGCAGTCCGGCGAAGTCGTTGTTGAAGCCGAACTGGCCGCGCTGCGCGGCGGCGCTCTGCGCCTTCACGTCGAACCTCGGCGCATTCGGCAGGATCGGGTCGCCCCAGCTGATGACGACCGACTGCTGGTAGCCCTCGGGGATGACGACCGCGTCCTCTTTGTTGGGCGCGACGGCGGCGAAGTTCATTCCCGGCGGTGGCGCCGCGGGTGCCGGCGGCGAGGTCGGTGTCGCAGTGGGCTGCTCGGCGTTCCCGCACGCGGCCAGTGCGGACCCCGCGCCGATCGCCAGCACCGCGATGCCGCCGGCCTGAAGCACGGACCGTCGCGAGAGCGCCTTGACGATGTCGCCGAAGTATTCGTTGTCGCTCGCGTTGGGGACGGGCTTCGAGCAGGCATCGCCGCACTTGTAGCGGCACGTCACATGCTGGCGCGACGACCGACCATCATGGGCGACAAGCAGATTCAACGGAGTGAGGGCCACGGTTGTGGAACCTACGACAACTTGGCAATCAACTGGGAGACAACTGGTAAACAGCTGGGGCCGTCAGGTGCCGAGCACCCCGCGCAGAATCTCGACGAGCGCCGCCGGCTGGTCACCCTGCACGGAGTGTCCGGAGTCCGCGACGACGTGCGTGCGCTGGAAGCCCGGCGCTCCCTTCGCGAACGCCTCCGCGTCCTCGTCGTTGACGAAGAACGAGTTGGCACCGCGCACCAGCGTGGTCGGCATCGTGATGGCGGGCACGTCGTCCCACAATCCCTCGAACCCTTCGCCCTTGCGGAACGAGTCGTAGCGCCAGGTCCAGGTGCCGTCGTCGAGCTGTTTCGAGTTGTGAAAGACGCCGCGGCGCAACGATTTCCGATCACGGTTCGGGGCGGCGGCCACCGTCACCTCCAGCATGGCCGCGAAGCTGGGAAACGTGCGGTCGCCCTGCACAAGTGCCACCGTGCCCATTTGCGCCTTGGTCATCTGCTCATGCCGTTCGGGCGCCGACGGCGTGACGTCGACGAGCACCAGTTCGGGAACGAGCGCGGGCTCGGACGCGGCCAGCCGCAACGCGGTCAGCCCACCCAACGACATGCCGACGACCAGCCGTGGCTTGGGCGCCCACTCGCGCAGCACCGGGCGCAGGGTCTCGGCGTTCAGCCGCGGCCCGTAGTCGCCGTCCTCGCGCCACGCCGACCGGCCGTGCCCGGGCAGGTCGACCGCCAACGCGGGCAGGCCGAGTCCGGCGATCACGGTGTCCCAGGTGTGCGCGTTCTGCCCGCCGCCGTGCAGGAACACCACCTGCGGTGCTTCGTCGCCCCACTTGATGGCGCTGATCGGGCCCGAGTCGATGCGCTGCACCGACGGCAGGGGTCCCGACGCGCCGATCTGTTCGGCGTTCTCGTGCAGCAGCCCGAACTCGTCGAGGCCGGCCAGGTCGTCGTCGGAGACTTCGGCGTTCGTCACGCCGTCGAGGCTAACCCTCGATGAAGTCCTCGAGCTCCGCCCGGGCGATGTCGTCGGGCAGCTGCTTCGGCGGGCTCTTCATCAGGTACGCCGAGGCGGCCTCGACGGGCCCACCGATGCCACGGTCCTTGGCGATCTTCGCCGCGCGCACCGCGTCGATGATGACGCCTGCCGAGTTCGGCGAGTCCCACACCTCGAGCTTGTACTCCAGGTTCAGCGGCACATCGCCGAAGGCGCGACCCTCGAGCCGGACGTAGGCCCACTTGCGGTCGTCGAGCCAGCCCACGTGATCGGACGGGCCGATGTGGACGTCCTTGGTGTTGAACTCACGCTGCAGGTTGGACGTGACGGCCTGGGTCTTGGAGATCTTCTTCGACTCGAGGCGCGAGCGCTCCAGCATGTTGAGGAAGTCCATGTTGCCGCCGACGTTGAGCTGCATGGTGCGGTCGAGCTGCACGCCGCGGTCCTCGAACAGCTTGGCCATCACGCGGTGGGTGATGGTCGCGCCGACCTGGCTCTTGATGTCGTCGCCGACGATCGGCACGCCGGCGTCCTCGAACTTCTTGGCCCAGACCGGGTCGCTCGCGATGAAGACCGGCAGCGCGTTGACAAATGCCACGCCCGCGTCGATCGCGCACTGCGCGTAGAACTTGTCGGCCTCTTCGGAGCCCACCGGCAGGTAGGACACCATGACGTCGACGTTGTTGTCCTTCAGCGTCTTGACCACGTCGACCGCCTCGACGTCGGACACCTCGATGGTCTCGGCGTAGTACTTGCCGATGCCGTCGAGCGTCGGGCCGCGCTGCACCGTGACATTGGTGGGCGGCACGTCGGCGATCTTGATGGTGTTGTTCTCCGACGCGAAGATCGCCTCGGACAGGTCGAAGCCGACCTTCTTGGCGTCGACGTCGAATGCGGCGACGAACTTCACGTCGCGAACGTGGTACGGGCCGAGGCGCACATGCATCAGGCCGGGCACCGTCGCGTGCTCGTCGGCGTCCTGGTAGTACTGCACACCCTGCACCAATGAGGACGCGCAGTTACCTACACCGACAATCGCGACCCGCACCTCGGTGTTCTCAGTCATGACGACTTCTCCCTCTCCGTACTTATCTTTCGTAGTGCTCAGCTTGGTTATGGCTGCACAGTGTTGTCTGAGCGGCCTTGGCCTAGACGTTCGGCGGCTATCAACTCGTTGAGCCACTTGACTTCGCGCTCGCTGGACTCCAGCCCGAGCTGGTGTAGCTGCCGGGTGTAGCGATCGAGCGAACTGCTGGCCCGCGCCACTGCTTCGCGCAGACCTTCACGGCGTTCCTCCACCTGACGACGGCGGCCCTCGAGGATTCGCATCCGAGCCTCGGCCGGAGTGCGGTTGAAGAACGCGAGGTGCACGCCGAACCCGTCGTCCGAGAAGTTCTGCGGACCGGTGTCGGCCACCAGTTCGGTGAAGCGCTGCTTACCGGTATCGGTGAGCTGGTAGACGCGCCGCGCGCGACGCACCTTCGGGATCCCCTCCGGTGCGGCATCCTCGACGATCAGCCCATCGGCCTGCATGCGCCGCAGCGCCGGGTAGAGCGAACCGTAGGAGAACGCGCGAAAGGCGCCGAGCAGGCCGGTCAGCCGTTTACGCAGCTCGTAGCCGTGCATAGGCGATTCGAGCAGAAGACCCAGGATGGCGAGCTCCAGCATCGAATCACCTCCTTTGCTTGGCCGCTACGACGGTTCGACACCTCGCGCAATAGTATCGCGCCGATATATTCGGTGCCAACAAATGGTTGCGTACCGCTGACGTGCGATAGACGTCAGTCGGTGGCCGTATCGATGCGCTTGATGGTGCCGTCGCCTGCGAAGGTGATGGAACCGCTGCCGAAATCACTCGACACGCTGGCCCGCAGCTCGAGCGCGCCCGGAGTCACCGGATCGCGGGCCGGGTCGATGCTGAGATAGGTGTTGCCCGGCTTGACGTCCTTCTGTTGCAGCCCGACCGTCTCGGGTGCGCCGCGCAGAATGCCGACAGCCGTCTTCACGTCGAACGCACCGAGGTCCACGATCACGTCGTCCTCGCTCTTCGCCGACGTCGAGGGATCGTCGAATCCGCCGCGGTAGGTGTAGCTCAGCTTCCTTCGATCGTCGGTGGGATCGGCACGGGACAAGACGGCGTACTCCGGGTAGATCGTCAGGCTGTAGCCCATGGTGTCGCCGAACCGCTGGTGCATCTGCTCCAGCAGCCCGGTCAGCCCGCCAAGTGACTGCAGCTGCTTCGGCGGCGTCAGGACCTTCGCGGGGATTCCGTCGGACTTCGCCCCGGGGTCCGACGTGAAGCTCAGCGGTGAGGTCGTGTTGCCGTACAGACCCCATCCGATGGCGATGCCGAGCAGGACGAGCACCACTGAGACCGCGAGCCCGTACTTCCAATTGCCCCCGCCCGCGCCCGGCAGCTTGGGCCGCTTCCTGAGGTCGGGCAGCTGCACCGGCGCGTTGTTGGTCTGCAGGTCCGACACCAACGACTGCAGATCGCCCAGCGTCTCGGCTCCGGTCGCCAGCGCGACCCGCGTCCGGTGCTCGTCCATGGAGAGCTGTCCGTCCGCCAGCGCACTGTCAAGGATCTGACAGGTGTCATTGCGGTCGCTGTCTTTCGCCCGCGTTCCCGGTGTCTGCCGTGTCGCCACGACGATGATCGTAAGAGTTCGGTTGCTATCGCCGCTGACCAGACCGACATCGCAGAAGCATCGCGGCGTAGTCACGCCTCGGTGGTGGCGAGGCCGACGTACTCTGGTCTCCGTGCGATTGCAGCGACAGGTGGTGGACTACGCGCTCCGGCGCCGGTCCCTGCTGGCCGAGGTGTACTCCGGCCGCACCGGGGTATCTGAGGTCTGTGACGCCAACCCTTACCTGCTGCGAGCTGCCAAGTTCCATGGGAAGCCCAGCTCGGTGATGTGCCCGATCTGCCGCAAGGAACAGCTCACCTTGGTGTCGTGGGTATTCGGTGACCACTTGGGCGCCGTATCCGGTTCGGCCCGCACGGCCGAGGAGTTGGTCTTGCTGGCCACCAAGTACAACGAATTCTCGGTACACGTGGTGGAGGTATGTCGCACCTGCAGCTGGAATCACTTGGTCAAGTCGTATGTGCTCGGCGCGGTCCCGCCGCCAAAGGGATCCCGTGGCACACGGACGGCGCGCGGACGTGCGCGCACAGCCAGTGAATAGCGAAGGGCGCCACGACCGGTCAGCCAATGATGTCCGCAGGGGACTCGCGGCTGATGGCGTCGGTGCGCCCCCGCAAAAGCGTCGCCCGGAGGGGCCGCCTCGGCACCGCGCCGCAGGCGTGCCGCCCGACGACCGGCTGACGGCCGT
Source organism: Mycobacterium sp. (assembly GCA_035492865.1). Lineage (GTDB taxonomy): Bacteria > Actinomycetota > Actinomycetes > Mycobacteriales > Mycobacteriaceae > Mycobacterium. Next base: position 645 of record DATJIX010000429.1, on the reverse strand, counting down.
GATTCCGCAGGTGCGCGCCAACACCCCTGCGCACCTGCGTGATCCGATCGACGTCGTCAAGAGGGCGCTGGACGGCACACCCCCGCCGGCGCCGCCGAAGCAGCCACCGCCGCCCCCGCCGCGGCGCCCACCTGGCGGCGGCGGACCGGGCGGAGGACCGCCACCCACGCCGAAGCCCAGCTTCCGTGAGCAGATCAACTGGAAGTGGGTGCGCCGCGCGCTCTACGCCGGCGTGGCCGTGCTGATCGTGCTGCCCCTCGTCACGTTCGGGATGGCCTACCTCATCGTCGACGTGCCCAAGCCTGGCGACATCCGGACCAACCAGGTGTCCACGATCCTGGCCAGCGACGGCAGCGAACTCGCGAAAATCGTTCCGCCCGAAGGCAACCGTGTCGACGTCAACATCGATCAGATTCCGGTGCACGTGCGCGATGCGGTGATGGCCGCCGAGGATCGGGACTTCTACACCAATCCCGGCTTCTCGTTCACCGGGTTCCTCAGGGCGTTCAAGAACAACATCTTCGGCGGCGACCTTCAGGGTGGTTCGACGATCACCCAGCAGTACGTCAAGAACGCGTTGGTCGGCGACGCGCGCTCGGGTCTCGGTGGCATCGTGCGCAAGGCCAAGGAGCTGGTCATCTCGAC
>DATJIX010000428.1:0-7477 GCA_035492865.1 Mycobacterium sp. | reverse complement strand
GTCTTCGGCGGCTTCGGCGCCGTATCCACCCTCAAGGCAACAGGAACCCCAACGTTCAAGGCGGCCAGCCTCGACGCCGCCCCGAGCACCGGGGAAACGAAGACCACCGAGAAGGGCGACCCTGCCGGCACCGCCGAGGGCGCCACCGGCGGCACCACGACCGGCAAAACCGAGGGAACCACCGGCGGCACCACGACCGGCAAAACCGAAGGAACCACCGGCGGCACCACCAGCGGCACCACCGGTAAGACCGAGGGAACCACCAGCGGCACCACCGGCACGACCGAGGGAACCACCAGCGGCACGACCGGCACGACCGAGGGAACTACCGGTGGCGCGACCAGCGGCACCACGGGCGGCACGACCACCGGAACGGGCACCACCGGCACGGAGACCGGCAAGAAGTCCGACGACACCGCCAAGAAAGACGACACCGGCAAGAAAGACGGCAGCACCACCCACAAGACGAAGTAGCAACTACACAGGCCGATTGGATCTGCCCTCTCCTGCGGGAGGGGGCAGATCTATTTGGCGTGAGTTGCCAAGTTGCTCAAGCCGGCAACGGCCATCGCGCGGGGCCGACACGATAGGTTGCTACTGTGACGTCAGGAGGGCGCCGGGAGTGAGCAAAGCCGCGACGAATCGTGTGAGCAGACTGGCGATGGGGATCGCCGCCGTCGGAGTTGCGACGTCCGTGGCAAGCGTTGCTGCCACGCAGCCCGCGTCGATCTCCGCTCCCCTGGTCGACTTGGCAGCGCTGATCGTCGTCGGGAGCTCGACGCATCCCGACGGCAGCGGCAACGAGAACTTCTTCGGCGGCATGTTCAACCAGCCGCCCTACAACGCCGGCGACGACCTCGAGCACGTCAACTTCTTCACCGGACCATTCGGCATCAACCAGGCCCTACAGGCCCACTCGGGCGAAGACAACGCCGTGCTCTCATCGGGATGGGGTGCGGCGAACGCGAGTCTGCTTCTGATGGCGTTGCAGGCCAAGAAGGACCCGGCGCTGGCGAAGACGGTCTTCATCCTCGACAACAACGTCGCCCGGCCCAATGGCGGCTTTGGCACGCGGTACCCCTGGTTTGCCTTGATCGGCGTGAACCCGATCCCGTCGCCGACCGACACCGATGCCCTCGGTCTCGTCGACGTCGGCTACATGTACGACTACAACTCCAACGCGCCCGCCGACGTGCTGAACCCGGTCGCTGCCGTTAATTCGTTGGTGGCGTACCTCTATCGCCACCTGAACCAGAACGATCTCGACCTGCCGGTCAACGAGGACGGCTCCCCCGCCGTCTCCTGTGGCAGCGCGAACACGTGCGGCGTCACCGACAAGGGCGACGTGCTCGCGTGTCCCGACGCGCAGTGCGGCGCGATTCCGGCCGACGACCGCGTCGCCGCGTACGTCACGCAGCGTGGCAAGACCACCTACGTCACCTACACGACCAAGGGCCTGCCGCTGACCAACCTGATTCGCGACTTCGTACCGTTCGGCAATGTCATCGCAGACCTGACCGAACCGCTGCTGACGAAAATCGTCAATTCGGCCTACCCCAACGGCAATCCGATTCCAGCGGACCCGAGCAAGTATCAGCCGGCGACGCCGTTCTCCTCGCTGCCCCAGCTCGCGTCCACGCTCCCCGGCGCCTCGAAAACCACGTCGACAGAGTCCGTGCTCGCCGCATCGGACGCCAAGCCCACCACGAAGAAGAAATCCGCAACGGCCGACGAGCCCAAGCCGTTGACCAATGTGGTCCGCGACAGCGAGAAGGCCGAGCCGCAGTCCGCTGCCGATGAGCCATCGCCCAAGTCGGATCCCGTTGTCACCGTGGACAAGCCGAAGGACGAGTCGACGGACACGACCGATGCTGGCACGGCGTCTACCGAGACTAAAACGACGTCGGGCAGCGCGGCAGAAGGCGCGGCGGCCTGAAGCTGGCATAGTCGTCGTTATGGCTGCGCCCGCCGACTACTGGAATCACAATGCGGCCTACCACCGCTGGCTGGTCCGCATCGCGGCCGAACACCGCGGCGACGTCCTCGATATCGGTTGTGGCGATGGACTGCTCGCGCAGCGGCTCGCACCGATATCGCGCTCGGTGACGGGCATCGATCCCGACCCCGCGGCAATCGAACGCGCCACAACGCGACTGGCGTCGCATCGAAACGTCGCCGTGTCACCGCAGGCATTCGATGAGTATCAGCCCGGCGCACGCAGATTCGAGCTCATCACGTTCGTGGCCAGCCTGCACCACATGGATCTGCTTGCGTCATTAGCCAAGGCGCGGGGTCTGTTGACGCCGACGGGCGAGATCGCTGTCGTCGGTTGCTCGGCCAATACGACTGTGCGTGACTGGGTTTGGTCGGCCATGTGCGTCCCCGCCGCCCGACTCGGATCCTGGCTGCACTCAGAGACCCGCGACATCGGTGTGGTCGTCACCGACCCACAGGAGGGGCTCGACGAGATCCGCCGCACGGCCCGCGAGGCATTGCCCGGTGTATCGGTGCGACGCGCGCTGTACTACCGCTACCTGCTGCGTTGGCGCAACCGGTGACTCACTTGGGAAGCTTCGACTCGATCTTGTCGGCTACGTCGGCGGCCGCAGTGACGGCTGCCTGCTGCTGCGGCTTGCACGCCTGAATGTCGAGAATCAGGTTCGCGGTGACCTGCAGCACTCGCTGACACGACCTCGTCTGATCTCCGGTGCCGCGGGTGTACGGCAGCGCGAGTCGGGTATCGGTCTTGGTGAGATCGCCACTGACCCACTTCGGCAGCGGTTGGCCGTTGAGTTGAATGTTGAGCGTGTGATTGGTGCACTTCGACCATCGATCGGTCGACTCGGTGAAGAACTCACGCGCGGCGTCTGCGGTGCGGTAAGAGACGATGGACTGGACGACGAGGAAATTCCAGTTGTCTTTGTCCGGTACCCGAACCAGCTGCTGGCGCACCGACTTCCAGTGGCTGGACTCGTAGATCGACGACTGATTGACCTGCCAGGCCCCGAGACAGTTCAGGTTGGGCAGCATGTTGCGGTTGTCATCCATCTGCGACACCGGAGTATGCGGGGTCATCCCGCTCGTCCCCATCACCGCGTTGAGTTCGTCGGCGGTCAGCAGCGACGCTGTGAGTGCGGTGTCGGGCACCAGCTTCGCCGGTGCGGAGGCACTCGAGGCGGCACCTCCGCCGCAGCCGGCCAGCGCTAAGCAGAGCGCGACCGCTCCAAAAAGACTGCCTCTCACCGTGATTACGCGTGCGTCCCGGCGTTGGCGCAGGCCTGCTGGACCAGCTCGGCTTGGTTGTTCATCTCGTTGGCGGTGCTGTTCAGACTGTCGCCGGGGATCCGCAGCCCCATCTTGACGAGCAGCTTGCTGGCGCCAAGCGACCAGATGCGCATCGGGTCCGCGATCGAGGGATCGAGTCCAGGGGTCTGGGCGGCCTGCATGGCGACGGCGGCCGACTGCCGAAGCGCGGTCCTGCCCACCGCGTTGCTGCTGTCGACGGCCGGATCCGCGTAGTCAGAACCTTCGAACGAATCCGCGAAATCCCCGTAGTAATTCGAAGAATCATCCAGCACCTGGGCGAACGTCCCACATGCGAGTACCGCGGGCTGAGTGGCATCGTCCGACGGGTCCACCGGGGTGACCACCACGGGACCCGCCGATGACCCGTCGGTCCCGACGTCGTCAGCGGAGGCGGCAGGAGCGACCGCCAAACCGATGCCCACTGCGATGACAGATGCGATCATCGTTCGCTCGCGCACGAGGGATGACTTCAAGGTTTCCTCCAAGGTAGTCGGTCTCGCAGGGTCAGCTGGGTTTGCGTTGACCCACTGGCACGCGTTCTACCGGCCAGCCAAACCCACTCGACGAGCCCCGTCCAGTCTCGAGGGCACTACGTAACGGGAACTACGGTCGATCGGCCACGTGTCCAAATGGTGAACTGCAGCCCAACGGACGATATCTAGTTGCGGTCCATCGGCTTTCGTCCGCCTGTGAGGAGTATTACAGCGGTCTGTGGTAGGCCCAAGACCGCAGGCCGCAGACGCCCATTAGATGGATACGTGGCGTTGATTGTTTGCGGTGTGTTCACCGTTTGGAAACCCCACCATTAGAGGCTCCCACGCGACACATTCGTTACAGATCCGTTGTATATCGACCACGAGAGGCGCCGATACAACCATGTTGAACCGCTTTGCCATGCTGGCATCCGTCTGCGTCGCGATACCGCTCGCGGCCGCGCCGCTCGCGCAAGCCGACCCGCCTCCGCCCGCCGATCCCGCGGTCCCGGTCAACGCCACCAACCCGTTGCCGCCCGAAGGTGCGGTGCCCTCGGGTCCGCCCGGAGTGCTCGACACCCCCGACGGTTGGCACCTGGAGGTGGTCGGCAGCAACGAGACCCAGCTCCCGGTCGCCCCGCTGACCACCGCGATCAGCTCACGCGAGTACCTGGTGGCGGGCACCTTCACCGGCAAGATCACCGGCGGGGGCAAGACCAAGCTGGCCGGCGGATCGATGGAGGCCGGCGAACAGATCGGCTGCGGCATCATCTCCGATGAGACCGAAATCAACCCCGGCGCCAGCTTCAGCCCGAGCATCGGTCTGCCGTTCACCGGTAACGCCACGGCCACGTTCGGTGTCAGCCTTCAGGGCAAGGTCTACCTCAAGCCCGGCACCGTGACGACTGTGGCCATCGACAAGAAGTCGTTCAAGGGCACCAGTACGCGCATCACCATCACCGGGGTGCGCATCAAGACCGACCAGTGCGCCGGCCAGTCGTTCATCCGCTCCTACGCCACGCTGACGAGCTCGACCGACAACACCGACGACGTGATCACCTACCTCGGTGTCACCAAGGCCGTTTAACCCCTAGTCGAACCTTCAGACGAAAGATAACAATGGTGAATCGCTTTGCCGCACTGGCCGCTTGCTCACTGATCCCACTCGGGCTCGCGCCGATCGCTTCGGCCGACCCCGGCGACGACGGCCCCCCACCCGACACCGGCGTGGTCGCCTCCAATCCCCCGACGGTGGTGACCTCCCCCGACGGGTGGGTGCTCACGGTGGTGGCCAAGGACGAGTCGCAGTTGCCGGTGGCACCGCTGACCACAGCAGTGTCCTCGCGCGAGTACCTCGTCGGTGGCACGTTCCTGGGCACGGTCACCGGTGGCGGCAAGACCAGCCTGTCCGGCGGCACGCTGGAAGCCGGCTACCAGATCGGCTGCGGCATCGAACTCGGCCAGGTCAGGCTCATCGGCCAGGCCGGTATCACCGCCACCGGCTCGTCGCTGACCGGCGGCCTGATTCCCACGGGCGTGCAGTTCCCGCTGTCGGGCACCATCGAGATCCACCCCAAGCCCGGCACCGTGTCCACCGTCACCGTGGACAAGAAGACGTTCAAGGCCGCACCGGTGCGCGTCACCCTGAAGGACACCCACGTCAAGGTCGACGGCTGCGTGGGCCAGTCCTTCATCCGCTCCTACGCGACCCTGACGAGCTCGACGACCGATACCGACGACGTGGCCGCGTACTACGGCGTCACCAAGGCCGTCTGACGTCAGGGATGCCTTCGAGCCGAAAGAGATTGGCAGTCGCGAACATCGCGGCCGTCGGGTTCGTCACTGTCGGAGCGGCGGTCGCCTTCGCAGCGACCGCCGCTGCTGACCCTCCGCCCCCGCCGGATCCGGCGCTGCCGTTGCCCGCGGATGCGCCTCCTCCGCCGCCGCCCGGTCCGACGGTCCCCGGGATGGGACAGCTTGGTCCGGCGGGCTTCGGGGTACTCGGGCAAACGGGGCAGGATCCCGCAAACCCGGGCACCCTGGGGGCGCCCCCGGTGGTTGGCCTCGATCAAACCACCGTGTTGGGTCAGAACCCGCTTCCGTCGCCTCCTGGTGCCAACCCGGGCGCGGTCCCGAACCTCAACGTGTTCAACAACGCCTACGGGGTGCAGCAGTGCTTGGCGCCGTCGGCACCCGGCAAGTGCGAACAGTTCGATGTCGCTCCAGGAGACGAGAACAACGACGTCAGCAAGCGCGAGTGGCTCGGCCGGTACATCGACATGTACCGCGCTGGGATGCTCAAGGGCGGTCTGCTGGGCCAGACTCCACAGGAACAGCTCGGCGAACCGCTGCCGGGTACCGCGCCGCCGCCGGGGACCAATATCCCACCTGGGCTGGTGCAGTTCCAGCCTGACCCGCCGCCACCGCCAGGTGCACCTGTACCGCCTCCGCCGCCCGGCGCACCACCACTGGTGCCTCCGCCGCCCGGCTGAGGTATTCAGCGCCAACGGATCTGAACAAAACGGGGCCACCTCCGCGAGGAGGTGGCCCCGTTTTGGCGCAGCCCCCACCGTCGTGTCCGTTTTCCGCCAGCACGGTGGCCACTCGGCTTCTTAGCGTCGGTGCCATGCAAACTCCCGTCCTACCCGACGCTCGCGCCGTAGTCCTTTCGACCCCCGTGGTCTTGTTCATGGCGCTCGCGGCCGCCCTCGGCACCGCCAGCATCTACCCCCTGCAACCCGCGATCGCGGACGTCGCCGCCTCGATGCATGCCTCGCTGGCCACGGTCGGCGTCGCACTGGCATGCGGCCCGCTCGGCTACCTTGTCGGCCTTGCCTTGCTGGTGCCGCTCGTCGACCGGTTTTCGCCACGGCGCGTGCTGTCAACGCAATTCGGCGCGCTCGCCATCGCCTTGGGCCTCAACGCAGCCGTCGGCACACCGTCGCTTCTCGGCCTCATCGTCGGCGTTATCGGCGCTGGATCGTCAGTCGGGGCGCAATTGAGTTCGGTCGCGGGGCGTTTCGCGAATCAGCGACGACGCGCCACCGTGCTCGGCATCGTCACAGCGGGCATCTCGGCCGGGATTCTCGCGGGACGGATCGTCGGCGGCTGGTTGAACGACGAGATCGGCTGGCGCGCAATGTTTCTCGTGCTCGCCGCGGTATGCGCCGTCGTCGCGGTCTCGGCGCTGTTCGTGTTGCCCGGCGGGGAAAGGGTTGTCACCGCGAGCTATCTGGCAACGCTGCGCAAGCTCCCTGGCCTCTACGTGCGCGTCGCACCCCTTCGGCTTGCCGCCGGCCGCGGGGCCCTGTGGTTCTTCGCGTTCTGCGCGGTGTGGGCCGGTCTTGCCGTCGCGCTGTCGCAGCCGCCCTTCTGGTATTCGTCGGAGCGTATCGGCGGGTACGCCGTCGCCGGACTGCTGGGCATCGTCGCGACCCGGGTGGCAGGCGCGTGGACGGACAGGGTCGGCGCCCGAAGGGTGCTGCTGATCGGACTCCTCCTCGCGCTGGCCGCGGCCGTGACGCTGGCGTTCTCCCTGTCGCAACCCGCCGTCACGCTGGCCTGTCTCGCCATGTTCGATGCGGGCCTGTTCGCCGCTCAGGTGGCCAATCAGAGCACCGTCCTTGCGATCGACCCGACCGCCCCGGCGCAGTACAACAGCGCCTACATGCTCGTCTACTTCATCGGCGGCACGGCGG
>DATJIX010000427.1:0-3030 GCA_035492865.1 Mycobacterium sp. | reverse complement strand
CAGTCGGCGGTTCTGGCTAATCGCCGAGTAGGTCGACGACATCCACGCTATCGGCGCTCATCACAAGCTGCGCCAGTCGCGCTTTCAGATCATCGAGCCGCCGCTCCTGTTCATCGGTGCGGTTCTCGGCCCGTGCCAGATCGATGAACTCGTCGGTGACGTACCCGTCGCGAAGCAGCAGGGTCGCGGTGCGGTCGCCGACCGTGACCACGAACACGAAGTCCTCGCGAAGGCGGCCGAGGTCCGACCTGACAAGTGACCGGTCAACGGTGTAGCGGCCGTCGGTGACCGCTCGAGTCACCGCCTCGAACCCGTCTCTTGCGCCTGGGCCACGAAACGCGGTGCGCACCGCGACCGATCGACGCTGTGGCGGCATGTCGGGCGAGAGCGCCGCGAAGGCCCGCTGCATGACCTTGAACGCGATCGCGACGCCGGCGGGGGAGTGTGGGCCGTGGTAGCGCATCACGTCGTCGAGCGTGAATGTGATTGTCCGGCCACGCTCTTCGACGGTCAGTGCCTCGGTCATCGATCGATGATCACCGGTGGCTCGTGGGCCCGCACGGGCGGCAGCGGCCCGGTGAACCTCTCTACCTGCACCAGTACATGCGCACCGGTGCAACCACGTGCAAGCGACGACGTGCCCACGTCATCGGTGAGCACATTCGGATTTCCGTGCACACACATGGCGTCCGGGTCAGCTGGGTCGGCCGGATCGAACCACGCGCCTGTCGACAGCTGCACCACCTCGCGCCGCAGGCGATCGTCCAGCACCACACCGGCCAGGCAGGCGCCGCGGTCGTTGAACACCCGCACCACGTCCCCGTCAGCCAGTCCGCGCGCCTGGGCGTCGACCGGATGCATCCGGATCGGCTCGCGCCCTTGCACTTTCGATGCCTTGCTGACCGCGCCGATGTCCAGCTGGCTGTGCAGCCGGGTCGCGGGCTGATTGGCCACAAGGTGCAGCGGATAGTCCGCCGCGCGAGCGCCGCCGAGCCATTCGGACGGCTCGAACCACGTCGGATGGCCGGCGCAGTCGGCGTAGCCGAACCCGGCGATGTCCTGCGAGAAGATCTCGATGCGTCCGCTCGGTGTGTTCAACCGATGGGCCACCGGATCGGCGCGAAAATCGGCGAGCAGTGTCAGCCCGGTCTCGGTGGGCAGCCGAAGTCGTCCCATCGCCCAGAACTCGTCGAACGTCGGCGCCGCGAAATCCAGTCCAGCGGCCCACTTGTCGTACATGTGCACCAGCCACTGTCGCGCGGTGCGCCCCTCGGTGAAGTGCTCGCCGAATCCCAGCGCTTCGGCCAGCGCCGCGAATGTCGTGTAGTCATCCCGGGATTGCGCGTACGGTTCGGCCAACTTCGGCATGGCCATCAGCAGTGGGTCGTTGCGGGAGCCCGAGTAGTCGTCGCGCTCGAAAGGGGTTGTCGACGGAACGACGATGTCGGCGTGCTTGGCCATCGCGGTCCAGTAAGGGTCGTGCACGACGATCGTGTCGACGCGACCCAGTGCGCGCCTCAGCCGGGAAATGTTCTGATGGTGATGAAACGGATTGCCGCCTGCCCAATACACCAGCTTGATGTCGGGATAGGTCAGCCGTCGGCCGTTGTAATCGAACTCGTCGCCGGGATGCAGCAACATGTCGCTGATCGCGGCGACCGGGATGAACGTCCGCACCGGATTGGGGCCCTGTGGCAGCTTCGGCAGCCCGAAGCGCAGCGGCGGCAGGCCGGGTTCGTTCATCGAACCGTAGCCGTGCCCGAAACCCCCTCCGGGAAGGCCGATCTGGCCCAGCATCGCGGCGAGCGTGAGTCCCATCCACGGTGCCTGCTCGCCGTGCCGCATCCGCTGCAGCGACCAACTGACCGTCACGATCGTGCGCTGAGCAGCCATTCGGCGCGCCAGCGCGGTCAGTTCATCGGCGGGCAGCCCGCAGATCTGCGACGCCCACTGCGGTGACTTCGCCACACCGTCGTCCACGCCGAGCAGATACCGCTCGAAGTGCTCGTAACCCGTGCAGTAGGTGCTGAGGAAATCCCGGTCGGCCAGCGATTCGGCGGCCAGCACATAGGCCAACGCCAGCATGATCGCGACGTCGGTGCCCGGCACCGGCGCATGCCATTCGCATTCGCCATCGACGTCGTCGCGCAGCGGCGAGAACGACACGATGCGTCCGCCTCGATCCCGCAAGCGCCGCAACGCGTCACGGGCCGGGTGGCCGGTGGTGCCGCCGTGGTTGATTCCGGTGTTCTTCAGCGCCAGCCCGCCGAAGCACACCAGCAAGTCGGTGTGTTCGACGATGACGTCCCAAGCGGTGGACCGCTTGAATAGGTCGTCGTGAGTGCCGACCACCCGCGGCATGATGACGCCGGTAGCACCGAGACTGTACGAGTGCCGCGAAAAGGTGTACCCGCCAAGCAGTTTGAGGAACCGGTGGACCTGGCTCTGTGCGTGGTGGAACCGCCCGGCGCTGGCCCAGCCGTACGAGCCGCCGTAGATCGCCTCGTTCCCATAGGTGTCGACGACGCGCCGCAGCTCTCCGGCCAGCAGTTCGGTGAGTTCATCCCACGAGACGGCGACGAACTCCTCGGCCCCGCGGCTCGTGCTCGGGCCTGGCCCGTCGCGCAGCCATCCGCGCCGCACAGCTGGGGTGGCGACGCGGGCGGGATGCCGGATGGTGCCTGGCAGGTTGCCAAGCAGCGGCGACGGATCGATGTCGCCGCCGAGCGGCGCCACGTGCGCGATGTCGCCGTCTTGGATGCCCGCGGAGAACCCGCCCCAGTGCGTGAGGCTGGTCGGGTGGGTCATCCGGCGAGTCTAGGACCGCCCCGCTACTCGCCCGGATCGGCGACACCCACCGGCCAACCAACCAACCACCCGGTTGGATGAGGTACGTTTGGCTGGTAACAGCCCGTACCAGTTCACGGAGGTCCGCCATGGGCAACGTCGTCAAATACGACCGCACCCTCTTCGAGCCCGAGCATGACCTGTTTCGCGAGTCGTATCGCGCCTTCCTCGACCGGCACGTCG
>DATJIX010000426.1:0-7248 GCA_035492865.1 Mycobacterium sp. | reverse complement strand
GGCTCCCAGAACGCCTCTCCGGCGCGGATGACGCGCGGCGCCTCGCCCTCCAACTCGAACAGCATCTCGCCCTCGAGCACGTAGCCGAAGGCCGGTCCGTGTGGATGCCGGTGTGGTGGGGCGCCCCCACTACCCGGCCCGAATTCCACGACAACGGTCATGGCGTGTGCGCCCTCCGGGATGAGCGGTGGCTGCACCTCCTGCACGACCGTCAATGCGTTCTCCCATGATGCGTCATACTGTTTCGACATCGGACATTCCTCCTTGGTGTTCATATGGCGGTGCCGCCGCCGTCGGCGTGCAGCGTGGAGCCGGTGATGAAAGTCGAGCGGGGCGAGGCGAGAAAGAGCACGGCGTCCGCGATCTCCTCGGGTTTGGCGGTCCGACCCAGCGGCAGGGCGCGGCCGAGTTCCTCGTTGGTTTCGCCCCATTCCGCTTCGACGCCTTCGGTTTTGGTGGGACCGGGTGCGACGCTGTTGACCCGCACGCCGTTGGCGCCGAATTCGGCGGCCCAGGTACGGGTGAGCGATTCCACCGCCGCCTTGGAGGCGCTGTACACACCTGCGCCGGGCACCCCCTTCGACGCGACCATCGAGGTGATGTTGATGATGCTGCCGTGCCCTCGCGCGAGCATCCCCGGCACCAGACCGGCGGCCAGGAAATAGCTGCCGCGGACGTTGGTGTCGAACGTCTTCTCGAACGAGGTCACTTCCTGGTCGACGGTGAGCGCCGCCGGAAAGCTCGCGGCGTTGTTGACCAGAATGTCGACATCTCCAGCCTGTGCCACAAGCGATTTCACCGACTCGATATCGGAAAGGTCGGCCTGCAGGAAGCGTGCACTGCCGTCGATGCCCGCGGCCGCCGCCTTGCCGCGTTCGGCATCCCGGCCGGAGATGATGACCGTCGCGCCCTCATGCGCGAGTAGCCGCGCACATGCCAGGCCGATACCAGCCGTTCCCCCGGTCACCAGCGCTGTCTTGTAAGCCAATTCCATTGCCAACTCCTTCAGTTAGGCGACTTGCGGTTCGATGTCGGCGAGGGCCAGCCGCAACCGCTGCCTGCCTCGCGCCACCCGCGACATGACGGTGCCGTGCGGAATGCCAAGGATCGCTGCGGTTTCTGCGTACGTGTAGCCCTGGACGTCGGCGTAATAGACCACCGACCGGAAACCCTCGGGCAAGGCATCCATCGCCGCTTTGATCTCGTTATCGGGCAGCGCCTCCAGCACCTCGGCCTCAGCGGAGCGTTGCCCGGCAGGAAGTCGGGCGGCGCTGTCGGCAAGGTCACGCTCGGTGATCGCGTCGACCGGCACTTCAGACGGGCGGCACTGCTTGGCGCGATAGGCACTCACCCACCGGTTGTAGAGGATGCGGAACAGCCACGCCTTCAGGTTGCTGCCGTCCTTGAACGTCCCGAATCCCACGTACGCATGCATCAGCGTGTCCTGGAGCAGATCCTCCGCATCGGCGTCGGTGCGGGCCAGCCGCCGTGCTCCACGCCCGAGGACATCGAACAGCGGCCCGGCTTCGCGGGCGAACCGCGCGGCGAGCTCCCGGTCCGGCTCGGACGGGCTGCGGACGGGCGTCATGGTCATGATCGATCTCCTCGCTGCGTGGTCTTTGTGCTGGTGAGCGCCCTGTGCGCGCTGTCCAGTTCAGACTCGCGGATGCGGAGAAGAAGCGAACCCTTGGAAGTCCGTAGTCCATGGTCCGTAGTCGGTGGTGGGGCTGAGTTCTCCGGCGTCGGCCCGTTCTGGAGGTCAGCACGCTGACAGAGGAGTTGCGCGACGAACAGCTAGCTCGCCCACGACACGGTGCGCAGCTGCCTGCGCGACTTGATGTCGAGCTTGGCAAAGACCTTGCGCAGGTGCCATTCCACGGTGTGGGTGCTGATGAACAGCTGCGCGCCGATCTCCTGGTTGGTCAGTCCGTCGCCGGCCAGCCTGGCAATCTGCGCCTCTTGGGCCGTCAACTCGCTGCCAGCGGATGTCGGCTGCTTGCGCACCTTCTCACCGGTGGCCACAAGTTCGCGACGCGTCCGCTCGGCGAAGGCCTTCGCGCCCATCCGGTGGAACATCTCGTGCGCCTCGGTGAGCTGCCGCCGCGCGTCGACGCGCCGATTGACCCGACGCAACCACTCGCCGTAGTGCAGATGGGCGCGGGCGAGATGCACGACAACGCGGGTGCGCCGCAACCGTTCGACGGCTTCGGTGTAGAGCTCGTCCGCGTGGTCGTCGTCGGCCACCAGTGCCCTGGCATTCGCCACCGCGCCGAGCCGCCAGTCCGTTCCGCTCGCGCCCGCCTGTGCCTCGAACTGCGCTGCGGTCGCAGTGGCAGTGGCGGCGTCGCCGGTTCGCGTCGCGGCTTCGACCAGCTCGAACAGACACCAGCCGTGAAAGCCGAGATCCTCGTACTGACATGCGTCGCGGGCGGCCGCGGCCGCCTCTGCATACCGACCGAGGCCGTTGTAAAGCACGGCGGCGGCGTACCCCGTCAGGCCCAGCAGCCTGCCTTCGCCCCGAGCCGCGCCGTCGGCGGCGGCCGACTCGATCAGCTTGCCCGCCTCGGCAGGATCGCCACGCCATGCCGTGAGCAGCAGGGAGTGATACCGGACAGGGGCAAGGTGATCGGTCGAGGCGGAGATCGAGTTGGCCTCTTCGATAAGTGTTGTCGCCGTGGCGAATTCGCCTGCCAGCAGGTGGAACCCGGCCCGGTACACGAGTGCCCTTGGCAGCACGTCCAGTGCGCCTGCGTCGCGTGCGCGGCGCACGACGGCGGTGGACAGTTGATCGATGATCGATTCGTCCCACAGGTCGTGCGCGGCCGATTCCTGCAGGATGGGGAATGCGGGCACCATCCAGCGCCGGACCTGCAGATCGTTCGACTGAGCCAGCTCGCGCATGGAGTCCAGTGCGGCGCGCAGCGGTCCGGCGCCTGCGCTGACGCCACCGGTGATCCGTTCGACCATGCCGTTCAGGAGCAGGTCGATGGCCCGTGGCGCCGTGGCGGCCCGGCTGACGGTGGCGCGCGCGGCCTCGGCGGCGTCAGCCAATGCGCCAGGTTCGCCCAACCTCCCGGCGTACAGGATCGCGGCGATCGATTCGGCGTACGTCTCACTGGCTGCGTAATCGTCGAGGTTCTCCAGTTGCCTGGCCGCGTCGAGTAGCTGCCGCGCGGTGGCACTGATGGGCGGCGCCCCTGCGCCGCCTCCGCGGCTGCGGGCGAACTCCATCTGCGCGCGCAATCGAGCCACCTCGGCCTTTTGGAGTTCCGACAACTGTCCGAGTTCGGCGATCGCGAGGAGCTCGTAGGCCGCCTCGGGCGCGGCCGCGTCCCGCTTGGCCTGTGCCGCCGCGATCGCCCTTGCACTGCGCAGAGCGGGGTCCGACGTCAATGCGGTGGCACGTTCGAGGAACGTGGCGGCCGCGGCGATACCGCCTCTGCTCTGGGCTCGTGCCGCCGACGTTTCCAGTTCTGCGGCGACCGCATCGTCAGGTCCTGCGGCCGCGCTGGCCGCGTGCCAAGCCCGACGGTCAGGGTCCGTCTGCGGGTCGGTTGCGTCGGCCAGCGCGCGATGAATCGCCCTGCGGTCCGTCAGCTCGGCCGCGCGGTAGGCGGCCGAGCGCATCAGCGGGTGGTGGAAACGCATCCGCGGTCCGAACTCGATCACGCCTGCTGCTTCGGCCGGTGCCAGCGCGTCAACCGGAATGTCCAGCTGCGCCGCCGCGCGTAAGAACAAGGCGGCATCGCCGACCGGCTCGGCCGCGGCGAGGAGCAGCAGTCGCTGGGTCGGCGCCGGCAAGCCACGAATCCGGCTGACGAAGCCTTCCTCGATCGCCGCCGCGGACGAACGCTTACCCGAAATCCAGAACCCACCTGCAAGCTCGGTCGCGGAGACGCTTCTGGGCACCTCGAGGATGGCGAGGGGAACGCCGCGGGTCTCGGCGACGATGCGGTCGCGCACCCGCGGATCGATGCCCGCCAACATCACGGAATCCAGCAGATCCCGCGCGTCGCCGTCGGACAGCCCACTGATGGGCAGTTCCGGCAGCCCCGCCAACGCGCCTGCGCCGTGGTCACGCGCGGCGAAAACCAACGCGACGGGTTCGGCCAGCAGACGCCGTGCGACGAAGGCCAACGTCTGCACCGACACCTCATCGAGCCACTGGGCGTCGTCGATGATGCAGAGCAGAGGTTGGGTGTTGGCGGCGGCGGCCATCAGGCTCAGCACAGCCAGCCCGACCAGGAAACGGTCCGGGGTCGCCCCGACCCCGCGGCCGAAAGCTACGTTCAGCGCCTCACGCTGCGGCTCCGGCAGCTCGTCGAGGTGATCGAGCAGTGGCGCGCACAACTGCTGCAGGCCTGCGAAGGCAAGCTCCATGTCGGACTGCACGCCTGCCACCTGGACACATCGGAAGCCCGATGAGACCTCGGACACATAGTCGAGGAGTGCTGTCTTGCCGACGCCCGCCTCGCCGCGGAGCACCAGCACCTGACCGGTACCGGATTGCGCGGTCGAGAGCAGACCCCGAAGCGTCTCGCATTCGCTGGTGCGACCGCGAAGACGTTGCCCCCCACCCTGACTCGACATAGGCACCACCGTCTATCTGCAGTGCAGACCCTACCGGCTCACTGCTTGCGGCTGATGCCCGCCCCGATCTTGATCAACGCGCGAGCGAGGCCGCTGGCGCTAATCGGTTACGTAGGCGACAGTCTCGTACAGCGGTGCCCTGCCAGTTCGGGGGTAACTCACCGTGGTGTCCTCGTACCCGATCGACATGCCGCAGAACAGGATGAGCTCGGCGGGCGGTGACACAATGTCAGCGACGGTCTTGCGGACCTGCGACCACGCCATCTGCGGGCAACTATGCAGCCCCTCCGCGCGCAGCAGCAGCATCACCGTCTGGAGATACATGCCGAGGTCTGCCCATTGAGGCCGACCGAGCTCGCGATCGATGTAGCAGAACAGTGCGGCGGGCGCGCCGAAGCAGTCCCAGTTCGCGATCGCGGCGCGCTGCCGCGCCTCCCAGTCCTCCCGCGCGATGCCGAGTGAGCTGTAGCGCTCCTTGCCGAATGCGGATCGACGCTCCCCATAGGGCGATTTCAGCACGGGCGGGTACATCTCGAACTCTCGCTCGTCCCACGGGTCGCCGTGAGCCACCCGCTCGACGGCGAGCGTTTTGAGTTCCTTCAGCGGCGTACCGGTCACCACGTAGATTTGCCAGGGCTGCAGGTTCGCTCCGGACGGCGACAAAGCCGCTGCGGCCATGACCCGCTCCAGCACCTCTTGCGGCACCGGCTCGTCGGTGAATCCGCGCACCGACCGTCGACTCTCAACCGCTTCGTAAACGTCCATATCCGTCTCCCTTGCATCTGCCCGGTTACCGGTCCGGTGGCAGGTGGGACCAGCCACGCCTCTAACGCGCGACTCCACCGGACCGCACAGTGGCCCTCGGCCAGTGAAATCGCGTCGTGCTCAAGCGGTTTCGTTACGCCTTCGCGGCTGATTCAAGGATCCAGTCCTCGAATCGGGTGTCGAACAGCGTCGCGCCCTCACCAGGGCAGAGGGTGCGCTCGTCGATATCGATACCCCAGTACTGCGCCTTGGGATCCGCGACGACCTCGCGGGTATCGCCGTGGGCGGTCAGCGCGGTGCGGATCAGGTCTGAAAGCAGGAACGCCTGCGGTCCGCCGATCTCGGTGATGCCCTTCACCGGAGCGTTGACCGCCGCGATCGCGAGTCCCTCGGCGACGTCGACGGCCGCCATCGGCTGGAAGTAGGCCGGTGGCACCCGCACCGCGCCGTCGACCGTCTGCCCGTCGGCGAGGGTATTGATGAACTCGAAGAACTGCGTGGCATGGACCAGGGTGTAGGGGATCGGACCCTCGGCGATGAGGTCCTCCTGCAGCAGCTTGCCCTCGAAGTACCCGCTCTGCGGCGCCAGCTGAGCCGTGCCCACCACGGAGAGCGCGACGTGGTGACCCACGCCCGCATCCTTCTCGGCCGTGAGCAGGTTCGTGGTCGCGGTGCGGAAGAACTCGATGGCCGCGTCGTCGAGGGTCGGCGAGTTCGACACGTCGACCACCGCGTCGGCGCCGGCGAGCACCTCGGGCAGACCCTCACCGGTGAGGGTGTTCACACCGGTCGAGGGCGCAGCGGCGATCGCGTCGTGACCGTGTTCGTTCAAGGTGTGCACCAGTTTCGAGCCGATGAGGCCCGTTCCCCCGATGACGACGATTCTCATGATCAGCCTTCCGTTCGTCTCTGACAGCTTTCTGACCGCCAGAACGGATGGAGGATCGTGAACTCATCCCGCCCGCGCTATTTGATGCCGACCACCATCGAATCGGGTCCGGCCAGGTGCTCGACGTAGCTGTTGCTGAAGCCCGCGTCGGCCATCCACCCGCGGCAGTCGGCTCCCGTGTAGTCGAAGCCACCCGGCCCCTCGATCAGCATGTTGAGGCTCATCAGCAGGCCGAACGCGTTGTAGCGCCGGTCGTCGTCGATGAGCGCTTCGTAGACGATCAGCGCCCCTCCCGTGGGAAGCGCGTCGTAGGCCTTCTGCAGAAGCAGGCGCTTCTCCTCCAGATCCCAGTCGTGCAGGATGTGGCCCATGACAAGGACGTCGGCGGTGGGCAACGGGTCGGCGAAGAAGTTTCCTGGCGAGAATTGCAGGCGGTCGGACAGATCATGTTGTGCCACATAGGAATTGAAGATGGGCTCCACCGGCGGTAGATCGAATCCTCCGCCAGTCACATGATCGTGGGCAGTCGCGATGGCGACCGGAATAGCACCTTGGGCGCACCCGATGTCGATCACGGTGTGGTAGTCGCGCCACCGGAACTTGGCAGCGATGGCGTCGCCCGCCGCGCGGCTGAGACCGGTCATCGCGGCGGTGAACCCGGCCAGCTTCTCCGGATCGGCGTACAGCGTCTCGAAGAAGTCGTCGCCGCCCGTCTTGATCTCACTCTGCGGCTGGCCCGTCTGCAGCGCCTCGGTCAGCGAACCCCAGAAGGGATACAGCCGAACGCTCGACATTTCCATGATGCCGCCCATATACGTCGGCTTGGCCGGATCAAGGAACAGGTCGGTCTCCGGCGTGTTCGAGTATCGGCCGTCGGTCCTGTCGAGCATCCCGAGCGCGACGAGCGCGTCGAAGAAGTCCCGCGCGCCGCGCGGATGCAGCCCGAGGCGCTCACGAAGTTGGTCGGCGTCCAGTGGTCCGGCCTCACTGAGGAGACCGAACAG
>DATJIX010000425.1:0-10094 GCA_035492865.1 Mycobacterium sp. | reverse complement strand
CGCAGCTCGAGCGGATGATCCGCGACGGCGAGATCTCCGACGCGCAGTCAATCGCGGCGTGGGCGCTGATGCTGCTGGCGGGACGCTAGCGATGAGTTCTGCGTACCCGCCCGGTCGATATGGACATGACAACACCCAAGGCGAAGAACCTCGACGGCTACGGCACGCCTCCCATCGAGTGGGAGCGGGTCCGCGACGTCCTCGCGTCTGACATACCGCAGGGCCCTGACGCCGGCGGACCGAACCGTCACACGATATGGCTGACGACGATCAATCCCGACGGCTCACCTCACGTCACGCCCGTCGGCGGCGGACAGGTGAACGGTGCCTGGTACTTCACGTCCGGGCCGGGCACTCGGAAATCCCGCAACATCGCGGCGGACCCGCGCTGCGTCGTCAGCGTTGCCACCCATCCGTTCGACCTGGTGCTCGAGGGCACGGCTACCCGCGTCACCGACGCCGACGAACTGCGTTCGGTCGCTGATGAATACAACCGCGATGGATGGCCGGCGCGGGTCGAAGACGATGCCCTCACCGCCGAATACAGCGCGCCCTCGGCGGGTCCCGCGCCCTGGTGCGTCTACAAGATCACGCCTGCCACCGTGTTCGCGTTCGGCACCGCCGAACCCTACGGCGCCACCAGATTCGACATCACGCGATGAGTTTTGAACCACGCAAAGGTCTACAACGTTGAAACAACTAGATGCCCGAGGAGGTGACACGATGACCGCAATATTCGGAATGATGGCGATGATGCCCGTACTGTTCGCCAGCGCCGGTTATGTTCTCGTGTCAGCTGGCGGCACCGAAGAATACAAGGAGTACAAGGTCGATGACTGACGAGGACGCCATCCGCGAACTCCTCCTCCGCTGGGCCGACGCCGTACACACCGGCGACCTCGAAACCGTTCTGGCCGAACGCGATCCGGATATCGTCATGTTCGACGTGCCGCCGCCGTACGACGGCCTCCGCGGCATCGACGCCTACCGCGATTCCTGGCCGGAGTTCTTCGAGTGGCAGCGCCAGGGGGCCATCTTCGAAATCACCGAGCTGGACGTGACGGCAGGCGACGACGTGGCATTCGCGTACGCACTGGCGCGCTGCGGTAAGCCGGAGGACTTCGAGAAGAACCCCGACAACCGCTTACGAATGACCTTCGGCCTGCGCAAACGCGACGGTCGCTGGGTCGTCACCCACGAACACGGATCGTTCCCACTGGCCGGCTAGTGCCGCCGCTCCGCAAGCGCCCGTAGGAAGAACGCCAGGTTGGCAGGCCGCTCGGCCAGTCGGCGCACGAAATAGCCGTACCACTGCGTGCCGAACGGTACGTAGACCCGGACGTGATTGCCCCCATCGGCCAGCCGCCGCTGTTCGGCGTCGCGGATGCCGTACAGCATCTGGTACTCGAAATCATCCACCCCGCGGCCATTCTCACGGGCCAGCGCGGGCACCGCCTCGATGATCTCCGGATCGTGCGAGGCCACCATCGGATAACCGGAGCCCGCCATCAGCACTTCGAGGCAGCGCAGGTACGACGCCGTCACCTCGTCACCGGCACGGTAGGCCACCGACGCCGGTTCGTCGTAGGCGCCCTTGCACAACCGGATCCGCGCGCCCGACGCCGCGAACTCGCGGCAGTCATCCTCGGTGCGCTTCAAGTAAGCCTGCAAAACCGTTCCCAGCCAGTCGAACTCGGTGCGTAGATCGCGCACGATCGACAGGGTGGAATCCGTGGTGGTGTGGTCCTCGGCGTCCACTGTCACCCACGCCCCCACTCGCTGTGCGCGCTCACAGATCGTGTGCGCGTTCTCCATCGCGATCTTCTGGCCGTCGCGCGGCAGCGCCTGCCCCAGCGCCGACAGCTTCAGCGACACCTCCAGCGGCCGCACCTTCGACGCCGCCTCGTTGTGGCTGCCGAGCGCGTCGAGCAGTTCGAGGTAGGCGTTGACTGTCGCATTGGCGGTGTCGACATCGGTGACGTCCTCGCCCAGATAGTCGATGCTGACCAACCGCCCCGAATATCGCAGTTGCTCAACGGAGTTCATCGCATCGGCCACGGTTTCACCGGGTACGAAGCGGTGCACCACATCCCGTGTGACGGGCAACCGCTCGGCGGTGCGTCGCAAGCCTTCCCGCCGGCTGGCGGCCAGGATCGCCGGGCGCGCGACCCGGTGGAAAAGCTCCGTCATCATTCCGTCTCCATGTGCGGGTAGTTGTGGTCGGTCGGCGGGACGAACGTCTCCTTGATCGACCGCGCCGAGGTCCAGCGCAGCAGGTTCAGTGCCGAACCGGCCTTGTCGTTGGTGCCCGACGCCCGCGAACCGCCGAACGGCTGCTGTCCCACCACGGCGCCCGTCGGCTTGTCGTTGACGTAGAAGTTGCCGGCCGCATGCCGTAGCCGCTTCTCGGCGGCCAGCACCGCCGACCGGTCGTCGGCGATCACCGCCCCGGTCAACGCGTACTTCGCACCCGCGTCGACCACGTCGAGAATCCGGTCGTATTCGTCATCGGCGTACACATGCACCGACAGGATCGGCCCGAAGTACTCCGTGCGGAACGACTCGTCGGTCGGGTCGTCGGACAGCAGCACCGTGGGGCGGACGAAATAGCCTTCGCTGTCGTCGTATTCACCGCCGACGGCGATCGTCACATTGGCCGCGCTCTTGGCTCGTTCGATGGCCTTGACATTCTTCGCGAACGCCCGCTCGTCGATCACCGCTCCGCCGTAGTTGGTCAGGTCGGTGACGTCACCGTAGCGCAGCGCCTCGGTGGCCGACAGGAAGTCGTCGCCCATCTGCTGCCACACCGAGCGCGGGATGAACGCGCGCGATGCCGCCGAGCACTTCTGGCCCTGGTAGTCGAACGCGCCGCGAATCAGCGCCGTGCGCAGCACATCCGGCCGCGCCGACGAGTGCGCAACCACGAAGTCCTTGCCGCCGGTCTCACCGACCAGGCGCGGATACGTGTGATAGCGGTCGATGTTGGTGCCGACCTCGCGCCACAGGTGCTGGAACGTCGCCGTCGACCCGGTGAAATGAATACCGGCCAGCCGCGGATCAGCAAGGGCCACATCGGAAACCGCGATGCCGTCGCCCGTGACCATGTTGATCACACCCGCCGGAAGACCGGCAGCCTCCAGCAGTTGCATGGTCAGGTACGCGGAAAAGGTCTGCGTGGGCGACGGCTTCCACACCACCGTGTTGCCCATCAGCGCGGGCGCGGTCGGCAGGTTGCCTGCGATCGCCGTGAAGTTGAACGGCGTGATCGCGTAGACGAAGCCCTCCAATGGCCGGTAGTCGGTGCGGTTCCACACCCCGCGGCTGCTGATCGGTTGCTGCGCCAGGATCTGGCGCGCGAACGCGACGTTGAACCGCCAGAAGTCGATGAGTTCGCATGCCGAGTCGATCTCGGCCTGATAGGCGGTCTTCGACTGGCCGAGCATGGTGGCCGCGGCGATCTTCTCGCGCCACGGTCCGGCCATCAGGTCGGCGGCGCGCAGGAACACCGCGGCGCGTTCGTCGAACGGCGTGGCTTCCCAGTCGGCCTTGGCCGCGATCGCCGCCTCGATCGCCGCAGACGCCTCCGAGTGCTCGGCGTTGGTGAAGGTACCCAACCGTGCGGAGTGTCGGTGCGGCTGGACCACGTCGACCCGCTGGCCGGCGCCCATGCGATGCGTGCCACCGATGACGTGCGGCAGGTCGATCGGGTTCTTGGCCAATGCTTGAAGCTGCTCAGTGAGCCGGGTGCGTTCCCCCGAACCAGGTGCGTATTCGTGAACCGGCTCGTTGGCCGGCAGGGGCACGTCGGTGATGGCGTCCATGCAGCAAGGATCCCCGGAACGCGACGCACAACACATGGCCGATCGGACAACGCTGTGTGGCCACTATAGTCGAATCGGACAAAGGAGTGTGGGATGGCGGTGCAGGCGTCCGGGCTGGGGCTGGGGCAGCTTCTGCTCGCCCTCGACCGCACGATGGTGACCCTGGTCGAGGCGCCCCGCGGGCTGGACATGCCCGTCGGTTCGGTGGCGCTCGTCGACGCCGACGACATCCGGCTCGGGCTGGCCGTCGGCCCCGGCTCGGCCGACCTGTTTTTCCTGCTCGGTGTCTCGGACGCCGAGGCGGTGCGGTGGATCGGGCAACAGACCGGTGGGGTGCCGGCGGCGATCTTCGTCAAAGAGCCGTCGGCCGCCGCGATCAAGCGGGCGGTCGCGCTCGGCATCGCGGTCGTGGCCGTCGAACCGCAGGCGCGGTGGGAGCTGCTCTACAAACTGGTCAACCATGCCTTCGAGCACCACGGTGATCGGGGCGATCCGCTGTACGACTCGGGGACGGACTTGTTCGGCCTTGCGCAGTCGATCGCAGATCGCACCCGCGGCATGATCAGCATCGAGGACGCGGACTCGCACATGCTGGCCTATTCGGCGTCCAGCGACGAAGCCGACGAGCTGCGGCGGCTGACGATTCTCGGGCGGGCCGGGCCACCCGAACATCTCGAATGGATCGGGCAGTGGGGCATTTTCGATGCGCTGCGCGCCAGCGGCGATGTCGTCAGCGTCGCCGAGCGGCCCGAGCTGGGGCTGCGACCGCGGCTCGCGGTCGGCATCCACCTGCCATCGACTGATTCGCGGCGCAGACCCGGCTACGCCGGGACCATCTGGCTACAGCAAGGGTCGGCGCCACTGGCCGACGACGTCGAGGACATCCTGCGCGGGGGTGCGGTGCTGGCGGCACGCATCATGTCGCGGCTGGCGGCCACACCGTCGACGCACACGGTGCGGGTGCAGGAGCTGTTGGGGCTGACCGGTGATGACGCGGACGTCGGCGCGATAGCCCGCGAGCTGGGCATCACCGTCGACGGCCGCGCCGCGTTGATCGGCTTCGCCGGCGTCGAGAATTCGGTTCCCGCCGACGTGATCGCGTTGAGCGCCAGCGCTTTTCGGGCCGACGCGCAGATCGCGTCGACGGGCGAGCGAGTGTACGTGCTGCTGCCCAAGACCGGCGGCGCGTCGTCGGTGACGTCGTGGGTGCGCGGCGTTGTCGCGGCGTTGCGGCGCGAACTCGGCCTGACGCTGCGCGCGGTGATCGCCGCCCCGCTGGCCGGGCTGGCGGCCGCGCCGCAGGCCCGCAGCGAGGTGGACCGCGTGTTCGACAGCGCCGAGCGGCACCCGGGCGCCATCGGACAGGTCAGCTCGCTCGACGAGGCCAGGACCACGGTGCTGCTCGACGAGATCGTCTCGCAGGTGGCCGGGCAGCCCCGGCTGGTCGATCCGCGGGTGCGGCAGCTGCGCGCGCAGGAGCCGATGCTGGCCGAGACCCTGCAGGCGTATCTGGACGGCTTCGGTGACATCGCCGCGGTTGCGCAGCGACTCCACGTTCATCCGAACACGGTGCGCTATCGCGTCCGCCGGATCGAGAAGCTGCTTTCGACGTCGCTGGATGATCCCGGCGACCGCCTGGTGCTGGCGTTGGGATTGCGGGCCACCGAAGTCTGATCCGTTCGCGCGTGGTTGGCAGTTGGCAAATGCATCGGTTATGCATTGAAACCGTCAGGTGATGGTTGGCCTGGCCCTATTCTGTCGAGGGTTGGAGGGTCAGTGAGCCAGATGTCAAAGCGCAAGGGTCGTCTCGACGACGGCGATGCAAACCTGCCGCGGTACACCGTCGGTGTGGTCGCGCAGCGACTAGGCGTCCCGATCGCCACGCTGCGCAGCTGGAACCAGCGCTATGGCATTGGGCCGACCGGCCACAATCCCGGGCGGCACCGGCTCTACAGCGAGGCCGACATCGCGATGGTCGAACAGATGCACAAATTGATCGCCGCGGGCGCCAGTCCCCACAGCGCGGCCCGCGCCGCGCTCGATGTAGTTGTGCCACCACGCGCCGATACCGATTCCCTGCTCGCCGCAGCCTTCGACCTGGATCTCGTCAGCGCAAGCAGGCAGTTGGAACGTCACCTGCGCCACTACGGCGTCGTCGAGACGTGGGATCAGTTGATCCGACCGGCGTTTTCGGTGATAGAAACCAAGCAGACCGGCGGCGACAGGTGCATCGACGTCGAACACGCGCTGTCGTGGGCGGTGTCGCGGTCGCTGAACCGGCTGCCGATCAACGCGCTCGACAAAACCGCGTCCGTCATCCTTGCGTGCACCGAGGGCGAAACGCACACGCTGGCGGTCGAGGCACTGCGCGCAGCGCTCGGCGAACATGGCCGAGGAGCGCTGATGCTCGGGGCCGATGTCCCGTGCGCCGCCCTGATCGATGCCATCGGTCGAACCGCGCACCCCGCCACCGTCCTGCTCTGGGCGCAGACCGCCGGCACGGCCGACGTCGCCGTCACGAAGGCGATGATCGCCGCACGTGCGCAAGTCATGGTCGCAGGGCCCGGGTGGCAGTCTGCGCGGTTACCGAAGAAGGCGGTACGCGTCGATAGCCTGGTCGGCGCCGTACAGCTGCTGCGCGATGACGTCTGATTCAATGCATCGTTTGCGCGTCGATAGGGTACAAATACTGGATGTCGGAAACTGCAGTCGTCAGCGAGGAACTCGTCGTGCTCGTCGACGACCAAGGACGCGAACTCGGCACGGCGCAGAAGGCCTCCGTCCACCACGAGACGACGCCTCTGCATCGGGGCTTCTCGTGTTACGTGTTCGACGTTGACGGCCGGATCTTGATGACGCGGCGAGCGCTGAACAAGAAGACATGGCCCGGCGTGTGGACCAATTCCTTCTGCGGCCATCCCGCTCCCGGCGAGCGGGCGTCGGAAGCAGTGCGGCGACGCGCCAGGCAGGAACTCGGCATCACGATCGACGCACTCACCTGCGTTCTGCCGGACTACCGCTATCGCGCCGTCGCGGCGGACGGCACCGTCGAAAACGAACTGTGCCCGGTGTTTTTCGCCACCGCCACAGGCCCCGTGCAGCCGGAGCCGACCGAGGTCATGGACCACACCTGGGTGTCCTGGAGCGATCTGCGCGCCGCTGCACAGCTGTCCTGGGCGATCAGCCCATGGGCGGCCGAGCAGATTCCACTGTTGTACGCCGCCACCTCTTAGCGGGTGCGCTGCCGAAAGATCCTCTCGGCGTACTCGAGGTCGTCACGCCACAATCGCGCAGCGGCGCGTCTCATGAACGGCTGGATCAGCGGAGCCGCCCGCAACGCGTGGACGAACCCGGGGCGATCCGAGTGCGCGATAACCGCTTCCAGCACAGCGGTGCGGGGCAACCCGTCCGCGCCTTCGCCCAGCGGCGTGGCGTGAGTTTCCACCACACTGCCGGTTCCTTCGCCGTCAACGACGCGCATCAGAATCGTCCGCGGCTCCGGGCTGGTGAATTCGGCCACGACCGGGACGCCCAGTCGGCCGATGCGGAACGTCACCGCAACGAGGAAGCGGTCTAGGTCGTCGGGTACGTCGTCGGCGGCGGGCGGGGCGTCGATCACCTCCAGTCGCGTGAACGAATACGGATGAAACCACGAGCCGTGCCAGGGATCCATTCGGTTGGCGATGATGTCGCGGGGCTCGCAGGTGCCTGCCAGGCGCGTCACGGCGTCGAGTCGGGCACCGAGTGGCCGCTGTGCAAGCACCGGCCCTTCTGTCGGCGGCTCACCACCGACGCTGTCCAGCCGAACCCACGCGAGCACGCCGTCGTCGTGCGTTGGGTAAGGCCGCCAACCGAATTCGCGTGCACCGTCGAGCCGCAGGCCGTGCCAGGGACAGATCAGCGCCCCGCACTCGACCTTGCCTGTCGACAGGTCAGCGCCGAGGTGAGGACACGCCCCGGGACCGACGTGCAACTCATCGTTCTCATCGCGCCAGGCAACCAGTTCGACGCCGGCCACCGTGACGCCGAGCGGTCGGTGCCGGACGGCATCGGCGGCCGCGAACGCGTACCAGTTGCCACTCGGTCGACGCTGGGACCGGCGAAGCGCGGCATCGATGACCGCGGGAGTGGCATCGCGGTAGGTCGGACGCTGCGCAGACCACCGCAGCGATGGAAGCAGTTCAAACAACCTCGTTTTCCTGCTCATGATTGGGGTTGCCTTTCGCGGTCGGCGAGGCGACTGAGGAGGCGCAAGCGGCCGTGGTTCGGCACGGTTTGCAGCGCGTGCCCGTGGATGCCGAACCTTTTCAGCAGTGTGTTGGCCGCAGACCAACCTGTCGTGGCTGCGCGTTCCATCAGCGCGACCGGCAGATCGATGCGGATCCCGTCCCCAGCCAGCACCACAGCCGGGTGCGGCGTCTCAACCCCTGGCCGGTCACCGAAGTCGCCGGGAGCGAACCGCGGACAATCGTTGTGATACAACAACTTCTCGCCGACCACGTTGGCAGCTGCGGTCTCGGGATACAGCTCGTGGAGCCGATTCAGCAGGCGTTCACGGATGCCGTCATATGGCGGCGTCACCGAGTACGCGTGCAATTCGACAACGGATCCGCCCGTGCGCTCGGACCAGGCCGCCGCTTCGCGTTCGTAGCGCTCCAGCACACTGATGTTGTCCAGAGGCGGCCGTCCACCGGTGCCCATGAACGGTGCTCGCTGCCGGTCGACCTTTCGGTCCAGCCATAGCCGTTGCACCACGAAAGGCGGTGCCACGCCGAGCTTTGCCACGCCCTTGCGCCAGTCGTCGTCGCCGAGGTCCGGCGAACTCTCGACGATGCTCTGCAGGCCAGAAACGTCGGTCGCCAGCACCACGCCGTCGGCCTGAAACTGGACCTGGTCGTCACAGGTCACGAGCGGCCGCTCGTCACCGCGGACCTTGGTCACCGATACACCGGTGTGAATGCGGACTCCCATCGATTCCAGAAGGCGCGCCAACGGGTTCCACAGGGCGACATCGAAGTTGGCGTTGGCCACATCGAAGAGCAATCCTTCGCTAGAGCCGAGGAAGTAGATGTGGAACATGGCCGCCAATTCGGCGGCGGATAGATCGTCGGGTGGTGCGAAAAAGCTGCGGGAGAACACCTCGAATGCCAGATGACGCGCGGCGTAAGGGAAGTTGATGTCCTGCAGAAAGGATTCGGCGTCAAGGTGGTCGAGCCGTCGGTAGATTCCGGGTACCGACACCGCGGCCAGCGGGGCGGCCGCTCGAGCATTGAGCCGCAACAGGTCCCGCAGTCGAAACGTGGGGCTTCGCAGTGCGAACGCCAAGGCGTTCAGGGGTGGCGTCAGCGGCAAACCGCGAAACGTGTCGCGACGGCCTTGTCCATCGATGAGCGGGTAGTCGTCGACCGGCGTCAACATCGCGAGCTGCGGATCGACGCGTCTCAGCAAGGCCCGCAGGTTGTAGTACTGGCGGAAGAATGCGTGGAACCCGCGGTTCATCGCCGCTTCGGTGCCGTCGGGCAATGTCTCCGTCCAACCCGCGACGCGACCACCCAGGCAGGACTGACGCTCAACGATGTCGACGGTCACGCCGCGTTCGGCCAATCCCGTCGCCGCCGCCAGTCCGGCGATGCCTGCACCGACCACGACCACGTGCGGCCTTGTGGGCAACGCCGTCGCGTTGGGAACACCTGGCGGCGCGGCGTGCGTCTCGCGGCGTGCGTCCGTGCTCACGGTGCCCGCCCGATGAACGTGTGCACGATGTTGCGCTGCCAGCCGGGCACCGTTTCGCTGCGCACTGAGCTGAAGCCGTTGGCGCGCAGCCGGTCTCGGAACGCGGCGGCTCCGTCGAACCGGTTCACGCTCTGCCGGAGGTATTGGTAGAGGGTCGCGTCGCCGCTTCGTACCTTGCCACTCGGGATGATGATCGCTGCGCATACGGCGTTCCACACCGCGGCCGCCAGCCGCGAGTCGCGTACCGAATATTCGTGGACGGCGAGGATGCCTCCGGGGCGCAACAACGCGCGGAACGCCTGCAGCTGTGAGTCTTTGTCGGCGAGGTTGCGGACGAGGTAGGCCGCCAGGATGGCGTCGAACGGTCCGCTCACGCCGGCGTCGGCGAGGTCCTCGATGCGGCTGTGCACAAATCGCACCGACGAGGGCCATGATTTAGCCGCCGCCTGGGTCAACATACCGCGCGACGCGTCGACAGCGACGATGTCGGCCTTCGGCGCGACTGCGAGCAGCGCCGCGGTGGATGCCCCAGTCCCACAG
>DATJIX010000424.1:0-21045 GCA_035492865.1 Mycobacterium sp. | reverse complement strand
CGACTGGAAGCCGATGAAGTACGGGATCAGCGGGACGATTGCGCCGATTGCGAATGTGACGAAGCTGGAACCGGCCGCGACCCAAGGGGACGGCTTCTCCTCCGGGTGGACGCCCAGCTCCTGCGCCACATGCACATTCAGCGCCCTTTTCTCGTCGCGGTGAATCTCCTCAGAAGCCTTCTCCGCGGTCTCCGGCGACATACCCATTTCGACGAGCATCCAGACCAGCTCGGTTTCTTCCGCTTCGGGATGCTGGCTCAAGGCGCGCCGCTCCATCCGCACCTCGGCATCGAGTTGTTCGTTGGCGGTGGTGACGGACGTGTACTCGCCCAACGCCATGGAGAACGCTCCGGCGACCAGACCGGCGAAGCCGCTGATAACCACCGTGTGCGCGTCGGCCGCCGCGCCAACACCCGCGATCAGCGCGGTGTTGCTGACGAGGCCGTCCATCGCACCGAACGTCGCAGCACGTAGCCAGCCGCCTGACACATCCGAGTGTCGATGGTGCGGAATGTGCGGCATACCGGTCGGCGATACCGACTCCTCCTTTGGGTCCGTCATAGGCAAGATTCAACGCTAAGGGTTTCTGCAGGTCTAGCTAGGTTTGCCTACGTTTGCAGCATCACAGTTTGCCGAGACCGCCAAAGGGCTACCGTCTGGTTATGACCACCACTGCGGAGCATCTACGCAATACGCTGGACGGCCGTTGGCGCGACGTGAAGAACAAGATGCGGGAGCAGCTCGCCAGCGAGGTATTCCGCCCGCACTACACCCCGAACACCGTTATCGCTCGCACCAAGGTGGCGGAGCAGCTGAAGATCATGGCGGCCCACGGCGCCGCCGAAGACGGGTTCAAGAAGGAACACGGCGGCAATGGCGACGTCGGCGCGGCGATCACGCAGATCGAGATGCTGGCGATGTCCGATCTGTCGCTGATGGTCAAGGCGGGCGTGCAGTGGGGCCTGTTCGGTGGCGCCATCGAGAACCTCGGCACCGAGCGCCACCACCAGGCGTACGTGCCGCGGATCATCAACCTGGATCTGCTCGGCTGCTTCGCGATGACCGAGACCGGCCACGGCAGCGACGTGCAACAGCTCGAGACCACGGCCACCTACGATCCATCGACCGAAGAGTTCATCATCGACTCCCCCACCAGGACCGCGCGCAAGGACTACATCGGCGGTGCCGCCCAAACAGCGACCGTCGCAGCGGTATTCGCGCAATTGATCACGCCCGACGGCGAGGGCCACGGTGTGCACTGCCTCGTGGTGCCGATCCGCGACGATGAGGGCAACGACCTGCCAGGTGTGACGACCTCGGATTGCCATTACAAGGGCGGGCTGCCCGGCGTCGACAACGGCCGCATCCAGTTCGACCACGTGCGTATTCCGCGGGAGAACCTGCTCAACAAGTACGCCGACGTGGCCGCGGACGGAACATACAGCTCGCCGATCGAGAACCCGGGCCGCCGGTTCTTCACCATGCTGGGCACACTGATTCGCGGACGGGTGACGGTCGGCGGCAGCGCGGGTGCGGCAGCGCGCGTAGCGCTGGACATCGCGACCCGATATGCGTTGCAGCGCAGGCAGTTCCAGGCTCCAGATGACGACCACGAAGTGTTGCTGATGGATTACCTGGTGCATCAGCGCCGGTTGTTCCCACTCATCGCGCGGTCGTATGCGCTGCAGTTCGCGCAGAACGAACTGGTGGCCAAGACCCATGACCTGCAAACGGCCGACGATCCGGATCCCGAGGAGCAGCGCGAGCTGGAGTCACGGGCTGCGGGCCTGAAGGCCGCCAATACCTGGCACGCCACCCGGGCGATCCAGGAGGCACGCGAAGCTTGTGGCGGCGCAGGCTATCTCGCCGAGAACCGACTGATCGCGCTGAAGGCCGACTCCGACGTGTTCACCACGTTCGAGGGTGACAACCATGTGCTGACACAGCTGGTCGCGAAGGAACTACTCACTGCCTACGCCGACGACATCAAGGGCATGAGTCCGGTGGAGTGGGTGCGTTTCGCCGCGAACTTCGCCGGCGAGCGGGTGCTGAAACGCACTGCAGCGGAGACGATCATGCAGCGAATCCTCGACACCCGGCAGGACAACGAGGAAGAGGGCAGCCTGTTCAACCGCGGCACCCAGGTGAAGATGTTCGAGGACCGCGAGGAATACATGATCGCCACGGTCGCGCGACGGCTCCAGGGCAAGTCCAAGGAGATGAGTGCGTTCGACGCGTTCAACGCGGTGCAGGACCACGTGCTGCACGCCGCTCGTGCCCACATCGAACGCATCATCCTCGAGGCGTTCGTGGCCGGCATCGAATCCTGCGAGGACGAGGAGGCGCGCGAAGTTCTGGGGATGGTGTGCGACCTCTACGCGTTGTCGGTGATCGAAGAGGACAGGGGGTGGTTCGTCGAGCACCGCTTCCTGTCGACTGAGCGCGCCAAGGCGGTGACCCGCGGCATCAACGAACGCTGCCGCAACCTACGGCCGTACGCCGAGACGTTGGTCGACGGCTTCGGGATACCCGAGCAGTTGCGCTACGCCGAGATGCTGCATCCGGAGAACATCGTCGACACGTAGGCGTGTCAGTGGCGGGTGCCATACTCGCGGCCGTGGCTGACACTGACGAATTCGCGGGCCGGTCTGCGCTGATCACTGGCGGGACTCGTGGCATTGGCAAGGGCATCGCCGATCGATTGCGTGCCGGTGGCGCACGCGTTGTGGTGGCGGCGCGGTCCGTACCGGACGGGGCGGCCGAGGACGTCATCGTCGCCGATGTCACCACCTCCGAAGGCGTTGCTGCTCTGGGCGCCGAGGCGCTTGAGCGGCTCGGCGGCGTCGACATCCTGGTGCACAATGTCGGCGGGTCTGGCCAGCACGAGGGTGGCGCCGCCACGCTCACCGACGAGGATTGGCAGTCGGCTCTCGACGCCAATCTGCTGGCGGCCGTCCGACTCGACCGGCAGATCATTCCGGCAATGACGGCGCGCGGTTCGGGTGCCATCGTTCACGTCACGTCAATCCAGCGCCGAGCGCCACTGCCCACCACCATCCCGTACGCGGCAGCCAAGGCGGCGTTGACCAACTACAGCAAGGCGTTGGCGAACGAGCTCGCGCCCAATGGAATTCGCGTCAACGCCGTCTGTCCCGGTTATATCGAGACAGAGTCCGCGTATCGGATGGCCGAGGAAATCGCCACGATCAACAAGATCACCATCGATGAGGCTCGCGCTCAGATCATGGAATCGATCGGCGGCATCCCGTTGGGCGCGCCCGGTCGCCCGGCCGATGTCGGCGAGTTGGTCGCCTTCCTCGTCTCCGACCGCGCCGCCTACATCACAGGAGCCGAGTATGTGATCGACGGCGGCAGCGTCCGCGGCGTCTGACGCCGCCGATCACAGTGCGCCGCGGGCGAAATCGGCGATCACCTGCGGCACGGCCGCGTCGAACCCGGACACCTCCAGCGACAACGGATCCGCTGGATCCGTGATCGAGTTCAGCGTGCCCGTCATCGACACGACCACCAGCCGCGCCTGCGGGTTCACCTTCTCCCGGTAGTCGCGCAGCGCCTGGTGCGGATGAATCGAGCCGTACCACGTTTCGTTGTCCGTGATGATCACGAACACGTCGAAAACGGTGCGGTTCTTCCGCGCCCACACCATCGGCAGCGCGCAGTCCGTGCCACCCATCGGCAGCGCCGCGGTGTAGCGGCAGATGTCATCGAGCCGTCGGCGCGGGCTGATGTCGAGCTCCGACAGGACGGTGTTCTCCCGCCAGTTCGCGGTCAGGCTGCCGGTTCCGTCGGTGAAACCGACGATCCGGTAGTCGGATTCGGTCGCTGCGGTGACCATCGCCAGCGCGGCCGACGCCTCCCGGCACGACACCGACAGCCCTGACACCGGCGAACCCATCGAGCCGGACACGTCCAGTGCCAGCAGGATCCGCTTGTTGGCAGGCTCGACCGCACCGTAGGCGTTGTAGAACGCCGCGTCCAGCGCGTCGCAGATCCGCGGGTTCGGAATCCACGTGCCCTGCCCGCGCGCCGACTGCCCTGCGGCGTAGGTGCGCTGCGCGACGAGCACGTTGATCGGGTGTACCCGAGCCCTCTTGAGCCGCTTGGCATCCTGCAGCTGCGCGGCGACGACGCGGCCGGTCTGACCGTGCAGCACACCCAGCCGAGTCAACCGTGGCAGCTGGCGCATCAACGCCGTCTGCGGCAGCCCCTGATCGATGAGCGCGCGCCACACCTGCGGCTCTGCCAGAGCCGCGTCGGGCAGCATTTCCCACGACAGACCGCGGCCGCGGTCGATCAAGTCGACCCATCCCTGCGCCGTCGACTCAACCTGTGCCGCTTCGACATCGGCAATCAGCGCCAGCGAGTCCGGCACATCGACGACGGTCGCCAGAGCCGGCGCCCCGGCGCCTACTTCGCGGTTCGGGTAGTCGGCCAGGCCCTTGCGAGCCGTCCAGTTGAACGCCATCCGGCGCGCGGGATCCGTTACGCCGCTTGGGCTCGCGAGCCGCAGCAGGTCGTAATGGCTCCAGCCCTCGCGCTGGCGGTACTTGACCAACTGGTAGGCGAGCTTGTCGACCGGCATGTCGGTGTACCACCGCGCCACCGCCTTGCGCAGCGTCGGCCCCCAACCCCGGAACTGTTCGACGTAGCGCGCGAAGAGGAACAGATGCGTTCCCGTCCTGGCGACCGTCGGCAATGCGGCGAGCGCGGCGCGCCTGCCGTCGACGTCGTCGGCGGAAGCGGCAACGGCCAGCGCGAACAGCGCCGGGTTCTGCCGCGGCGCCCGGCCTGCCGTCGACACGTCGACGATCAGCCGCACCAATTCAATGGGATCGCTTGCGGCAGCACGAAATACAGCGTCGGCGCTGTCGCGAGTCAATTCCTGCTCGCGGGTGTAGTAAGTGCCACCCTCGGTGCCCAACGTCAAGAACCGGCGGAGCCGCGACAAATCGTCCACCGCGAACGTGTAGCCGCCTGCGGCATTGGTGACCTGTCGTGGGTCGGCCGATTCGCGCTGGGCGTTCCGGCGCCTGCTGATGAAACGGAGTGCGTCCACGGTGGTTCCTTCGTTGACGCGGCGGCGACGTGGGCGTGTGTTGTGCGACCGGGCCAGGATTCGAACCTGAGATACCGGATAACCGACCGCATCCGGCTCACGTCGCGCCGCTATCTTCTTGTTGCGCAGGGGATGTGGGCGTGGTGGTACCCACCGGCGTAGTGCTCTACCAACTGAGCTACAGGCCGAAGCCTGGCGGGACTCGAACCCGCGACCCCCTCAGTAAAAGTGATAACCGATCAGTTCCGGCTCACATCCCCCACGGTCTGTTTGAGACCGAGCGCAACTGTAACGCGCGCCACGTGGACGCGTCGACGCATTTATTGGCGGCTAGGGATTGGGGATCGGGTCCAGCGCTTTGAGCTTGCCGTCCTCGACCTTGAAGCGCACGGTGGCGACGCCCGTCGGGCAGCACGCCGGGTCCTGGCCCTGGCGCCATTGATACTTGACGACCGCGGTGTCATTGCCCTCGGCGTTGACGGTGATGTACGGCCGAGGATCCGGCGTCGGGGTGCCGATCGGCGACTTGCGGTCGAAGAACAACACCTGCGCCGGACTGTCGGATGCGTCGCCCGACGTGACGACGGTCCAGTGCAGGCTGCAGTCCTCTGTGTGGCTGCTCATCACTTCGATCCACTGCGCCGCGGGCAGCTTGGCGATCTCCGCGTTGACGGCATCCGCGCTGGGCCCGTCGGCCTGGGTGCACGCCGCCGCCGTCGCTGAGGTGGTCGGTGGTGCGGCCGGCGGGTTGGACCCGCAGCCCACCGCCAGCAGGGCAATGAGCATGACGGAACTCAGCCGGGAAGGTCGCATGGGGCCCGAGCTTACGGGTGAGCCATGCGACCGTTGCCTCCCGGTCCAAAAAGCTTGCGCGAAACAGTTATCCAGTGGCGAGCTGCTTCTTGCCGTAAACACGCTCCAGCAACGCCGTGTCTCCGTGCACCTGCACGTGGGCGGTCTTACCGTCGCGCATGGTGAACACGTCGGCGTCATGGCCGGTCTCCCCGCCTGCGGTCACCTCGGTGAGGGCGACGACCGTATCGCCTTCGGCGATGAGGCGCTCGAGCTTGACCGTCAGCCCCTTTTCGGCGAGCCGCATGAACTGCTCCATCAACTCGGTCTTGCCGTGGAAGGTCCCGCTCACCGAACTCTGGCCCGGCTGTACCCATTCGCAATCGTCGTCGAACAGGCTCATCACCGTTTCCATGTCGCCGGACGAGAAGGCCGCGTACCCGCGCTGGATGACTTCCTTGTTGTCCTGTTCCGACATTTCGATCCCCCTTTTGTTGCATCCGATAACGTCGGCCGCGAGAAGGCGTGGCCGGTCTGGGGAACCGCGTAGCGCAGCTCCCGGATCAGTCAGACCGCTCGCCGCCCCGTCGATTATCGACCCTCGACCGAGCGGCAAAGCTGCGGATCAATCTGAAGAAATTGACGCCTTTGCCGACGCAAACAGGTCCGGCTGGAAGGTGTTTGCTGCCGGTGACTCGCCGGCCGATCCGCTCAGCTCAGGGGGCAATTCCGGCTGCCCATCTCGGCAGGCGAGGACGCGTGCTTGCGATTGGACATGCTTGCGTTTGCAACCATAATGTGACGCACCCCACATCGCTTACTGACGCGATGGTAAATTTTTTTGGCCAGCCGAAGGGGACGGCACCGAGGGGAGTCGGGTCATGGCCAAGCATCGCCGCAAGCCAGCACGCAGGTACATCAAGAAGGCCGCGAAGGCGGGTGGCGCCTTGGCCACCGCTACCGCGATGACGGTCAGCGTCGCTGCCCCGTCGGCCAACGCGGCCGGCGTGGACTACACGCAGCTGATCACCGACAACTCGAACACACTCAACAATGTTCTGTTCATCAACGGAAATCTCGGCGGCACGGCGGCGTCGATCTGGAATCCCATCGCGAACTTGATCCCCGGCGGCCTGCTCCCGACCTTCACCGCGGGGGCAGACCAGTTCGACCTGACGTCCCTCACCTCACTTGGCGACGCGCTGAGCCTGATACTGCCGACACCGGTGCCCGACCTGAGTGGCGTGCCTGGGCTTCTGCCGAATGCGGCGGG
The DNA here is from genome assembly GCA_035492865.1 of Mycobacterium sp. GTDB lineage: Bacteria > Actinomycetota > Actinomycetes > Mycobacteriales > Mycobacteriaceae > Mycobacterium. The sequence continues at coordinate 13,903 of DATJIX010000424.1, read as the reverse complement.
ACTTCTTCAACTCGGCCTGCTTCCCGGGCTCGCGCTGGTGGTTCCGGCCACCGGCGCGGTAACCCTGGTGACGCTTGTCGGGGCGAACGTGGTCGACGGGATCCTCGGCGCGCTCGGCGCCATCCCGCTCCTCGAGGGCGTACCGACGCTCAACGAACTGATTCCGGGCTTCACGGTCACGCAAACCGTCTTCGATTCGTCTTACAACTGGCCGCTTCTGGGCCTTGGGCCCATCCTCGGGCTCAATGGGTCGACAAGCATCTCGAGCACGTTCGCACAGCTGCCCAGCTTGACCGGCGCCACGCTGATCACCGACATCCTCAGTGGGCTCACCTATAACGGCGGAAATCCGCTGCCGCCGCTGGTGCAAGCAGCCGTCAACGCAATACTGACACCGCTGAACGCAATCGACACACCGTCGGTGACCGCGTGGATCCCTGCCGGGCAAGGCAAGTACGGTCTGCCACTGGGCGGCTCGGTCGGATGGCTGTCGACGATGCCGACGCTGGACATCGGTCCGATCATCGGGGTGACTGACACCGACACCGTCATCGCGGTTCCGATCAACGCCTTCGGCGCGGTTGCCCCGTTGGGCCTGGCGTCGTTCGGGTACACGGTCACACCGGGCATCGTATTCCCAACCGCGACAGGTGTTTCCACGCTGGGCGGCAACTCGCTGACGTCGTTCTCGATACCGCTGCTCGGCGTGAGCATGACGAACCTGAACGTCCTGACGGCGAGCTACATCGGCACCAACGGCATCAATTGGAGTAACGGCACCAACATCTTCACGCTGACGACACCGTTTGGTTCACTGCCGCTCGTCTGGTCGCTCGGCTCGTTCAACATCGGCAGCAGCGGATTCGGGTTCACCCTTCCGTCGCTGTTCACCGTCGGGCTGTTGCCGTCGTTCCAGATCGGCACTCCCCCGGTGCAACAGTCGCCCGACGGGCTGCTGCCCGAGAGCGTGATCAACCTCGGTCTCGGAATCCCGACCCAGACCACCGATGTGCTGACGCAGCTGGGCTTGCCCAATCCGTTCATTCCGGTCCAGGCCATCCTGAACCCGGTGTTCAACACGCTGCTGGCCCCCATCGGCTCGCTGATCACCAACAACCTCAACAACATTGTGGGTCCGCTGACCAATGGCCTCGCGAACATCGCCCAGCAGGTGACGGCCTTGGTGGCGCAGCTGACGGGCGGTGCCCCGCCGTTCAACCCGTCCACCACGTCCACACTTGCGGCGACAACATTCGCGGCGTCGAGTGGACCCGACCTGACGGCTGCGCGCACTGGAGATCGCGACAATACGAACTCGTCTGATTCACAGACGAATACGCAGAGCTCCGTCGATACCGACGCGCAGGGGTCGACTCAGGATCTCGCGCCGAAGGATCCGGCGCCCAAGAAGAGCCCGAAGCTGAATGTCGTCACTCAGACGGCCAATCCCACCACGGATCCGGCGGATGCCGACGATCAGGACGCTACCAAGGGCAGCGATGCGCAGGATCAGCCGACAAAGCCGAAGGATTCCGTCGACAAGGTCAAGGACACCGATGGGGCCCAACCTGCCGACACGACCAACTCGACCACGTCGTCGACCAAGCCGGTCAAGGAAGCGGCAGGCGCGGCGTCATAGGTGAGAAATAGGACGAAACGAATGGTGGCTCCCCCGGCTGGACTCGAACCAGCAACCCTTCGGTTAACAGCCGAATGCTCTGCCAATTGAGCTACAGGGGACTGTCGCATTCACGCGGACTCGGCCGCGAACCAAGACTTTAGCGTACCGGCCGGTCGGGCCGCCAATACGCGCCCGCCCCGCCGGTACACAGGCAAATGAGGCAGGATGTAGCCCAACGCACTGTCGACTGGGAGGGGCCCTGTGATCCGGTATCTCGTCGTATTGGCTGCCGGCTACGTACTGGGTTCGAAGGCAGGCCGGCGCCGTTATGAACAGATCGCCGGGACCTACAAAGCGGTGACCGAGAGTCCCGCCGCCAAGGCGGTGATCGACGCAGGACGCCGCAAGATCGCCGACCGGGTGTCCCCCGATCCGACGATGGTGAAGCTGACGCCCATCGACTCCCAGACCGACGTGTTGCAGCCGGAGTCGATGGTCAAGAAGGACGGCTAGCTAGCCGATCCCCTGGTTCCAGGTCTGGCCCGGCAGCAGCGGGCCGGTCGTGACGCCAATGCCGCCACCGGGGTTGCTGCCCGCGTTCGGCCCGTAAATGCCCCAATCAGGGGTTCCGGCGGAGATCGGCTGGCCGTTCGAGTAGGACAGGCACTTGCCGTCCTCTTTATTGCCGAACCATGCGAGGCAGGCCGGAGAGGCCGTGACCTGGGAAGTGTCGGTCGACGCTGCCGCGGCGAGCGGAACGGCTACCGCGGCGGCCACAAAAACGCCCGCGATCAGCCGATTTCGGTTGGACATGAGCCTCCCTCTCCAGATGAACCCCGACAGCCCTAACACCATAACGTGCTTAGCGTGTTTACGCAGTAAGGTCGTCGCCGCTGGCCTGCTCGAGCAGGCTGCGCCGGTAGGCCTCCATCGCCACCAGATCACCGAATAATGCGTGGTACTCGTCGCCCTGCTCGACCGGCGACATGCGCTGCAGTTTTGACTTGACCTCGGCAATTTGGCGGCCGACCCAGACTTCCTGGAGCCGGGCCAACACTCCGCCGATGTAGCGTGGCAGCCGTTCGTCGTCGTCCACGTTGATGGCCTCGACGCCCAGTTCGTTGACCAGGTTGGCCGCCGCAGGCGACGCCGCATGCCCGCGCACCGCCTCTATCCACTGCGCACCGGCCAGTCCCGCCGACATCCCGCCCGCCGCGTCGATGGCCGCTCTGACGGCCGCGTAGCCCGGATGGGTGAAGCTCTCCACCGTCAACGCGTCGAAAACCGGCCCCGCCACCGCCGGGTACTGCAGCGCCGACTTGAGTGCCTCGCGCTGCGGCCACAGCGTCGGATCCCTCGGATCGGGCCGCGCCGCCGCGGGTTCGGTGCGAGGCTGTCGCGGCTGCGACGGTTCCGCAGCGCTGCGGCGCCTGCCCTTGTCGGGCATCCCGCGCTTCTGCGCCTCCTCACGCACCCGCGCGATCACCTGAGCGACGTCGGCCCAACCGACCCAACCGGCCAACCGCCGCGCGTACTCGTCGCGCAGCATGCTCTCTTTGATGCGAGCCACCATCGGCACGCACTGACGCAACGCGTTCACCCGGCCCTCGGCGCTGTCCAGGTCGTGTTCGGCCAGTGCGGTGCGAATCGCGAACTCGAACAACGGTGTCCGGCGCGCGACCAGATCCCGCAGCGCCCCGTCGCCGGACTTCAGCCGCAGATCGCACGGATCCATTCCGTCGTCGGCCACCGCGACGAACGACTGTCCTGCGAGGTTCTGTTCACCCTCGAAGGCCTTGACCGCCGCGGCGCGGCCTGCTGCGTCGCCGTCGAAGACGTAGATCAGTTCACCGCGAAAGAAGTTGTCGTCCATCATGAGTCGACGCAGCATCGCCAGATGCTCGTCGCCGAACGCAGTGCCACAGGAGGCGACGGCGGTGGTCACGCCGGAAAGATGCATCGCCATCACGTCGGTGTAGCCCTCGACCACCACGGCCTGATGTCCCTTTGCGATATCGCGCTTGGCCAGATCGAGGCCGAACAGCACCGCCGACTTCTTGTAGAGCACCGTCTCCGGGGTGTTGATGTACTTGGCTTCCATCGTGTCGTCGTCGAAGATGCGTCGCGCACCAAAGCCGATCACCTCGCTGCTGCTGGCCCGGATCGGCCACAGCAGTCGGCGATGGAAGCGGTCCATCGGACCCCGTCGGCCCTCGCGGGACAGTCCGGCGGCCTCGAGCTCCTTGAACTCAAATCCCTTGCGCAGCAAATGCTTTGTCAGCGATTCCCAGCCCGACGGGGCGAACCCGCAGCCGAATTGCACGGCGGCCGCCATGTCGAAGTTGCGGTCGAGCAGGTACTGCCGCGCGGGCGCGGCCTCCTCGGAATGCAACGCCTCGGCGTAGAACTCCTGCGCGGCGGCGTTGGCGGCCAGCAGCCTGCTGCGGCTGCCGCGGTCGCGCTGCACATTCGTCGCCGCCCCACCCGTGTAGGTGACCGTGTAGCCGACCCGGTCGGCCAGCAGCTCGACGGCCTCCACGAAGCTGACGTGCTCGATCTTCTGGACGAACGCGTAGACGTCGCCGCCCTCACCGCAGCCGAAGCAGTGGAAGTGTCCGTGGTTGGGCCGGACGTGAAACGACGGTGACTTCTCGTCGTGGAACGGGCATAGCCCCTTCAGCGAATCCGCGCCCGCACGTCGCAGCTGCACATAGTCGCCGACGACGTCCTCGATCCTGATGCGTTCACGAATGGCCGCGATATCGCGATCAGGAATCCGGCCGGCCACTGGGTCAGTCTAGGCCCGGCTCCACGCGCTCCAATCGCCCTTCTGTGAACGACGCGATCTGGTCGACGACCACCCGCAGTCGGGCGCCGTCGTCGTCGGCGTCGTTGAATGCGGGCACGAAGATCGGGTCGAGCGTGGCCGGTGCTCCCGCGAGCACCCACTGCGCGACGCGGCGGATCCGGTCCCGCTGCTGCGCCTGCAGTTCCAGATGCCGCGGGTCGGACATGATGAACTGCAACGCCAGGATCTTCAGCACCGTGACCTCGGCACGCACCAGCTCGGGCACCCGAAGTTCGGCCTGGTAGCGGACCAGCGGACCCGGGCCGTAGTCGTCACGGGTGGCGGCGATGGCGGCCGATGCGAACCGGCCGACCAATTCGCTGGTCAACCGTTTCAAGGCCACCGATGCCGCCAGCGTCGCGTCGTACTTGCCGACGGCGGCGACCACCGGCAGCGCCGACAGCCGCTCGGCGGCAGCCACCAGGTCGTCGGCCCGCAGGCCCGCGCCCATCCCGTGGGACTCGCCGAGGCGCCCGAGCTCGGCGGCCGCGTCATCGTCGGCCAGCACCCGCATGTCGATGCGGCCGGAGACGACACCGTCCTCGACGTCATGCACCGAGTACGCGACATCGTCGGCCCAGTCCATCACCTGAGCCTCCAGGCAGGGCCGATCATGGGGTGCCCCGTCACGCACCCAATCGGCCGCTACCGCGTCGTCGGTGTAGAAGCCGAACTTGCGCTTCGCCGACCCGCGTCGCCACGGATATTTGGTCACCGCGTCCAGCCCGGCCCTTGTCAGATTCAAACCGGCGCTGTGACCTTGGGGGCCAAGCACTTTCGGCTCAAGTCGGGTGAGGATGCGGAAGTTCTGCGCGTTACCCTCGAAGCCACCGTGCTCGGCGGCGAGCTCGTCGAGGGCACGTTCGCCGTTGTGGCCGTACGGCGGATGGCCGATGTCGTGGGCCAGCCCTGCCATGTCGACGAGGTCGGGATCACATCCCAACCCGATGGCCATGCCGCGACCGATCTGCGCCACCTCCAGCGAGTGGGTCAGCCGGGTACGGGGAGTCTCGCTTTGCCGTGGCCCCACCACCTGCGTCTTGTCGGCCAGCCGGCGCAGGGCTGCGCTGTGCAGGACCCGGGCCCGGTCGCGGGCGAAGTCCGTGCGGTGTTCGGTGTCGGTACCGGGCAGCGAGGCGCCCTTGGGCGGCTCGACCACCAGACGCTCGCGGTCGAACTTGTCGTAGGGATCTCCGTTCACAGCCACCGACGGACAGTCTGCCAGTACTAAGTTGTGGGCCATGCGCATCGCCCGTTTGCTCGGCCTCGTCTTCGCGGTCTTGACCGTCGGCGTTCTGCTGGCACCGACCGCGACCGGTCAGCCACCGTTCCGGCTGCCCAGTTACGTGAACGACGGCGCGAACGCACTCAGCGGATCGGAGTTCAGCGACGTGCAGCAGGCCGTCGACAAGCTGTACAACGACCAGCACCTCCGGCTCTGGGTCGTCTACGTCGACACCTTCTCCGGACAGGACGCGGTCAGCTGGACCGACGCCACCATCCGCGCCAGTGGCATCAACGCCGATGACGACGCCGTCCTTGCCGTAGCGACCGTGGACCGCGCGTACGCCCTCCACGTGCCGAACAGCGTCAGCCCGAGCAAGGCCGACGACTTGCGGCGCAACGAGATTGAGCCCGCGCTGCGCCAAGGCAATTGGGGCGCAGCGGCGATCGCCGCGGCCGACGGGCTCAACCCGACGACGTCGTCGACGGGCGCCGATATCTCCTGGTTCGGCCTGCTGGTGGCGTTCGCGGTGCTGGCACTGCTGGTTTTCTTGGTGTGGCTGTGGCTTCGGCGGCGCAAGCGCAAGCGCCGTGAAGCGGAGTTCGCCGCAGCGCGACGGGTGGACCCCGCGGACCCGAACGCCCTGGCGTCGGTCCCGATCGATGCCCTCGACGATCTGTCCAAGTCGATCGTCGTCGACGTCGACAACGCCGTCCGCACCAGTGACAACGAATTGGGTTTGGCGGTAGACGAATTCGGCCCCGAGGAGACCGCACCGTTTCAGACGGCGGTCGCCAATGCGAAGACGACGCTGGCGCAGGCGTTCAATGTGCGACAGATCCTCGACGACGCCGTGCCGGAGTCGGCGCAGCAGCGACGCGACCTGCTGACGCGGGTCATCGTCGCCGCAGCGAAGGCGGACCGTGAACTCGACTCCCGACGCGAGGCGTTCGAACAGCTGCGGGATCTCGTGATCAACGCCCCGTCGCGACTCGACGCGCTGACCCAGCAGCTGGTCGACGTGACCGCGCGAATGGCCCCGTCGGAGCAGGCGCTCGCGGCGCTGCACAAGCAGTTCTCCGATACGGCGCTGGCATCGGTGGCGGGCAACGTCGAAACAGCCAAGCAGCGGCTGGCTTTCGCCGACCAGAACATCACGAATGCGCGCACACTCGTCGCGCGGCCGGTGGGCCGCCAAACCGGTCTGATCGATTCCATCCGCGCCGCAGAGTCGGCGCTCGGGCAGGCCCGCACACTGTTGGATGCCATTGACAGCGCGGGCACCGACATCACCCGCGCGGTGGCGAACCTCCCGGCGGCGATCGCGGACATCCAGAACGGCATCAACCAGGCGGGAACGCTACTGGCCCAAGGGAAAACGTCGCACGCAGCCGAGCTCGGCAGCGCTCGCGACACCGCGGTCAAAGCGGTGGCCGAAGCGCAAGGCACCGGCACGGCAGATCCGTTGGGCGCGTTCACCAAACTCACACAGGCCGACGCCGAACTGGATCGGCTGCTGGCCAGCATCGCCGAAGAACGCGAAGCCACCGAGCGACTCAGCCGCGCATTCGATCAGGCACTGTTGACCGCGCAGTCGCGGGTACGAGGCGTCTCCGACTACATCGACACCCGCCGCGGCAGCATCGGTCCGGAGGCCCGCACCCGACTCGCCGAAGCGGTGCGCCAACTGCAGGCGGCCCAGGACAAGAAGTCCGTCAACCTGAACGAGGCCATCGCGCACGCGAACGGCGCCTCCATGCTGGCGGCGCAGGCCCAGGATCTGGCCAACGCGGATGTCCGCGCGGCGCAACGCTCCTACACCGGGCAGTACGGCCAGTCCAGCGGATCCAACATGGGCGCCGTCCTGGGCGGCATCATCATCGGCAACATCCTGTCGGGTGCGATGCGCGGGGGAATCGGCGGCAGCATGGGCGGCGGATGGAGTTCGACGTCATTCGGCGGGTCGTCTGGCGCTTCAGGGGGCGGCTACACCGCCGGCGGGCGGTTCTAGCTGCACTTTCACGCCGCGGCCTGCCCGGTGTAACCCGCAGGCCTAACTAGTGACGTGACAAAGCCGACCGTGCCGTCGTTGCTTCTTGCCCTGCTGCGCCCTCGGCGGCGGGCGCTTGCCGTCATCCTGGCCGGGATGCTGGTGCAGACGGCGATGAGTCTGGCGGTGCCATGGCCGCTCAAGATCGTCATCGACACCGTCGTCGGAAACCAACGTCAACCCGAGTGGATCAACTCCGTGTTGACGATGCTCGGCGGGACGGCGCACAAGAGCCACATCGCCATGGCGGCAGGAATCGCCACGGTGATGATCGCCGTCGTCACAGGCGCGGCGATGTATGCCGTCAGCTACGCCACGGAGAGCCTGAGTCAGAGCATCGGAAACGATCTGCGAGTGCGGTTGTACAGCCATCTTCAAGAACTGTCGTTGGCGTACTACGACACCACCCGGGTCGGCACCATCCTGTCCACTCTGACGAGTGACGTCCAAACGATTCAGAGCTTCGCGTCGACGGCCACCCTCAACATCTTCACCAATGCCCTGACCGTCGTCGGCATGGTCGCGGTGATGTTGTTGTGCCGCTGGGATTTCACGCTGATCGCGCTGGCGGTCACGCCGCTTCTGACGATCTTCGTGCTGCGGGTCAACAAAGCGATCAGGATCGCGGTGAAAGAAGTCCGCACCCATCAGTCCGACCTCGTCGCCATCCTGCAGGAGGGGTTGCAGTCGATACACGTGGTCCAGGCGTTCGGACGCGAAGATCATCAGGCCCAGCAGGTGCGCACGGCGAGCATGAACACCGTCACCGCGTGGCTCAACGCGCGACGGGTGTCGTCACTGTTGTCTCCGATCGTCAGCATGGCGATCGCGGTGTGCACAGGCCTCGTGCTCTGGCGCGGCTCGCTGCTCATCCTGGCGGGCACCATGACGGTGGGCGCACTGACCGTGTTCCTCGCCTACCTGGCCAAGTTCTTCCAACCCATTCGCGATATGGCACAGATGACCAACTCCATCGCCCAGGTTTCGGTGGCGTTCGAGCGCGTCGTGGCACTGATGGACACCGACAACGTCATTCGCGAGAGCGCGACGCCCGTCGATTCGTCCCAGCTTCACGGCGAAATCTGTTTCAACCAAGTCGCATTCGGCTATGACGCGGAGCTTCCGGTGCTTCGCGACATCTCCTTCACCATCAAGCCGGGCCAGATGGTCGGCATCGTCGGCCCCACCGGCAGCGGCAAGTCGACGATCGCCAGCCTGATCGCGCGCTTCCGCGACCCCGACGCAGGCGCCATCACGATCGACGACGTGGACATCCGCGACTACGCGCTGCGCGGACTCCGCGCCCAGATCGGCTTCGTCCTACAGGACACCGTGTTGCTGCGCGGGACGGTGCGCGACAACATCGCCTTCGGCCGCCCCGATGCCACCGACGACGAAATCGTCGAGGCGGCAAAGCTGGCCAACGCGCACGAGTTCATCACGCGGATGCCCAAGGGCTACGACAGTGAGGTCGGCGATCGGGGGATGACGCTGTCGGGCGGGCAGCGCCAACGCATCGGGATCGCTCGCGCGCTGATCCGCGACAACCCGATCCTGATCCTCGACGAGCCGACCGCGGCGCTGGACGCCGAATCCGAACACCTGGTGATCGAAGCACTGGAGCGATTGGTGGCCGGCCGCACCGTCATCGCGATCGCCCATCGGCTTAGCACTCTGCGCAATGCCGACAAGATTCTGGTCGTCAAGGACGGTGTCGTCGCCGAGGACGGCACCCAGCGAGACTTGTTGGCGCTCAACGGCGTTTATGCCCAGTTGCACCATCTGCAGTTCGACCGGGCGGCGTAACTACTTCCAGGCGAACACCGGTTGCTCGAGGCCGTCGACCCGATCGTCGCGACCTTCCAGGCACAGCCACCGAAGTTGCAGCAGCACAGCACCTGTCGGCGCGTGGATGAGGTCGTTGCCCAGTGGGATCTGCACAACCGGCCGCGGACTCTCGGGGATCGTGATGAATCGTGGCGAGTCCTCGCGTTGCAGTTGGTGCAGCCCCACCCGATACACCGCGGCCACCTCGTCGGGCGCCGGGCGAGGGTCGAGCCGGCCGCCGCCCCAGATGACCACCGGCGTGATCACGTATCCCGACCGGGTGGGGTAATCGTCGAGCAGGCCGAGCACCGTCGACTCGGGCAGCGCGACGCCGACCTCTTCCTCCAATTCCCGCAGCGCGGCGTCGACGGGGGTTTCTCCCGGATCCAGACGCCCGCCGGGCAGTGCCCACTGCGCGGCGTGTGAGTTCAGCCGCGAAGCCCGTCGACACAGCAGAAAGGCGGCGCCGCCGGAAACATCGACCATCCGGCCGTCGAGACCCGCCTCGAGGAGCAGATCGGCGATCCACTCCTCGGCACCGACCGGGTCGACCCTGTCCTCGCCGACTTCGGAGTCGACCAAGACCACCGCGACGGCCGCGTGCCGCTTGGTCGGGTCGGTCACGGTGCGGCGGTCGTGGGCCGCCAGGCGCACCGCGATCTGTTCCCGCAGAGCCTCGTCATAGCCGATCGTCACCCCTCGACCATAGGTTGGGGGCAAACGGTCCACTGAGCCAGGCATGGACTGTGAGCAGGTGCTCAGGCAACTGGGGCGGACATGTCGCAACTAGATCCGTAGCTCACCGGCGCTGTGGTGGCGGATCGACGACCACAGTTATCCCCGGAGCCAACAAAATGACCAGCTAGTTACACATTATTGAGAGTTCTCTGAAGGCCACAATCCACCACGCGATCCGTACTACCCTCGAGCTAGGTTGAGTGCCCAGCCGTCTGGTTTCAGGACCGCCGCTCTCACCAAGACTTGGGGGATTTTGCGATGGCTGCCGTCGGCACCCTTCGGATGTACCGCCCGGACCCTGCGCCCGTGGACGATCTGCAACACTTCGGCCGGGCGACTTTCACTGTGCGCCACCCGTCACCGACCCGCGCGGCGGTGGCCGTGATGGGGGACGTCGACGCGGTCAACGCGCGCGAACTCGGCCGCTACGTCGAGCGCCACACCCACCTGTCCAAACAGCTCGTGCTCGATTTGCGCGCCGTCGATTTCTTTGGCAGCCAAGCATTCACGGCGCTGTACTACACCAGCGTGTACTGCGCTCGCGGCGATGTGGACTGGATCATCGTCGGCGGTCCGCCGGTGCGACGCCTGCTGTCGATCTGCGATCCCGAGGGTGAGTTGCCACTCGTCGACGACCTCGCGTCGGGACTGACCCGACTCGATCGCCTCGCGCAATGCCACTACGCGATCTAGCAGCCCTTTAGCCGGGTCGCCAGATAATCGCTGACGCTGTCGAGCGCGACGCGGTCCTGTGTCATGGCGTCGCGCTCGCGGATCGTCACCGCCTGGTCCTCCAGCGTGTCGAAGTCGACCGTCACGCAGAACGGGGTGCCGATCTCGTCTTGGCGGCGGTAGCGCCTGCCGATCGCGCCGGCGTCGTCGAATTCGACGTTCCAGCACTTGCGTAGCTCGGCGGCCAGGTCGCGTGCCTTCGGCGACAGGTCGGCGTGCCGCGACAGCGGCAGCACTGCCGCCTTGACCGGCGCCAGCCTCGGATCAAGCCGCAGTACCGTGCGCTTGTCGACCCCGCCCTTGGCGTTGGGCGCCTCGTCCTCGGTGTACGCGTCGACGAGAAACGCCATCAGCGAACGGGTAAGGCCCGCAGCGGGTTCGATCACGTACGGCACATAGCGGGTGTCGGTGGCCTGGTCGTAGTACGACAGGTCGACGCCGGAATGCTTTGTGTGCTGCGACAAGTCGAAGTCCGTGCGGTTGGCAACGCCTTCGAGCTCACCCCACGGGTTGCCGTGGAAGCCGAACTTGTACTCGATGTCGACCGTGCGCGCAGAGTAGTGCGACAGTTTCTCCTTGGGGTGCTCGAACAGACGCATGTTGTCCGCGTCGATGCCGAGGTCGACGTACCACTGCAGCCGGGTGTCGATCCAATACTGGTGCCACTCCGGCGCGGTCGAAGGCTCGACGAAGAACTCCATCTCCATCTGCTCGAACTCGCGAGTGCGGAAGATGAAGTTGCCAGGGGTGATCTCGTTGCGGAAGCTCTTGCCCGTCTGGGCAATTCCGAACGGCGGCTTCTTGCGCGACGTGGTCACCACGTTGGCGAAGTTGACGAAGATGCCCTGGGCCGTCTCCGGACGAAGGTAGTGCAGACCTTCCTCGGTCTCGATCGGGCCGAGATAGGTCTTGAGCATCATGTTGAAGTCGCGCGGCTCGGTCCACTGCCCCTTGGTGCCGCAGTCCGGGCACACGATCTCGGACAGGGGTACCTCGTCGGGGTCGCCGCCTTTCTTGGCGGCGTACGCCTCCTGCAGGTGGTCCTGTCGATGCCGCTTGTGGCAGTTCAGGCATTCGATCAGCGGGTCGTTGAACGTCTTGACGTGTTCGGAGGCCACCCACACCTCGCGCGGAAGGATGACCGACGAGTCGAGACCGACGACGTCGTCGCGGCTGGTGACCATCGCGCGCCACCACTGCCGCTTGATGTTCTCCTTGAGTTCGACGCCCAAAGGGCCGTAGTCCCATGCCGACTTGGTTCCGCCGTAGATTTCGCCGGCCTGAAAGACGAGACCACGCCGCTTGGCCAGGTTTGCGACGGTGTCGATGATGGAAGCCACGGGTGAACAGCGTAGCGACCGGCGGAGAATCGTTGACATGCGCGGTCGCGCATGTATTCTGACGGCATAATGAAAACCGTTTCCACTATGCCGGGCTCTGACACGCACGACCACAGTGGCGCACCCCTTCCGGACCTCCCGTCGCGCGACGTCCTGGACACAGCGGGCGACCTGCTGAGAGCGCTGGCCGCGCCGGTGCGGATCGCGATCGTGCTGCAGCTGCGCGAGTCGGCGCGGTGCGTGCACGAACTCGTCGACGCGCTGTCCGTGCCGCAGCCCCTGGTGAGCCAGCATCTGCGGATCCTCAAGTCGGCGGGCGTGGTGGCGGGCGAGCGCTCGGGCCGCGAGGTGATGTACCGGCTGGTCGACCATCACCTGGCCGACATCGTCGTCGCCGCGGTCACGCACGCCGCCGAGGGCAGCCAGTGAGCGCGACGGGCGTGCGCTCCACCCGGCAGCGCGCCGCCATCTCAGCACTGTTGGAGAACCTCGACGAGTTCCGGTCCGCACAGGAGTTGCACGACGAACTGCGCAGGCGCGGCGAGGGCATCGGGCTGACGACCGTATACCGAACGCTGCAGTCGATGGCGGCCAACGGCCTCGTCGACACTCTGCGCACCGACACCGGCGAGTCGGTGTACCGCCGCTGCTCCGACGACCACCACCACCACCTGGTCTGCCGGGCCTGCGGCTCGACGGTGGAGATTCAAGGCGGCGACGTGGAGGCGTGGGCCGCCGAGGTGGCACGCGAGCACGGCTTCTCCGACGTCAGCCACACCATCGAGATCTTCGGCGTCTGCGGCAGCTGCGGCGACAAGTAGCGGGTGGCGATCTACGAGGCGTTCAACAGCAACGGCGTCAGCGTGGTGGTCAGCGACGTCGACCTCGATCGGGTCGCCCGCAGTGGCGGGCCGCTGTCCACGGAGCTGGCCGACGCGGCCGCGCAGGCGCGCCGGACCGATCTGGTGGAGCGGTTGCGCGGCAGTCTCGACGGTGCCGATCGCGCCCGAAAGCTGGCCGCCGCCAAGGCGCTTCTGGCGCTGGACGATCGCGACGCAGCCGCGCTGCTCACATCGCTCGCCGCGGCCGAGCCGGATGCGGTCGTCGCCAAGAGCTTCATTGCGGTCGCGACGCGACTGGGCGGACCGCGGGCCGCGCTGCAGGTCTTCGAGAATCCGGATACCGACCCGAAGTTGGCCCGCCTGCTGGTGTCGAACTACAACAGTCACCTGCATCTGGAGATCGGCGACGTCCAGTTCCTCACCGTTGCCTTGCGCCATTACCTCGCACGCGGCCTGCCGTGGCTGGCCACGCTGCGTGCAGACATGTGGGACAACGGCGTGTTCCTGATCGTCAACGCGCTGTCGAACGACGGCGCGGTGCGCCTGTTGCGCGACGACGAAGCGGAACGGTCAACGCTGCTGCATTTGTTGGCCGCGGTGCCCGAGCACACCGATGACGACGACATCGTCGCCGGGGCAAGAGATTTGCGGTCGGTGCTGTCCGACTAGGTCGTCAGCTG
>DATJIX010000423.1:0-2692 GCA_035492865.1 Mycobacterium sp. | reverse complement strand
GGCTCAAGCGGTTGCAAACCGCAACTACTGGACGGGTGGTAAGGGGCGCAACGGGTTGAAGGGTCGAGGTCACGACGGGCTCGCCTCGGGCTCGTCGTCGCGAAATCGGCTGTACGGCCCTTCGTGGAAGAGCTCGAGGTCGCCGGTGCGGCCGTGGCTGTTCTTCGCGACGGTCACGGTCACACCCCAGGTGCCGCGGGCGTTGCGGCGGTGCTCGTTCGGGTCGGTGACGTGGAGGGTCAGCAGCGTGTCCGCGTACTGTTCGAAGCTTCCTTCGGGCATGTCGCACATTTGCGGGGCGCGGTCGCTGCCGTCTTCGGGCCAGTTCATGTGGAGGGTTGCGAGGACGGGGATGCGGAAGCTGCGGGCGAGTTCCCTCAGGCTGGGCGCCATCTGCTCGTTCCACTCGTCGGTGAAGTGGGGGGCGCTCGGGCTGGCGTCGATGGGGAGGATCGTGTCGATGACCGCGAATTCCAGGCCGTTGCGGTGTTGGAGTTTGCGCATGGCGATGCGGATGTGCGGCATGCTCATGTGGGTTGTGTCGTCGATGAGCAGCGGCATTGCCGCGATCTTGGATCGTTGGGCTTCGATGCGCTCGCGTTCTTCGGCGCTGACATTACGCCGGTGGATGTGGCTGGTGTCGACGTCGGCTTCGGCGCCGGCGAGCTTCTCGATGACGCTGCTGTGCGATTCCTGCGTGGTCGCGAGGTAGGAGCTGCGCTCGTGGCGGATAGCCGTGTTGCGCAGGATCGTGTAGGCGAACGTGGAGGCGCCCTCGCCGGAGCGGGCGGCGACGATGGTGAGGCTCCCGGGGTGGAGGCCTCCGCGGAGCAGTTCGTCGAGGTGCCGGAAGCCGGTGGGGACGGGCGTGATGGTGTCGGTCATCGGTTTTCTCCTGTCGGGGCGGGGGCGTGACGGTCATGGAACATCGACACGACGCGCGAGTAGTGGCCTTGGAAGGCGAGGCTGATGGTGCCGCCGGGCCCGTGCCGGTCCTTGCCGACCTCGATGTCGATTTCGCCGGCGCGGGTCTGGTCCTTCTCGGCGACATCGGGCCGGTTGAGCAGGATGACCGTGTCTGCTTCCATCTCGATCGCACCGGAGTCACGCAGGTCGGAGACCATGGGGCGTTTGTCGGCGCGCTGCTCGGGGCCGCGGTTGATCTGGCAAAGCATGATGATGGGGACTTCGAGTTCCTGCGCGAGCAACTTGACCGACTTGATCGTCGCGGCGACCGCTTCCTGCGTGCTCGGGGCCTTGGGCATGCCCATGCGCCCGAGGTGGTCGACGACGACGAGCCCGCAGCCGCCGTCGGCTTGCATGTCGAGGATCTTCTGACGCAGGCCGGGCACGGTCAGCCCGGGGCAGTAGTCGATGGCGAGCGGCGCCTGGTCGAGCACGGCGACGGCTTTGGCGAGTCGCTGCCAGTCCCGTTCGGTGCACTCGGATTCGGTCAGGTGCCCGATTTCGACGCCGGCTTGGGAGGCGAACAGGCGCATCATCGCCTCTTCGGTGGTGATCTCGCAGGAGGCGAACAGGGTGCGCACGTTCTGCGTGACGGCGGCGTTCTTGCCGAGCTGTAGGCCCAGTACTGTCTTTCCGTAGCCGGGCCTGGCCGCGACGATGTCGAGGTGCCCGGGCTTCGGGCCCTTCCATATTCCGTCGAGTTCGGGCAGGCCGGTGCGGATCCGCTTGTCGGCTGGTGCATGCTCGACGACGTCGAGCGTCGATTCGATGAAGGTGGAGACCCACGGGATTTCCTTGCGGTACCCGCGTACTTCGGCCGCGGCCACACGCCGTTTGATCTCCGCGTATAGGGCGGGGATGTCTTCGAGGTCGGTGTCGGGGTTGCGGGACAGTTGCCGCATCCACGTGGAGATGTCGCGGACTTCCGCGAGTAGCGCCCACCGTTGGACGATCTCCGCGTAGTAGCCGCCCTGCGTCCAGGTGCCGACCGCGCCGGGCAGGCCCATGACGTAGGCGGGGCCGCCGACCTTCTCGAGCCGTCCGACACGGCGCAGCTGGTCGCACACCGTGATCTCGTCCGGGATGACGCCGGCCTCGTGGACGGCGATGATCGCCGCGTGGATCTCGCCGTGCCGCGGCTCGATGTACGAGCGGGCGTCGATCAGCGAGGTAACTTCGGGGATGGCTTTCGGGGATGAGAGCATCGCGCCGAGGGCGCCGCGTTCGGCCCGCGGGTCGTGCGGGACCGAGTACTCCTCGCCCGGCTCTTCCGGCTCGTCGTCGTAGTAGTTCACCGCTGCCACCGCCGGTCGCGGCCGCGCATCTCGACGAGGTTGCACATCTCGACGAGGCGGGAGGCCATGCGGTCGCCGAGGTAGGCGAGGATGTCCTCCCATCCGCCGTTGCCTGTGACGAGGATCGGCAGCCCGTTCTCGTATCGGTGGTTGAACAGGCGCAGTGCGGTCTCCTCGGTCCACGGGGAGGTGCGTTCGGCGCCGATGTCGTCAAGCAGCAGCACGGGTGCGTTGGCGCATTTGTCGAAGTCGCCGTTGCCGCCGGGGCGGAGGGTGGCGAGCAGTTGCGGGACGGGGCCGCCGAGCCAGAACGGGTTGCGGATCCCGGCTTCGGCGATCCGGCGCAGCGCGCCATAGGCCTCGAACGTCTTTCCGGTACCGGTCGGGCCGAGCAGCATCAGCGAGTGGTGGCGGCCCGCGGTGCCGGCCGC
>DATJIX010000422.1:0-4478 GCA_035492865.1 Mycobacterium sp. | reverse complement strand
AGGTGCTCGCGGCTGACGGTGTGCCCGTGGTCGGGCATGCCGGGGCGCTTCGGGAAGGACAGTTCCCACTCGCTGGGGCTGAACACCGTCACCTTGTTGACGCGGTGGAACGTGGCGACCTCGTCGGCCAGACCCATCTTCTGCAGGTAGCTGGTCGCGCGGGCGGTCAGGCCGTCACCGCAGGGCTTCGCACGGGGGAACTGAGCCTTGTCCAGCACCACCACCTTGGCGCCGGTCTGCGCGGCCTGCCACGCGGCGGCCGAACCGGAGGGTCCACCACCCGCGATGACCAGGTCGTATCGCTGCGTCATAGGTCTCTCTCGTTCATGGGATGTCGCACGAATAGTACCCAGGGTGACGGGTCCGTTCCTCGCAAGCAAATTTGCCTGGCCAGCGCGTCAAATTCCGCGTTGCGGGGCGGTCTGAGCAGGTCAGCGAACCTCTGGGCGGTACAGTAATCGCGTGCGACGAGGGTCGAGGTCACGTTCTAGCAGCGAGCCGGGTGTCAAGGTGGACGCCCGCAGCGAGCGCTGGCGCGAGCATCGCAAGAAGGTGCGGTCTGAGATCGTCGACGCTGCATTCAGGGCGATCGACCGGCTCGGACCGGAATTGAGCCTGCGTGAGATCGCCGAAGAGGCCGGTACCGCGAAGCCGAAGATCTACCGGCATTTCACTGACAAGTCGGATCTGTTCGCCGAGATCGGCGAGCGGATGCGCGACATGTTGTGGGCGGCGATCATCCCGTCGATCGACGTGGAGACGGACTCGGCGCTCGACATCGTCGGCCGCAGCGTCGAGCACTACGTCGGACTCGTCGACCAACATCCGAACGTGGTGCGGTTCCTGCTTCAGGGCCGATTCGCCGACCAGTCCGCGGCGGCCATGACGACGGTGAACAAGGGCAGCGAGATCACGCTGGCCATCGCCGAGATGATGAGCACCGAACTCAAGGACATGGAACTGGACCCCGCCGCGTTCGAGCTGGCGGCACACGCGATCTTCGGCACCGCGGCCTCGGCGACCGACTGGTGGCTCGGTACCGACGACGACAGTCCCCGACGGATGGCCGCCGACAAGTTCATCGCTCACATGACCACGATCATGATGGGCGCGATCAACGGGACCGCGGCCCTGCTGGGAGTGAAGATCGAAGCCAACGAGCCGATCCACACCGCGGTCCGCAGGGAACAACCCGTCGCCTGACGACATTTGGGGCAGACGCCTCATGTGGTGAAGTCGCGCCGGGCACGACCATCGGTGCATGACAAAACAACTCACTCCACAAGACACCGTTGCGGCCGTCATGGCCGACCCGATGCTGCCGCCAGGCGACGACGAGCGATTCGTCGGATTCGGCATCATGGGCCTGCCGTTCGCCAACGGGCACTACCTGGCCATGCGCCAATTCCCTGCGACATCCTTTGCGCCGCCGTACATCTCGGTATGGCACCGCGACCCGTCGTGTAACTGGACGTTCTATGCGACGACACCCGGCCAGCAGAGTTGCGCACGCTACTTCAGCTCGGCCACCCCGAATGACGCGGTGCAGTGCGACATCAACGTCACCTGGACCGGCCCGTGGTCGGTGTGCGTCGACATCCCCGACATGCTGCACTGGACCGTCGACCTCGAAGCCACCCGGTCGACCCGCGTGATGAGCAGGATCGGTGGCCGGCTGTCCGAATCGGCCTGGAACGACCCGCGGATGCTGCGCCGGATGGACCGTGTGGCCAGCCGAACACTGGGCGTCGGTGACGTACGGCTGACCGGCCGCGCGCCCAACGGCCAGTGCTACGCGATGGCCCCCAAGCAGATGTGGCTCGTCGCCGACGCGCACGCGCAGGTGCAGGGCCGCGACCTCGGCACCAGCGGGCCGCTGCTGCGCCAAGCCCGGCTCGGCGACTTCCGGATGCCGCAGCGGGGAATCGCGATGGTCGGATCGGGCCACTTCGAGACGTTCGACCCCGCCCGACATGTGTCCGCCCAACGCGCCGTCTCATTCGCCTGATCAGCGCCGTTGGCGGCGACGGCCGCGACCGCTAACCTGGGAGCCGGTATTACCCGGTACCGGCGTTCCCAGGAAGGTTCGACAATGACGGTTGCCCCGGAGCGGGCTACGGACAGCACGCAGCAGCCCGTGCACACTCGCGCGCTGATCATCGGCACCGGCTTCTCCGGCCTCGGCATGGCCATCGAGTTGCAGCGCCGGGGTGTCGAGTTCATGGTCTTGGAGAAGGCCGACGAGATCGGTGGCACCTGGCGCGACAACACCTACCCGGGTTGCGCGTGCGACATCCCGTCGCACATGTACTCGTTCTCGTTCGAGCCGAAGGCCGACTGGAAGCACATGTGGTCGTTCCAGCCGGAGATCTTCGACTACCTCAAGGGCGTGACCGACAAGTACGGGCTGCGCCGCTACATCTCGTTCAACTCCCACGTCGACCGCGCGCATTGGGACGACGAGGAACTGCGGTGGCACGTGTTCACCAAGGACGGCCGCGAGTTCGTCGCGCAGTTCGTGGTGTCCGGCGTCGGCGGCTTGCACATTCCGCTGGTGCCCGAATTCGAGGGGCTCGACGAATTCACCGGGGCCACATTCCATTCCGCGCAGTGGGACCACAGCGTCGACCTGACCGGCAAGCGGGTGGCGGTCATCGGCACGGGCGCCAGTGCGATCCAGATCGTGCCAGAGATCGTCAAGGACGTCGGTGCGCTGCAGCTGTATCAGCGGACCCCGGCGTGGGTGATGCCGCGACCCAACAACCCGATCCCGGAGTGGATGCAAACCACGTTCACCAACGTCCCCGGCACGCGCGCGGCGATGCGGGCGGGCATCTACTGGATTCACGAGGCCGTCGGTTTCGCGATGACCAAGCAGCCCAGGCTGCTCAAACTCGGTGAGCTGATGGGCAAGTGGAACATCCGGCGCTCGGTCAAGGACCGCGAGTTGCGCCGCAAGCTGACCCCGAACTACCGCGCAGGCTGCAAGCGGATCCTCAACTCCGACACCTACTACGTCGGTGTCGCCGATCCCAAGACCGAGGTCGTCACCGACGGTATCGCCCGGTTCACCCCGCGCGGCATCGTGACGTCCGACGGCACCGAGCGTGAGGTCGACGTCGTCGTCTTCGCCACCGGATTCCACGTCACCGACTCCTATACCTATGTCGACATCAAGGGACCCAAGGGCGAGGACCTGGGGGACCGGTGGACCCGCGAGGGCGTCTCGGCGCTTCGCGGCATCACCATCGCCGACATGCCGAACCTGTTCTTCTTGCTCGGCCCGAACACCGCGCTCGGGCACAACTCGGTGGTGTTCATGATCGAGTCGCAGATCCGCTACGCGGCGCACGCGATCGCTGCGGTGGACAAGGCGGGGGCGCAGGCGCTGGCACCGACGCGCGCCGCGGCGGATGCCTACAACGACGAGTTGCAGCGCGACCTCGCGGGCACGGTGTGGAGCACCGGAGGTTGCCGGAGTTGGTATCTCGACGACCATGGCGTGAATCGGACGCTGTGGAGTGGGATGACCTGGCAGTACTGGCTGACCACCCGCAAGTTCCGGGCCTCGGAGTACGAGTTCGTCGGCTAGAGGCGCGACACGCGAACACAACATGTCGCGGTTCCGGCCGTTGTCGCACCCCAGGGGTAGTGTCGGGTTAGCCCGGAGCCGCTCTGGCGGCGACATCGGGCTCTGAGCGGCAAACCTACTTCTGCGGCGAAAAGGGGTTCTCGTGAGTGATGGCATGAAGCTGATAGACCGTGTTTCGGCCATCAACTGGAACCGCCTGCAGGACGAAAAAGACGCCGAGGTGTGGGACCGGCTGACCGGAAACTTCTGGTTGCCGGAGAAGGTGCCGGTGTCCAACGACATCCCGTCGTGGAACACGCTGACCGCGCATGAGAAGCAGTTGACCATGCGGGTCTTCACCGGCCTGACGCTGCTCGACACCATCCAGGGCACCGTCGGCGCCGTGAGCCTGATCCCCGATGCGCTGACCCCGCACGAAGAAGCGGTCTACACGAACATCGCGTTCATGGAGTCGGTGCACGCGCGCAGCTACAGCAACATCTTCTCGACGCTGTGCTCGACCGCAGAGATCGACGATGCGTTCCGCTGGTCGGAGGAAAACCCCAACCTGCAGCGCAAGGCCGAGATCGTCATGCAGTACTACAAGGGCGACGAGCCGCTGAAGCGCAAGGTGGCCTCCACGCTGCTGGAGAGCTTCCTGTTCTACTCCGGTTTCTATCTGCCGATGTACTGGTCCAGCCGCGCCAAGCTGACCAACACCGCCGACATGATCCGGCTGATCATCCGCGACGAGGCCGTGCACGGTTACTACATCGGCTACAAGTACCAGAAGGGCCTTGCGCTCGAGGACGAGGCGCGTCGGGCCGAACTCAAGGACTACACCTACGAGCTGCTGTTCGAGCTCTATGACAACGAGGTCGAGTACACACAGGATCTGTACGACGAG
>DATJIX010000421.1:0-11017 GCA_035492865.1 Mycobacterium sp. | reverse complement strand
GATGCTGGCCAACGGCGGCCACGACGGCAACCAGATCGTCGATCCGAAGGCGCTGCTGCCCGCGGTGACACCGCAGATCGTGTCAAGCCCCGCGAGCGAGCCCGCGATGCGATCGGGTTTCTACGGGTTCGGCTTCAACGTCGGTACGACGTCAGCGGCGCGGACGTCGCTGAGTCATTCGGGGGCATTCGAACTGGGCGCAGGCACCAACTTCGTCATCCTGCCGTCGGCAGACGTGGCGATCGTCGCGCTCACCAACGCCACGCCGTCCGGCGTGCCCGAATCACTGACGGCCGAATTCGCCGACCTGGTCCAGTTCGGCGAGGTGCGTGAGGACTGGTACAAGCTCTACGGCGACATCTTCAAACAGATGGAGCAACCAACGGGCTCGCTTATCGGGCAGCAGCCGCCATCGAACCCCGCGCCCGCCGCGCCGCTGGCGTCCTACGTCGGCACCTACCGGAACGACTACTGGGGTCCGGCGCGCGTCACTGAAGTGGACGGCAAGCTGCATCTCTCCCTGGGTGCGAAACTGGATGTGCCATTGGACCATTGGGACGGCAACGTCTTCAGCTACACGTGGGTCTCTGAAAACTCCCCGCCGGGAACCGTTTCCAAGGCGACGTTCGACGGCAACAAGCTCACACTCGAGTATTACGACACGTTCAAGAAGGGGACGTTCACTCGATGACCAGTACCGTCGCGACGGGTCTGACAGATGTCGAGGTCGCCCAGCGGGTAGCCGACGGCAAGACCAACGATGTGCCGACCCGTGCGGCGCGCAGCGTGTCCGACATCGTCAGGGCCAACGTGTTCACCCGGATCAACGCGATTCTGGGCGTGCTGCTGATCATCGTGCTGTCCACGGGTTCGTTGATCAACGGGTTGTTCGGCCTGCTGATCATCGCCAACAGCGCCATCGGCATCATCCAGGAGCTGCGGGCCAAGCAGACCCTGGACAAGCTCGCCATCGTAGGTCAAGCGAAACCGTTGGTGCGCAGGCAATCCGGGACCATCGCGCTGCTGCCCGGCGAAGTCGTGCTCGACGACGTCATCGAGATCGGACCCGGGGATCAGATCGTCGTCGACGGTGAAGTCCTCGAGGAGAACAACCTCGAGGTCGACGAGTCACTGCTCACCGGTGAGGCCGATCCAATCGCGAAAGACGCGGCTGACAACGTGATGTCGGGAAGCTTCGTCGTGGCGGGCACCGGCGCCTATCGCGCCACCAAAGTCGGTCGTGAGGCGTATGCCGCCAAGCTGGCCGACGAAGCCAGCAAGTTCACCCTGGTGAATTCCGAACTGCGCAGCGGCATCAACAAGATCCTGCAGTTCATCACCTACCTGCTGTGGCCGGCCGGCCTGCTGACCATCTACACGCAGCTGTTCACCACCGACGTCGGCTGGCGACGCGCGGTGCTCGCGATGGTGGGCGCGTTGGTCCCGATGGTGCCAGAGGGCCTGGTGCTGATGACCTCGATCGCGTTCGCAGTCGGGGTGGTCCGGCTCGGGCGCAGGCAGTGTCTGGTCAACGAATTGCCGGCGATCGAAGGCCTCGCCCGTGTGGACGTGGTGTGTGCCGACAAAACGGGCACGCTGACCGAAAACGGCATGCGGGTATCGGATCTCAAGACGCTGTCCGAGGTGGCTGTCGGCGATGTGCTGGCCCAGCTCGCCTCCGACGACGCCAGGCCCAACGCGAGCATGGCCGCGATCGGCGAAGCGTACAAAATGCCACCGGGCTGGACGGCGACCGCGACCGCACCGTTCAAGTCGGCCACCAAATGGAGTGGCGCGTCCTACGGCGAGCACGGCAACTGGCTGATCGGTGCGCCCGACGTATTGCTGGAGCCGGGCTCGCCGGTAGCGGAGCAGGCCGAGCAGATCGGCTCGCTCGGCCTGCGGGTGCTGCTGCTCGGATCGAGCGACCTGCCCGTCGACCACCCCGACGCTCCCGGCGCCGTCACACCCGTGGCACTGGTGGTGCTGGAGCAACGGGTCCGCCCCGACGCTCGGGACACACTGGATTACTTTGCTTCGCAGCAGGTTTCGGTCAAGGTGATCTCCGGCGACAACGCAGTGTCGGTGGGCGCGGTAGCGGGCTCCCTCGGCCTGGAGGGCGAGACGATGGACGCCCGTCAGTTGCCCCACGATAACGACCAGCTGGCGGACACACTCGAGGAGTACACGACGTTCGGCCGAGTGCGGCCGGACCAGAAGCGCGCGATGGTGCACGCGCTGCAGTCGCGCGGACACACCGTCGCGATGACCGGCGACGGTGTCAACGATGTGCTGGCGCTGAAGGACGCCGACATCGGCGTTGCGATGGGCTCCGGCAGCTCAGCGTCGCGGGCTGTCGCTCAGATCGTGTTGCTGGACAACAAGTTCGCGACGCTGCCACACGTTGTCGCCGAGGGGCGCCGGGTGATCGGCAACATCGAGCGGGTCTCCAACCTGTTTTTGACCAAGACGGTGTACTCGGTACTGCTGGCGATCCTGGTGGGGCTGGCGGGCCTGGCGTCCAAGATCTTTGGGTCCGATCCGCTGCTGTTCCCGTTCCAGCCCATCCACGTGACGATCGCCGCCTGGTTCACGATCGGCATTCCGGCGTTCATCCTGTCGCTGGCGCCGAACAACGAACGAGCCCATACCGGCTTCGTGCGGCGGGTGATGACGGCGGCGCTGCCGTCGGGGCTGGTGGTGGGTATCGCGACGTTCAGCTCGTATCTTGCGGCATACCAGGGCCGGGAGGCCACCGCGGTTGAGCAGACGCAGGCCTCGACGGCGGCCCTGATCACCCTGTTGATGACGGCGGTGTGGGTGCTGGCCGTGGTGGCGAGGCCGTACGAGTGGTGGCGCGTGGCGCTCGTCGCGATGTCAGGTCTGGCCTACCTGGTCATCTTCGCCATTCCCGCCGCGCAGAAAACATTCATGATCGACCCGTCCAACATGGCGATTACCTCGATCGCGGTGGGTATCGGGCTGGTCGGGGCCGCCGCGATCGAGGTGATCTGGTGGGTCCAGGGACGGATTCTCGGAGAGCGCCGAACGCTCTGGAAGGACCGGTAGGGTGAGGCCATGGGATTTCTGGACAAGCTGAAAGACCTGGCCTCGAAGAACAAGGGCGCAGTCGACACCGCCATCGACAAGGCTGGCGACATCGTCGACCAGAAGACGCAGGGCAAGTACTCGGGCCAGGTGGACAAGGTGCAGGAGGCGGCCAAGAAGGCCGTTGACAAGACACCTCCACAGAACTGACATATGGCCAAACTCTCCGTCTCCGTCGATGTCCCGCTGCCGCCGGAGAGGGCATGGGCGTCCGCATCTGACCTGTCCAGGTACAAGGAATGGCTGACCATCCATCGGGTCTGGCGCACCAAGCCGCCCGAAACGCTGGAGAAGGGCACGGTCCTCGAGTCCATCGTTGAGGTCAAGGGCATGCCCAACCGGATCAAATGGACCATCGTGCACTACAAGCCGCCGGAGGCGATGACGCTCAACGGCGACGGGCGCGGCGGCGTGAAGGTCAAACTCATCGGCAAGGTCAAGCCGTCGAGTGAGGGTTCGACCGTGACGTTCGATGTACATCTCGGTGGCCCAGCGTTATTCGGCCCGATCGGCATGGTGGTCGCAGGCGCACTGAAGAGTGATATCCGCGAGTCGCTGGACAAATTCAAGTCGGTCTTCGCTCCGGCTTGATAGCGAACCAGGTCAGCGGTCTCCGGTGCTGTAGCTCTCCTGCTCTTTATAGGCTTTGTTGCTCGCATATGCCATCAGGCGCACAGCGGTGCGGCGTCCCATCAGATGGCGGAACGCGAAGTGCGTGACACGCAGTACGCGCGCGGGGAACAGCGTCGTCTTCTTTCCAAGGGCGTTCAGCGTCTCGGTGGCAACCTGCTCGGGCTCTTGGACCGGCACATTGGAGTCGTCCGGCTCCGACGACAGGTAGTTCGGCGTTCGTGTCGCTCCTGCGCAGCTCACCAACACATCGACCCCGTCATCGCGAAGTTCGGCCCAAAGGCCTTCTGCGAGAACCAGATTGTAGGCCTTGGTGGCGGAGTAGTTCGCGACCTTCACCATGCCTTGCAGCGCTCCCATTGACGACAGCAGGATGATCCCGCCGCGACGGCGTGCACGGAACCGCTCGCCGAAGCCGTGGGCGAGTACCAGCGGCCCGCGCACGTTGACGTCGATCTCCTTGAGGTGCGTATCGATGTCGAAATTCCAGAACGGGCCGACGACGGAGAACGCGGCGTTGTAGATGAGCAGCCCGACGTCGAGGTCGACGAGATCGGCCAGGATGCGGTCGAGGTCATCGCGGTCGGCGAGGTCTGCGCGCAATGCGCGCGTCTGCACTCCCGTTGTGGCGGAGATGTCCTCGGCAAGCTGCCGTGCGAGTTCGGCGCGCCGCGCGATGAGCACGACATTCAGCCCGCGCTTGGCGCACCCGCGGGCGAACGCCTCGCCGAGCCCTTCGGATGCCCCTGCGACGACGGCCCACGGGCCGTAGCGTTCTGCGAACGTCGCCATGGCTAGCTCTCGTCCTTTGTGGCGACCGGTCGTGTGAACGGGTGCTCTCGCCACATCCGCACGAGCACCCAGATGGGGACGATCAACCAGCCGGCATTCGTTGCGAATACGAGCAGTAGGTGATCGCTTGCGAACGGCCCGGCGATCTCTTCGCCGAGAATGACTGTCACCGTGGCGAGCATCACCGACGCCCAGATGATCGACCAGTTCCGGATCCACTCCTTGCCCTTCCAGAATGCGTAGAGCGCGGCGATGTAGAAGGGGCCGTAGACGACTTGGTCGATCACGACGATCGTGGTGTACCAGACGGGGCGCTCGTAGAGCAGTGGGTCGTAGTTGGCGAAGTACCAGTGCAGGAAGTCGATCATGTACGCAGGCGGCCAGATCGGGTAGGCGAAGTTGTCAGGGTCGCGGATGATCAGCTGCTCGATGTCCGCCTGGTAGGTCACGAAGACGACGTTGACCAGAAAAAAGCTCCACAGGACGATGTCGCCCTTTCGCTCGCGGAACGGGATGACCTCGCGTGCCGCGGCAACAGGTGGCGCTTCAGACGTCGAACTCATCAGGCGAACTCCATTGGCAGACGTGTCGGCCCGCTCAGGCCGAGAAGCGGTTTCCATGGCACCGTCCCTACGCAACGCGGATTCGGGAACCGGCGGGAGAGGATCTTCAGTGCCTCGGCGAGTTCGAGCCTGGCGAGGTTGGCGCCGAGGCAGTAGTGCACTCCGCCGCCGAAAGTCAGAATGGGTGGCGGATCGTCGCGGGTGATGTCGAACCGCGCGGGGTCGTCGTAGCTCGCGCTGTCCCGGTTGGCCGCATAGGTATTGACGAGAATGAACGTGCCTGCGGGGAAGGCGTATTCGCCGATCGTGACGTCGTCGGTGACGCTACGGACGGTGCTGCACATCGACGGTGAGTGACGCATGGTCTCCTCGACGGCCTGCATCGCAAGGTCGGGCCGGTCGCGAAGCAGCGCCCACTGGTCGGGGTGATCGCACAAAACCTGCATCGACGCGCCGAGCTGGCTTCGGGTGGTGTCGGTTCCGGCCACCAGAATGCTGAACGCCAACATTCGCAGTTCGCCGGCATCGAGTCGGTCGCCGGCGTCCTCGGTACGGATGAGTTCGGAGAGCAGATCGTCGGTCAGCCGCGTTCGTCGTTGAGCGATCATGCCGTCGATGTAGTCGTCGAACTGACCCCAGGCCTTGAGGACCGCGGGTTCCTCCTCAGCGAGGTTGATGTCGAAGCTGACGATCTTGAAGATGTCTTCGGCCCACCGCGAAAACTGTTGCCAGTCCTCCCGCGGTGCACCGAGCAGCGCGCAGATAACTGGTATCGGGTAGGGGCGAGCGATGTCGGCGATGAATTCACAATGGCCGGAACCGATCACGCTGTCGATGAGCTCGTTGATGACGGCGTGAATGGTGTCGTGCATGCGTGCCGTCGCCCTCGGCGTGAAGGCCCGCGCCACCAGGCTGCGCAGCCTGCGGTGTTCCTCACCCTCCATGTTCAAGATGCTGCGGGTCACCCTGTCCCACAGCGGCCCCGAGGTGATGCCATGTGCGGATAGGTGGATGCCGGTCGGAACCACGAACCGAGGATCGCGAAGAACCGCTCTGGCGAGTTCGTACGAGAGCACCTCTGGCCCAATGGGTCCCAGCGCGATCGGTGCTACTTGCTGCGCAGCACGGAATTGCGGGTAGATCTGCTGCGGCGTGTCCGTGACGTCGTAACTGAGCGTCGGCAGTCCGGCGTCGAACACGCTCGGCTTGACGGTGTTGACGGTCATGGCAGGCTGGTGTCCAGCAGCGTCAGCGGCAGGTCGAACACCGAAAGGTCGATCTCCTCGAGATGCGTGCCGTCGCCCTCGAACTTCTGCCGGAAGCGGATGGTCGCGCCGTAGCGCTCGGCCACGGACTCGGCCGCCGCGGCGCCGGGAACCTTGAGCACCACGGTGTAGATGCCGTCGCCGTTCTTGTCGAGGAACTCATTCACGGATGCGGCAACTGGAGCGGTCGATCCCGCGGCAGGGCTGATGACCTCGATGCCTCGCTCCCAGTCGAGGTGGATGCGTATCCCGTATTCGGTCAGTTCGGCTGGCTGAAGAGTGAAGCCGAGGTCGGTGAACATCTGCGCGACCGCGTCATGACGCTGCGGTGCCACGGCGAACACGACGTGGTGAAGCCTCGAGCCTTCTTGCGCTGTCACGCCGCTGACCTCTCACCGGGGCTGAACACCACGGGTATGCCGCGGTACCCACGGGTCACCGAGTTGCCGTGGAACGGCGCGTCGATCCCTGGGGCCAAGGCGAAGTCGGGCATTCGCGAAAGCACCTGCTCGACACCGACTTGGAATTCCAGGCGCGCCAAGTTCGACCCGAGGCACCGATGAACCCCTGCGCCGAACCCGAGATGGCGATTCTCCCGACGATCGAGGATGCACTGATCGGCGTCTGGAAACTGTTTCGCATCGCGGTTGGCGGACGCGTAGTTGACGATGACCGATTCGCCGGGGCAGAACGTCTGTCCACTCAACTCGACTTCCTGCGCAACCGTCCGCGGAATCCCGTGTATCGACCCGGAGAACCGGATGAACTCTTCGACAGCTCGAGGGATCAGCTCGGGATCGGCCTGAAGCCGGTCGCGGTCCCCGGGATGCGTCGCGAGGTAGTGAAAGGCGAAGGACATCGCGCTCGCGGTTGTCTCGAGCCCGGCCTGCACCAACAGCATTGCGTTGCCGACGATGTCACCGAATTGCAGCTTCTCGCCATCGATCTCGGCGTTCAGCAGCACGTCGATCATGTCGTCGCGGGCCGGTTGCGTGGTGCGTGCGGTCACTGTGTCGTGAATGTGCTGATACAGACCACCCCAGGCGGCGATTCGAGAATCCTCGGTGTCCCCGTTGAGCCCGGTATCGGTCAGCTCGATGCACAGCGGGACGTCGTCGATAGGCATACCCAGCAGGTATTTGAAGAACACGATGCCGGGCTGCCGCCAGGCGACCTGAGCGAGGTCGCCGCGGCCGTCGGCGATGAAATCGTCAAGCAGCCGGTCGGTTTCGTCGCGGATCTGCGGCCGCAGCGCCTTCATCCGCGCAGGCGAGAAGTACGGGTTGAGGACCTTTCGGAACTTCTGCTGGCGCGGTGGGTCGAGCGTGATCACCAGGTCCCCTGCGAGCTGCTCGGAGGCCTCTGGCGTCGGGTTGCTCGAGAAGTGCTCCCAATCCTGCAGGATCTGGACGCACTCGTCGTAGCGCACCGCCACCCACGCACCTCCCGGCGTCGCGCTCAGAAACGGCGTATCGGTATGCGCGAACGGCGAATTGTCGCGCATCACTTCGTAGACGTCGTACAGAAAGTCGTTGTCTCTGAAGTCTTCATGGCGAAGATCCCAGTTCTCTGCGTGTTCCTCCAGGGACTTCGTCACGGCGCGCCTTGCTGTTGGGCGGTCTGTCGTGCCTCACGCTCCTCGTGGATGCGCACGAGTTCGCGGAAACCGAGCCGGTGGTACTTCGGAACCGGCTGGATGCCCCATTCGTCCTTGGCGGTGTCCTTGCCTTCCGCTCCTTCGGGCGCCCCCAGCGCTGGGTATGGGACCTTGCATTCCAGCGTGTCGTCGGAGTAGCGGATCTTCAGCAGTTCACTACAGATCTCGGTGAGACTCAGTGTCGGGTAGCCGTAGTAGACCGCCATGAAGGGCAGCGTGAACGCGCCCTCGACGACGAGGGCGACGAGGCAGACGAGCACCGCCCGTTTGATCCACTTGTGCATGTTCGCGTAGTAGGGGGTGGTCCCCGGAGGGAGGTCGTCGCCCTTGGGTTCCTCTTTGATCTCAGGCGTCGTCGTCATGTCTTGGCTCCTCGAATCAGTTCAGTCGGAGAAGATTTCGCGGTTGACGGTGTGTAGGTACGGAATCGCAAGGAATGGCGTGATGTAGAAGATGTCGTAGAGCCACCAGCCGATGACCGGAAAGACCACACCGGCATAGCGCACATCGGCGTACATCGTCATGTTGAACACGTACAGACACCAGATGAGCACACCCATCCAGCAGGTGATGATCATCCATTGCTGGCCCCACCGCTTCATCTGCAGGAACCCGATCGCCGCGGCGCACCGCATCGCGAAGACCGTGAGGATCATCCCGAACACCATGGACTTCTCGCCGGGCCCAGCTGCGCCGCCGACCCACAGTTCGTTGTAGTGCCAGAAATAGCCCGCGTCGAACATGGCGCCCCAGCCGACCATCAGCACCCTGTTGATCAAGGTGTGGTTGGCCACCAGATCCAGTGCCCAACCGAGGCTGTTGAGCATTCCGTCGATGAGGACGAGGTATCCGATCAGCGTGACGATCATCGGTCGCACCGACAGGCCTGCACGCGCAGCCTGCCGCTGCAGCCAGACCCCGCGCATGAAAATCGGGAAACCGATGAGCCCGGGTGCCCACATCCCCATCAGTGCCGCGCCGACGATCATCCACTTGTCGGCGCGTCGCTGTGCCAGGCGGGACTGTTCGTCGTGCTCGTCGAGTCCGACCGACTTGTCCGACCGCACAACCAAACTCACAACTCCCACCACCCGCGGACAAAGGACATGTAGAGCTGGATTCCGAACATCGTCAGCAGATAGCCGTAGATGACGATCTGCAGGACGATCAGTGCGCGCTTACGCTTCTGCTCCCTCTGGTCCATATCCCGTACTCCTTCCCTAGCGTGGTGTGCTCGTGCTGTCGGCGTCGGCCAGGCTCGCAGCCGCGACCTCGCGCAAACCGTCGGAGATTGCGCCGTCACTGGACAGTGGCGCCAGGATGCAGGCCTCGGCGGCCTCCAACTCTCCTGCGCCGGCGGAGACCATCTGCGCCGCGGTGACGAGAACCCTGGTGGAGGGCGGCTCGAAGTGGAATGCCTCGTCGGCGGTGCGGATCGCGGTGGCGCACCGGACAAGTCGTTGGGCGGACGCCAGCGGAATGCCTGCCTCAGCGACGATCACCTCGGCCTCCCGGTCGGGCGGCAGGTACCTCATCGGAAGCGTGACAAACCGCTGCCGGAAGGACGGCTTCAGTTCCTTCAGCGAGCTGCGGTAGGCGGGATTGTATGAACAGACGAGCATGAAGGCCTCCGGTGCCTCCACGACCTCGCCCGCCCGATCGAGGAACAGGGTGCGACGGTGGTCGGTCAGCGAATGCAGGATGGCCAACGAATCGTGTCGCGCTTCCACAACCTCGTCCAGATAGCAGATGGCTCCGGCCTTTACGGCGCGGGTGAGGGGACCGTCGGTCCAGACCACGTCTCCGCCCGTAACCATGAACCGACCCACGAGATCCGAACTCGTCAGGTCGTCGTGACAGCTGATCGTCACCACGGGTCGGCCCAGTAGCACCCCCATGTGCTCGACGAGGCGGGTTTTCCCGCATCCCGTCGGGCCGGTGAGCATCACCGGGAGGCGTTGGCTGTACGCCTGCTCGAACAATTGAACCTCGTTGCCGTTGGCGAGGTACGTATCGGTCATGCGGCCACCAACTCTCTGTGCACGTGGGCCAGCACCCGGGGGAGCTCCTCCACCCGCCGGATGCGTTGGGAGCGGCGAGGTCCGAAGACCTCAGGCAGGGGGTCGACCCTGGTTGGACCGACGCCGACGTAGTAGATGCTCACCCCGGCGTCGTTGGCCTCCTCGACGGCGTGCGCCGCATCTGCCCACGCGTAGCGGCCTTCGTATCCTTCGTCGGATATCAATCCGTCGCCGATGACGATCAGCAGGCGTCGCTCCGATGGTTGCGTCAGGAGTCGACCCGTCAGATGGCGGAGGGGCGCGCCGAGCCTGGTGTATCCGCCGGTGGCCAGTCCGAGGCCGCTCGGTGGTACGAACTGGCGATCCTCGAAGTCCTTGAGGCAGTTGACTTCGACCCGGTGCCGGGTGTTGCCGGTGAACACGAAGATGCCGTGCCGTTCGCGGGCGAGCGTCATCGCCGCCGAAAGCGCGTCGGCGCACGCGAGTTCCAGCTTGAAGATCTTGCCGCCATGAACACCGAGTGAGGAGCTTCCATCGAGCAGGAGCGCGGTGGTGACATCGCGGCAGCTGGGCAGCAGATCTCGAAAGATGCGAGGCTCGATCGCCTCGCCGGTCGTCAGGTCGATGTAGTGGCTGACGTACTGTTCGACGTCCAGATCGGAGCCGTCTTCCAACCGGTTCTTCATGGACCGGTGGGTGTGCTCTTCGAACCACTTCCGTAGGTCGCCCGAACCGGTCACACGTCGTCGGTCGCGGCTTGTGTGTGCGCGTTCGAGAACTGCGACATGGTCGGGCAGAAAGGACTTGGTCCACGAGTTCCACTCGGGATACGGGATCCCTGGGCGGTGTTCTGGCGTGATGTCGAGGTCGTTGTCCTGCGGTCGGCTCGGCGGTGGCAGGTTGGAGTTTCGGACGCCTCCATCACCGCCGACCGGAACGGAGTAGGGCCGCGGAAGCCGCTTCTGCGTTGTGGTCCAGGGC